>JBCCJU010000195.1:0-10051 GCA_039027715.1 Cyanobacteria bacterium P01_C01_bin.120
GCTGGGGCGATGCTGAGGATATCGCCAAACAGCAGCTCTTCGAGATCGAAGCGGCTGCGCAGACTGGTGAGCAGGATGATGCCGAGTGAGAAAAAGCTGGAGAGGGTGATGGCCATGGCCGCATCGACCTTGACTTTAGATTGCGAGCGAATCCAGCCCGTGACAAAGGTGCCGAACATGCCAAAGACAAAGGCTCCAATGATCAAAGGAATATTTAGGAAGTTGGCGATCTCCAGCCCTGGCAGCACCGCATGCGCCACCACATCTCCCAATAACGCCATCCGCTGCACTAGCAAATAAGTGCCCACAATCGGACATAAAACGCCCATCAGCACACCCGCCATTAGCGCTTGCCGCATAAACTCGTAACTCAAAGGGTCTAGCAGCCAGTCCATAGGGTCGCTGGGGGGAGTGTGATTTTTGTACAAGCATCTTACTACCGCTCCAGCAGGCGGGGCATCAACTCCACCAGGTTGCAGGGCCGATGGCGGGCATCCAGCTGGTCGTTAATCAGGGCATTCCAGCCGGTGCGGCAAGCCCCCGATGACCCTGGCAAGCAAAAAATGTAGGTGCCGTTGGCCACCCCCGCCAGGGCGCGAGACTGCACCGTGGACGTTTTAATCTCCTGGTAAGACACCATCCGAAAGATTTCTCCGAAGCCAGGGAGTTCTTTATCCAACAGGGGGGCAATAGCTTCAGGGGTGCCGTCCCGCCCCGTCACCCCCGTGCCTCCAGTGGTGATGATGGCCTGCACCCCAGCATCGGCAATCCAGCGGGAGACCACCGCTCGAATTTGGTAAATGTCGTCGGGCACGATCCTTTTTTCGGCCAGGGTGTGGCCTGCGGTTTGCAGGCGTTCCACCAGCAGCTGGCCCGATTTATCCATGGCTTCGGTGCGGCTGTCGGAGACGGTGAGAACGGCGATGGGGACGGGGATGAAGGCGGCTGCAACCATGGCGCTTTTCTCCAATCACGGCGTGATTAAATTTCAACTATGAAGATGGGGTGGTGAGGTTCATATTAACGCCACTGTTGTCAGACCGAGTCCAATACAGACTGTTGCCAGAGCACTGACTACCGATAGCCGCTGCATTACTCCAGCCCCCAAAGGGGATTTTTCCAGCCACTGTTGTCCATAAACGGCGGCTAACCCAAGGCTAGTCAGCACCGATGCTAGCCCCAGACTAAAGCCGCCGATGAGCACTAACCCGTAGGCGATTTGGTGGAGTGCGATCGCGCTCAGCAGCAAAACCCAAGCCGATGGACAGGGCACCAACCCACCCGAAATACCGATAGTCAAAATCGATGACCAGTCTTCCTGCGGTTGATCATCATGGTGATGATGAGCGTGAGGGTGATGATGGTCATGTCCATCCTTCAAGCGCACGGCTAGCAAGCGCAGCCCTACCAGACAAATCGCCACTCCACTGGCGGCTCCCAAAATCGGATAGACTCGGTCGAGATCGATGTAATGGGAGGCTAGCAGAGTGGTCACTCCCAAGATGAAAACCGTCAGGGTATGAGTCACCGTAGTAGTTAGCCCTAACCAGAGAGCGGCCTGCGGTGTACCTCGGCTGCCCACCAGGTAAGCGCCCACCAAGGTTTTGCCATGACCGGGAGAAAGGGCATGTACGGCACCGAAGGCATAGGCGATCGCAATTCCCGCTGTGATCGTCGCTGGCGTAAGCTGCCCGTTTAGCAACGCCGTTAACCGATTGGCTGCTTCAACATGGGCCAGAATGAGCAATGGAGCCATGGTGTTGTCCTCTTATCAGGGAGCCATAAACTAGAACGAGATAGATCAGCGAGAATGAGCATGGTTCTTGCTACTCTTTCCACGCCTCATTTCCTCACCCCCCCGGTCATGCGAGTACAGACGAAATAGCGGTAGGTTTTGGGCGATCCAAAGGTCTTAGCAAGTTCAAAGGCGACCACCTGCCATCGAGACCCCGTCTGGGTATCAGGCTGAAAGGTTATCGGCAAACCAAATAAACGCAGCTTTCCGTAGTAGATCTGGCGAAACCAATCAGACCGGGACTCTACATAAGGCTTTACCAAGTCACGATATCGCTGGGCTAGGGTTATCCCGGTGGCGTGAAATCCCTGATGGTGGAGATGATCTAGCGCCGCAAGAATTTCGGTTCGTAGACTCTCAATCTGCTGGTGCTGGCGATACCATTGGCCCTGCCAAAGCCGCCAGTGCTGTCCTGAGTCGAGATGGATGATGCCATTCTCAGCCGCACTGACTTCAAACAGACCGTGGCGAGGGCAGAGGTAGGCATTCGTCAATACCAGCGCTGGAATAGGGCGATCGCAGCAGGGGCAACGAATGGTTTCGCCTAGCACAGGGAGGAGCGCCTCAAAGCTCACAATAGCGCCCCTAGTTGCGATAACAGCCGCTGTCTGGCATCGGGGCAAAGAGCCCACACCAGCACCTCGCCCTGTTGACCACCAGCCGCCAGGTACTCTCCGGTTGGATGCCACGTCAAACAGGAAAAGCCCCCTTGGGCACCTTCCAGCAATTGAACCGGTTCTACAGCCGCCTGCCACAGCAGAATCCAGCCATCCTCCGATAGGGAGGCCAGTAATCCGGTTTGGGGGTGAAAGGCCACATCCAGAACCGTGTCTTGGTGTAAATTCAGCACATAACTCTGCCACCCCTCCTCAGGAATCAGTATCCACATGACAACCAGATTCTGGGTGGTGGTTGCCAAAATTGGGGAGCGCTCGGCATCCGGAACATCGGCCCAAGCAAGTTGCCGGATCTTGCCAGGCAGCCCCGCCAGCAGCGCGGGCAAATCACCTGATTTATTGGGAAATTGCTTTAGGGCACGGACGTTGCTCCAGGTGAGGACGCCAACGCTATGATCCTGATTGGCTGACGCCAGGTAGGCTCCTTCAGGGGACCATTTCAAGACTCGACTGGCGGCCATCAGTTCCCATTCATATTGATGGGAAATCCAGCGAGACGTTTCCCAAATGTAAACCTGTTTTTGAGCCGAAACCGCTAGATGAGTACCATCGGGAGACCAGCCTAGATCCTGCACAGTAGCGGGCAATTCCAGTATGGCCAGAGCTTCACCCTGATCAGCATCCCAAATATGGACTGTCTTGCCACAGTTGTAGGCGAGCCAGGGTTGATGGGGATGCCACTGCAGGCGATCGATCCAGACTGACCCCCAGGTCAGCGTCTCTACCCGCTCAGGTGAGTCAGCAGACAGCCACCAGAGCGTCACAGCCCCGGCTTGCCCAGCTGCCGCCAACCACTGCCCCTCTCCGGAAAACCCTAGGGCGTCAATGGAAGCATCACTGGCCGTCTGAAGTACGGTTTCTTTAAAGTCCTGCCACAACACCACCTCCCCGGCACCAGAAGCGATCGCCAATCGATTCCCGACCGGCGACCAGCCCAACGCGGTAATGTACTCTGACAGCGATCGGTGAACCTGGAGTTCTACCAGGGGTTTGAGAGAGAACATAAGACAGCCTGAACCAATGGAATGGAATGGACTGATCTGCTGTCAGAAAATCTGAGCTACACGCCAGAATAAAGTGATAATGATTATCATTCTAATTCAAGTCGGTCGTCAAGCTATTGAGGAGCAAACGGTTTCCGCTAATGATCACCATAAGGTTGAACCTCGTCGAGTCGGAAGCTTTAATGGTCTGGGAGCCCAGCTCATCCGATCAGGCTGCGCGATCGCACCACCAGGATTGATGCAAAACAATTTGTTGGCGTCGGGAATAGCGGAGGCTGCCTTGCTGTTCCAGAGCTTGCATAAGTCGAGTCACCGTCACGCGAGTGGTGCCGATGGTTTCAGCCATTTCCTGATGGGTCAATCGCAGTTGAATCAACTGCCCGCCCTCGGTCGAGCAACCAAACTTCTGCCCCAGCCAGGTGAGCAGCAGCTCTAACCGCTGCGGAATATTGCCCTGTCGCATGCAAATCAGCGCTTGCATCTGATACAGGTGGGCCATCGTTACCTGCGGCAATTCCCGACACTGCTCGTGATGCAGCCGGATGGCCTCGACATCCATCAGGCATTCCAACTCGCAGGGTTGAATGCCAACGAGCGGCTGTCCGGCAAAATCGCCCACGCCCAAAAACCCCAGGGTAATAGCGGTGCCCTCTTCAGACAGAGTCAACAGGCGAGCAGCTCCAGTCTGGAAATTCCAGAGGGTGTTTTTCTGCAAGGGGATGATCTCCCGACGTTTGAATTGATGAATCATCCTGCTCAATGTCATCCAATGCCTTGTGGATTTTGTAAGGATGCTCAGTCTAATTTTTTATAAGGTAATGACCTGATCAGGGGGATTGCCGCTCAATGCGGTATACAAGTCTGGAAAACAACCAACAGTTAATCCTTCAACCACATCTTTGACGATGCATTTCCCTGGTTCTTTTCGCCCGGTTCCGTCAGAATTACACCAACGTGGTTCACCTTCTGCCAGGTTTCGTTCCAGGGCACATAGGTCGCACATCATCAACAGAATATTTTGTTTTTCTGCCACCTTCGCTAATCGTTCTCCAATTGGGTCGCCCTTTCGCAAAACGAAGCAGTTGTCATCGAAGAAGAACATTCCCACAACTTCAACTCCATGCACACCCATTTCCAGCTGTGGCAGAATCATTTGCCCTAACTTGTAAGTACCCCCGCGAGGATGGCTAAAAACATAAGCAACTTTCATTTCCATGTTCCTCCTCATCTAAATCTGTTGTTTGTTAATAATTGAAGGCTGCATTTTCCCTACACCAAACACGCCTGGAAGCCGTCTCTTAGCTGCGCTTCATCCAAATTGCGACCGATAAAAACCAGTTCATTCTTGCGAGTTTCGTTAGGGTTCCACGGGAAATCGACTCTGCCATCGAACAACATGTGAACCCCCTGGAACACAAATCGATTGTTATCCCCGTCAATGTTGAGAATGCCCTTCGCCCGAAAAATATCGGGTCCCTGCGTCTGCAATAGCTCCCCAATCCAGGTGTTCAGCCGCTCAAAATCCAATGCTCCAGCTTCGGTAATGGACACTGAACCAACTGTCTTATCGTGCTTAGGGGCAGCTTCACCCAAGAAATCCGGATCAATCTCCAGAGTACGCCCTAAATCAAAGGCTCCTACACCCAGGACGCTATCCATGGCAATTTGAGCGTCCTTTGTCCGGTAGATTTTCGCCATTGTGTTCATGGAACGGATGCGCTGCTCCAATTCATCCAGTTCAGCAGGCGTCACCAAGTCGGTTTTGTTGAGCAGAATCACGTCAGCAAACGCCAACTGCTCGATCGCTTCATTCGCATCCCAATGCTGGTGAATGTGTTTGGCGTCTACAACTGTAACAACAGCATCCAGGCTGGTTCGCGACCTCACATCTTCGTCTACAAAGAAGGCTTGAATCACAGGGGCTGGAACTGCCAATCCAGTCGTTTCAATCACTATATGGTCAAACTTATTGCGCCGCTTCATCAAATTGCCAACGACGCGAATCAAATCTCCACGCACATTGCAACAGATGCAGCCGTTGCTCATCTCAAAGATCTCTTCATCGGTATCAATGACCAACTGACTATCGATGCCGACTTTACCAAACTCATTAATGATGACTGCAACCTTCTTGTCGTGCTCGTGGGTGAGGATGCGATTGAGGAGTGTGGTCTTCCCAGCACCCAGATAGCCCGTCAAGACAGTTACAGGAACGGTACTCGAAAAATCGGCAGCTACCATCGGTCACGCTCCCTCATCCGAAATAATGATAATCATTCTCAAATTATAAATAAAAGCTGGGATTCAACAAGCGCTTTGGACTAAGGTTGAATTCTTGCCATTTCAGGTTGAGGAAAATGAACTTTGGCACAGGAAGTTTAAGCTAACAATGGGGGCTGAGACATTGGGTCTATTCCGTTTGAAACAGGCGGATGACATCAACCAGCTCAATGTCATCCAACGCTTTGTGGATTTTGTATTGCTGCGCAGGCTGGCTCAAAATGGTGATGACAGTTTCGATCGGAGGGCAGCCCGGTTCTGTACATTGAAGCTGACTCACCGAGATCGACACCTCTGGGTCGATTTTTAGGAAGTCATAGATCCAGCTCTTGAGCTGTTGCAAAGCAGCTGGATTGGACTTGGGTCGAGACTGAGAAAAGAGATTCATGATGGAACCTGAGAGGTCAGAATTGTGAGGAGCCGTCTTGCAGAAGAGAGCAACCCTTAACCCAGGGCGTTACGACGCCACTTCAATAACGACGTTGCTGATGTGGGTAATCAAGGTGCGGCCATCAGCGGGCATGATTTTGACATAGCCGCTGGAGATGCAGTATTCCACCGCTGATGACGCTAGCGTTTGGCTCGGAGCAATCAGCGTCACCTTGACGTTTTCCAAATAATTGGTGGCGTAGTGCTGGACGGTAGGCATGGACGTTTACCTCATGGCTGAAACAGTTTGGTGAAACCTTACCCGTTCACGTTGACTTTTTAGAAACCGGCAATAACGACTAACAGAGAGTCTTTTGAGCGATCGCATCCTGCATTTTCTCGATCACCTCTGACACCGTCAGGGCTCCCAAATCACCACTCTGACGAGTACGAACACCGATTGTCTGAGAATCCACTTCCCGCTGGCCGATCACAGAAATCACTGGGATCTTCTCTAATTCTGCGGTGCGCATTTGCTTGCCCAGCCGCTCACCGCTAGCATCAACCTCTACTCGGAAACCTTGTTGTTGCAAGGTCTGGGCCACCTGACTGGCATAGTCTCGCTGAGCATCGCTGACCGCAACAGCCGGACTTGTACTGGAGCCAGCCACAGGGAAAAAACCCCGGCATAGTTTTCCACGAGGATGCCGAAGAACCGTTCTAGGGAGCCAAAAATGGCTCGGTGAATCATAATTGGCCGCTGCCGAGAGCCATCCGCCGCAACATAGTTCAAATCAAATCGCTCCGGCAGGTTAAAGTCCACCTGGATGGTGGAACACTGCCACAGCCTGCCAATCGCATCCTTAATCTTGATGTCGATTTTGGGACCGTAGAAGGCACCGCCTCCCTCATCAGTCACGTAGGCCCACGCTTTGATATCCAGCGCTTTTTTCAACGCCGAGGTCGCTAGCTCCCAAATATCGTCGCTGCCCACAGACTTAGCCGGACGGGTGGAGAGATTTACCTCATAATCGGTAAAACCAAAGTCCGATAGAATCTGTTCGGTTAGGTTCAGCACTCCTAAAATCTCCTCTGTTACCTGCTCGGGCAGACAGAAAATGTGGGCATCATCCTGAGTAAAACCGCGCACCCGCATCAGTCCATGGAGCACCCCAGAGCGCTCATAACGATACACCGTACCCAGCTCGGCCCAGCGAATCGGTAACTCCCGATAAGAATGGAGCTGATGCTGATAAGTCAGCACATGGAAGGGACAGTTCATCGGTTTGAGCTGATATTGCTGTGCTTCCACAGCGATCTGCTCAAACATGTTCTCCTGATAAAAGTCGAGGTGTCCGGAGGTTTGCCAGAGGTCGCGATTGGCAATGTGAGGAGTGTAGAGCAGCTCATATCCCGCCTGGAGGTGGGCCTGACGCCAGTAGTCCTCGATCAGCAGGCGCATACGGGCTCCCTTGGGATGCCAGAATACCAGTCCGCCCCCAGCCGCCTCTTCGATGCTAAACAGATTTAAGGTCTGCCCCAGTTTGCGATGGTCGCGGCGCTTGGCCTCTTCTTTTTGCGTCAGATAAGCCTTGAGTTGTTCTGGCGTTTCCCAGGCGGTGCCGTAAATACGCTGGAGTTGCGGTTGGGTTTCGTCACCTCGCCAGTAGGCACCCGCCACACTTTCTAGCGCAAAGGCTTTGGGGTGCAGGTCGCCAGTGCGGTTCAGGTGGGGACCCGCGCACAAGTCCCACCAGCATGGAGTTGCCGCGTCGGAGTTAGGGGTATTAGCTGGGGGCGGATTGAAGAGAGACGGCTCTGCGGTGGTGAGCAACGGATCAAGGCAACCGATGTAGTAGCGAGTAATCGGCTCATCGACAGGAATGCTGTCGAGAATTTCTAGCTTGTAGGGCTCGTTCAGCTGCTCAATCTCAGCCCGGATGTCATCCCGCTCCACGGTTTCGCGAATGATCGGCAGATTTGCCCGAATGACGCGCTGCATTTCGGTAGTGATGCGCTTGAGATCCTCATGCGTGAAGGGCTCAGCTCGGTCAAAGTCGTAGTAAAAGTCCGTATTGGTACAAGGGCCAATGGTGACTTTTGTCTCTGGGAACAGGATTTGCACCGCCATGGCTAAGACGTGGGCACAGGTATGACGAAGCCGCGCTAACTGTTCTGCATCACCCGCTGAGGGACTGGTGGAGGACTAGGGCCGGGAGACTTGGCTGACCATGATTCAGAGACTGATAATCATTCTTAAATTATCACGCTGATCGAGAATTGGTTGCCTTTGTGAAGGGTGCAGGTTTTCGACCTTCACCTGACGCAGAGGCTGTTTTGCATGCAGGGAATTCCCTGGTTCTAAAAAAGTCAGGACCGCCACTTTTTAAGGCTCATGTGCAAGCGGTTTCAACTCAAAGACTCCGAATGGCCAGAGGCACCCAGCACTTAACGCGTTTGCATTAGCCTAAACTTGGACCTTAAGGCGATGGAAGCGAAGCTGAAGGACTGTATCGCTGAGAGCTGAAGGACTGTATCGCTGAGGGGGAAAAGGTTTTAGGTTTCAGGCTCTTAAGTTTCCTTTGCAGGTCGCTACAGCAATCGCTGTAGCGACCTGCAAATTGCTGTTGCCGCTGTCTGGATCAATGCGTCAAACCGTTCCAGCATCCAGGGTCTCGCCACAGGGCTCACAGAGACCAAAGAACTCCAGGGTGTGATAGAAGACTGTGAAATGCTGCTTCTCCTCCAACTTGCTTTGCAGTCCATGGGCAGGGCATTCCTCCACCTGCATCGATCGCCCACAGTTCAAACAGGTCAGGTAGTGGCAATCCTCTGAGGCAGGCCGATAGACCCATTTACCATTGGTCAGCGATCGCGCCTGCACCAACCCCTGCAGCTGCAATGCTTTAATCGCCCGATACACCGTTGCGAGTCCCAGCGATCGACCCTCAGTCTGTAACTGGGCAAAAATGTCCTGCGCTGTGATTTCGGTTGATGTGCTGTTCAGCAGTTCATACACCCACTGCTGACCTCGGGTAAGTTTGGCCTTCATGGCAGCAAATTAGAGGATGATTATCATTCTCACTGTGTCGCTTCACGTCATGACTCTTACCGAAATTGCCCCTACACCTCAAGTCGCCGCCGCCTGAACAATGCCGGTCTACTGACAATGCGCTGTCTGCTACGGCGACTTTTGGGAGGCTTATGAAACGGTATTGTCAACAAGCGACATCGGCCATCGAACTCATGTGACTTTAGAGCTACTAAGTTTGTTTTTTTAACCTTTTCTTTATGTCTACTCGGTATACTCTCAACTGAAAAAATGCAGAACAGCATTCAATATCCGAACTTAGAGGGAGATTTTTGATGGTATCGGTTAAACGATTTGCTTATTCTTTGTCACTCGTGGTTTTGCTAGGTGGTCTAGTAGCCTGTGGCTCACCTACTGACACCGCTGATACGGCCCCCGCCGAAGGTGGGGAGGAAACGGCAACTGACACCGAATCTGGCTCTGAACTGGAAGGAACCATCACCGTCGATGGCTCCAGTACTGTGTTCCCAATTTCCGAAGCGATGGCTGAGGAATTCCAAATCGCCAACCCCGGTGTCCGCATCACCGTCGGTGCTTCCGGTACGGGCGGTGGCTTTGAGAAGTTTTGCAATGGGGAATCTCAGGTTTCCAATGCTTCCCGTGGTGTGAAGCAGGAAGAAATCGACAACTGTGCTGCAAACGGCATTGAAATGATTGAAGTGCCCGTTGCTACCGATGCCTTGACGGTTGTCGTCAACAACGAAAATGACTGGGCGGCCTGCATGACCACCGACCAACTCAGCACCATCTGGAGCCCCGAGGCTGAAGGGACTGTCACGAACTGGAATCAAGTCGATCCGAGTTTTCCTGATGCGGAATTGGTGCTCTACGGTCC
>JBCCJU010000196.1:0-9993 GCA_039027715.1 Cyanobacteria bacterium P01_C01_bin.120
GAAAAGTCTTGAGGAACGCCGCCTAATCGAAAGGGGATTGATAAAATTAGAAAAATATTGAGTCTCACTGCCCATGGTTTACACCACTGCAGAACTTCTCGACTTTCTGGATCAAGAGTTACGGGCAGCCTGGCGCGGCGAACGGGTAGTATTGTCTTCCGATCAGCGACTTAATCCGGTCGTCGCTAAGGCCATTGGCGCAGAAAAGCTAAGCAAAGTATTTGCCGTTCAGGATTTTCGTGATCAAATCCATCAATACCAGCGGGAACATAATGTATCTGGGCTCGTGTGGCACACTTGCCGATTTCAGGGGCGATCGCACCAGTTTCCGGAATTACATCCTCAATTAATTGCCACTGAGGCCGACAAAGCCGCCCTGCAGACAGCCAAGGCCGGGGTGATTGAGTTTTGGCGCACGTCAATTCAGAACTTGCGGCTGTGGCGATCGGGAGCGCCCCCTCTGCCGCTAGAAATGGCGACTGTGGAACGCTGGATTGCGGAAGCCGAATGGGCTGAGGTCGATGCTACTCGCTCAGAATTGTATCTGCGGCTGTGCTGGGGCGATCCGAAGATCTGTCACTATGACTGGGCCCGGCCTGACTCCGGTTGTGAACGAATCATTGCCGCGATCGCTGAACCCAGCTCAATCAAGGTATGATTCTAAAGCTGAATTTATCGCCGCATATTTCCATCTTCTGTGGCGAAGTATTGACGCGATTATCGTTTTTGGTGGACAGATAAGTTTATGCCGTTTGCTGTTGGCGTCATTGAAACTCAGGGATTTCCAGCCATGTTGGCAGTCGCCGATGCCATGGTCAAGGCGGGACGGGTCACCATCGTAAAGTATGAACAGGCGGACAGTGGACGGCAGTTTGTCTGCATTCGTGGTCCAGTTTCTGAGGTAAAGCGCTCAATGGAGGCCGGACTGCTCGCCGGTAGCGATTTACCGAATGAAGGGTGCGTTACGACTCACTACACTGTGCCTAATCCACCAGAGAATCTGGAGGCCGTATTACCGATTTATTTCACTGAAGAGTCTGAGGAGTTTTGGATTGAGGAAATTCGGGGGAATCGCTTTCCAGGGTTTTAGAGCGCCTTCTTAATTGCCCTTAAACACCTCGTGAAACTGCTGTCGCTGTGTGAAGTCCCATCGTGACGAGGTTTAGAGATCTACACTTAAATAACCCCACCTAATGCACAAAGTAACTGTAAGGATTTGGCAGTGGCAAACCCCGACGACTTAGTACGCTATTTTCGAGCAACTCCTTTAGCGCTTGACAACCGAAATCTTTGCCAATTGAATAACGGTGGCCGCTCATTCTGTAACTGAACCTTGATAAAGATATCGGAATATGTCGGTCTAGAAAAAAGCCTACTTCACGGTCGCGCGAGAGTTCACTAGGCTCGTACAATGTATTTTTGATACCGGCTTAATTTTAGGAGAAAGGCAATGCCTCAGGCTGTTGGCTCCCTTGAGACGAAAGGCTTTCCGCCCGTGCTGGCGGCCGCAGACGCCATGGTTAAAGCAGGGCGAGTAACCCTGGTAAATTACATTCGAGCTGGCAGCGCTCGGTTTTGCATTAATATTCGAGGCGACGTATCCGAAGTTAAAGCCGCTATGGAAGCTGGCGTAGCAGCGGCTGAAAACGCTCCCGGCGGTGTTCTGGAAACGTGGGTCATTATTCCCCGCCCCCACGAAAATGTAGTTTCAGTGTTGCCCATTGACTTTACCGAAGACGTGCAAAGCTTCCGGCAGGCGGTTGAACAGCCCATTTTGCCCGGATCCAATGGCGGCGCTGGTCAAAGATAGAGTTTAGATATAGCCGTCGCCAGTTCTGTTAGGACCAGACGGCAAGCCATCTGGTCACGGGCGAGGTATCTGCGGATTACCAGATGTACTAGCTTAGATGGCCCTAATTCGGGATTCTGATCGGGAGCGGAAAAGCAAAAGTCCGTCTGACTTGCTGGCACAATACCTGGTGAATAAGCCGTCGTCCCCTCTCCCGCTACTTTACTGACTTCACCGGCTTACCCAGTGCCGCTAATTCCTGGGCACTCCATCGCGCAAAATCGACACAGCGCAGTAGGAGCTCACTGGGTAATTGTGGCGCCAGGCTCGTATAGGTAGACGGCATAGGCATCTTCAGTCATTGAAATCACCAGTTCATCGCCGCGTTGAGATAGGCTGGAACCGACATTCAAAGCGGTGTGGGCGTCTTGCTCTTGACAATAAAAACTAAAAAGCTTTTGTCGATAGGCAATGCCCGATACGGCGTCAGGAAAGTCAGGCACATTCAGAGTGCAGTCGCAAAATGTGGCTGGGCGATCGCTAATAATCCAGCAGTTGGCGGCGCCAAAGGCAGACAGTGAAGGACGCGGCGTCTGGTTTGTAGACGGAGCCAACGTGGCTAGCGGCTCGTGCACCCAGACCCTATATTCGCGCTGAGTGGTCGTCATGACCGTCAACTTTCCTTCAGCAGAAGCGGTTTGCAGCAGGTCAAGGGTCACTGCTGGATCAGTTTGAATGCAGCAGAAGCGATAGAAATGATTGTCCACAGCGATCGCAGTTACCTGGCGATCATCACTAGGCGTCGAAATGTGACAAATAGGATAATCTTCTCCTTGGTTAAGGAGCTTCACTGGCTGCAACGACGGCTCGGCCTGAAATGACGAAGACTGTGGCGCGGCAGATATTAGCACAATGAATGAAATCGCTAAGGACACTAGAAGCACGATGGTCAGGAGTCTATCAGCTCAAGCGGGTCTGGCTAATTCCTCACTGCTTATGACTAACTTGCCCGCGACCAGATTTTCCATAACGGCGGCATTCACTGAATTTATGGTCACTGCCACTTGAGTCGCCGCGACTGAACCGTAACTATACGGAAATGGATGAGAGCGATCTCTAGGAATAAAAACCGAGGCTGCGCCTGAATGGCTGAATGCCAAATTCGTCTACAGAACGGCTAGCGGTTGGGGCAGGATAGAAAGGTCCTCGGGGCGATCAATATCGCTTAGGGTTTCTAGGGTCGCCAGAGAAAGTCGGCGTTGGCGGGCGATCACCACGGTTTGCTCAAAGACTTGCGCCGTACCCCAAGGCACACTTTGAAACAAGGCGGGACAAACTTGGCTCAGCCCAATTAAATAGTAGCCACCGTCATGGGCCGGTCCGATCACTACGTCGTGGTTCTGTAGAAGTTGAAAAGCGGTCTTTAAATGATTGGGGGTGATGCTGGGACAGTCGGCGCCGATGACCACCAGCCGCTGAAACTTTTGTAGTCCCTGACGAAACACATGCTGCAAACGCTGACCTAACTCTCCTTCGGTTTGGCACTGGTAAGTTAATCCAGTGCCTAACCATCGCTGCATTGAGGACAACGTGCCGCCCGCAAAGTGAACTTCGAACGCGGCAGCCGATTGACTTTGCCAGGTTTGCAAATTGCTAACAATATGCTCAGTCATGCGGCGTTGGAGTGCTGCGGCTTTTGGGGCACCCAAATGGGGAATCAGACGAGTTTTAGTCTTGCCGACTTCGGGATAGCGAGTAAATAAGACGAGTCCGTTAGGGCAAGCTATCGGTGAAGGCGGGGATGAATCAAGCGATCGCGCTAAAAGTTGCATAATCCAAATTTAATGATGGGACATCGATGCTGCCTGCCCGGTTCATTGCCGCGTAAAGTCTACGACTGGTCATTCAAAGACCAATCATAGTCAAAGTAGCGAACATCGTAGTTCCCCGCTTCCAAATAAGTGGCCTCTTCGGCAGAAACGTAATTGGTGACAAAATTTAGCACAGATTTTTGCGCAGTACTGCCCGCGAAGCCCGATTCAGTTTCATAGGTGGCATTCCAGTCATCACCAAACCAGTCAAAGATTTTGGACAAATACACCACGTCGGCGGATTGATCAATTTCCAGTCCGTCGGTCTTCGCCAAAAACTTTTCAACCTGATCGTCAAGCTGTTCATCCAGTGCGGCCCCCGTGAAAGGCTCGTCGCGTAATGGGGGACAGCTAACTGCGGCACAGACGATCGCCGCGTGCAGGCGTGGCTCATTGAAATCAACCCGCAAAATTTGGTGCTCCATGTGGTCCAGGGTGATGGATTTACTCTGAACCGCGTGCTCATTAAAGCGCCACACCCCAGTGATATCTTTGATGCTGGCTTTAAGCGGCTCTTGATCAATGATGGAGACTAAGGTAAATGCGTTGTAGGCGTTGATCCAAAAAGCAATCTGATCCGCTTCCGACCAACTGGCGTAGGTTTCGTCGCTAACCAGAGCCATGGCGGCCAAAAACTCATCTAGCTGCTGGCGATTTTGCTGGAGACCGGCGTAATCAACATAGCCGTCGTCATCAACATAAGCTGCTAGCACTTCGCTGTAGATTTCATACTGCTGATCAATGTCGATATCAGTTGCCGAAGCAATGGCTTCGAGGTCAGCCGAGCCCGTCAAGTTCCCGACCGAGCAGCCCCCCGCCAATACGGATAACAAAGATATCGTTGCGATCGTGCGTTTCATAATTAATGACCTCCAGCAATATATGACAAAAAATTTGACAAAGTTTTTTAGTTTGGCCAGCATAAGCGCCGACAGCAAGAATTCTGGCAGCCGACGGCTTTGACCGCCGATTTACCAATCGCAAGGCCGTGCATATCAGCGCTTCCTCGCCTAACGAAGCCCGCCGGCTTACCCAGGGGTATTCACGGCACGTGGCTGCGCACGACAGCAATGCTGATCAAGGCTAAGAACAATTCTCGTTGGTTTCCATAAAACGCGGTGAAGCTGAATTTGCTCTGAGAGCGTGATAAGAAACTGATGTCCACAGCAGGCCCAAGATAAATGGTAGCCAGAGACTCCAGCGTTCAGTCGCCGTCAATAGCCAGCTAGAGTCACCCAACGCGATGCGTTGGGGCAGAGCAAAATAGACAAAAGCCGACAGGCTGACCAGGCGCGTGCCCCAATTGCGGCTGGCTACAGCAAAGGGCACCAGCCAGGTAAAGTACCAGCCGTGCACGATGGGCGACAGCAGTAGTAGGCCAATCAGATAGCCTTCGGTGAAGCTTCCCAGTCGCTGCGTCCGCCAAAGCAGTATGGCGATCCACAGGCCCAGGGGAAGGGCAAAGGGCCAGTTGGCTTGACGCGACCCTGCCCAAATTTGGGCAATAAAGTAGGGAATAAATTCGGCGCTGCGACCGTGGCTGACAAAGGTCGAACTGGTGGGAATCAGCGGACAAGCTTGCAGACCACAAAAGGGTAAAGCGCTAATCAAAAACGGCGAGACACCTGCCAGAATAACGAACAGCGTTAGTTGCCAACGCCAGCGATTCAGACTGTGCCAAGCCAAAAAGCTCAGCACTGGCAGCGACATCCATTTGACGGCAATGCTGAAGCCCAAGAGGACAGCGCTGCCAACCCAGTGAAGCAGGGGAGGAAGGGTGGTGAGCGATCGCCCATGGGGCCGCTCGAACCATAGCCATGCCGCCACCAGCGGCAGCAAAAACCAACTGTCATAGTGACCGCCCCCGGCAAAACTGTAGATGACTAATGGATTCCAGGCATAGAGCAGGGTAGCGCCAAAGCCAAACCGCCGACTCAACAGCCAGCAAATACCTAAATCGGCAGCGGTAAACGCCAGCTTGAATAAGAGCACAGAGGGAGCGATCGCCGCTAACAGCCGAAAGCCCCACTGCGCCACGGGGGGATAAATCGCCGACACGTCGGGATGGTTAATATTGCCCCACCATGCCGTTCTCAGAGGTACCAAAATGTCGGCATTGGGAGCGTAGTCGTAGGGACTAAAGCCCTGAGTTTGCAGCAGTCCTTCCCAGAGATAGCGCCAAATGTCGTCCCCCGGATACATAGCGAGGAACAGCACTCGGGTGGCGATCGCGACGCCCCAAAACCAAATCGCCGAGAGCGATCGCACCCACCAAGACAGCACAAAGCCCAGGCTCATCACGGCAATACCACGCCAGAATTGCGGTACCGCAGTGGGCTCGGTTAAAAAATCACCGTGGGGCAGGCACCACACCGTTCCCCAGATTAAGAAACACGCACTGAGGAACAGAATGACCGACTCTAACCCCCACCAAGATCGCTTGGGGCGGTCCGCCTCCAGGGACGCCTTGCCTGGAGAGCTGTTCATCGTAAAGGGTTGAGGCATTAGCGTTTGGCCATAAAGCTGAGCCAGCGTCGTGAGAATAATCATGCCCGCTTGAAAACTGCCTTTGAGCGTGCCGGAAATCTTGGACTGGCCGCCCTGACGCGGGCGATAGTTAACTGGAATTTCGCAGATTTGCAGCTCCTGCTCCACGGCGCGAGCCTGCATTTCCACCGTCCAGCCAAACCCGCGATCGCGCATCTGAATAGCCTGCAGCGCCGGCCAGCGGATCAGCCGCAGCGGCCCCAAGTCATGATACTGATAACCCCAACCCCAATAAATCAGCGTCGAAGCCAGCCAGTTGCCAAAATTCTGCACCGGGGTCAACTGTTGTCTGCCTGTGGTCGTGCCCCGCCGATTGCCCAAAATAAAGTCATAATCAGCTCGCTGAGCCAGCAGTTCTGGTAGTTGAGCGAGGTCGTCACTGCCGTCAGCATCGCAGAACAAAATCCATTCCACCTCTGGTTCGACCGCTTGCAGACCGCGCCAACAGGCTTGACCATATCCTTTAACGGGCTCTTCAATGACTTCCGCCCCGGCTTGCCGAGCAACTTCACGGGTGCGATCGTGGCTGCCGTTATCCACCACGCGAATGCGAGACAGCCCCAAGTCTCGTAACTGCTGCACCACTGTCCCAACGGTAGCGGCCTCATTCAGCGCCGGAATGATTACCAGAGTGCTTGAGTTTAGGGCGGCAGAAGACATGGCTCGGATTTTAAGCAACGTCTTCAATCAATCAACTGCAGATGAATAATTGCTGAGAATTCTCTGAGTCAGTCAGGTTAGCTCGATCGCCCTTCTCGGTTCTGATGTCTTGATTCTTGGTTGCCCTGCTACCATGTCGCTCCCTCCCTCCCTCAACTGAATGCTCAGTTATCTCTCGTCTACGATGTGTAACGCTAGTTCTTAGAGTGAGTACTTAGAACTGGGCTGATGCTGCAAATTACGAATCGCACTGCGATCGCGGATGATGAAATTGAGCTAACTGCTGTGCGATCGTCAGGGGCCGGCGGCCAAAATGTGAATAAGGTAGCAACAGCGATTCACCTGCGATTTGACATTCACGCTTCGTCACTGCCGCCGGTTCACAAAGAACGTTTGCTGCAGCTTAGCGACAGCCGCATTACCAAAGATGGGGTGGTGGTGATTAAAGCGCAAGAACACCGCACCCAAGAGCAAAACAAAGCGGAAGCGCTTAAGCGCCTCAAAAAGTTGATCCAGCAGGTGACCTACACTCCTAAAAAGCGGCAGCCTACCCGACGCTCCAAAAGTGCTGATCAGAAGCGCATCGAGCGCAAGAAAAAGCTTGGTGCCAAGAAAGCCCAGCGCGGTAATGTCCGTTTGTAAAACTGAGTAGAGGTTTTTCTATTGCCCTCGTCGAGAGCAAAATTGGCAAATCCATGCCTTGCCGTTGGCTGTGTAAACAGCTTCCCACTCTGAACAATCAGCGCCCTATTCAGCCGGAAGACGCTCTGGCTGCCTGGGCTGAGCAATGTTTTGCAAACCAGCAATGAGACCATTTTGTGACCAGATGGGGCTGATGGCTTCATCCGCAGAGCGCGATCGCTGGGTGCGAATCATGGCAATTTGGCTAGTGAGCAAGAAACTGGTGAAACTGGCAATCACAATCACCGGCAGCATCGCCGTCCCCGATAGGACGCTGAGAATAATGCTGGTGCTAATGGGCGTTTTAGTCACGGCCACATTTACCGCTGCCATCAGGCAAACCATGCCCACGGTGGGGTGCACTTGCGGCACCGCGAGGGCGATCGCCAAGCCCACGTTGGCGCCAATAAAGAACAGCGGAAAAATAAAGCCGCCGAGAAATCCCGAATGCAGCGTGAAACCAATGGCAAACATTTTGGCCACCGCAATCAGCAGCAGCATGGTAACGCCAAGGGTTGTCCCCGTCTCAATGACGGTGTGAATCTGTTCTTCGCTAAAAAATAAGGTTTGGGGAAAGAAGAACGCAATTAAGCCAATGGCCAGTCCGCCCAAGGTCGCGAGTAAAATTCGATAGTGCTCTAGGGGTTCTAGCAGGCGTCCTACAAGCCGAAAAACGGCAATAAACATCACCGCGACGCCGGCGCCAACAAAGCCCAACACCAAGCCCTCAAACAGATTCATGGGCGTCAGAGCCGGCACTGTTTCAAAGTGATAAAAGCCGCCAATCGTCATGCCGGTGCTAATGCGAAAAACGGCAAACGAAAAAATAGCCGAAATCACGGCAGGGGCGATCGCTTCATAATATTCCAGTCCTCGCCGGTGGGGGATTTCCAAGGCAAAAATTGCCGCTCCAATGGGGGCGCCAAAAAAGGCTCCCAAAGCTGCACTCATGCCACAAAAGGTCAGGACTCGCACACAGTCAGTATCGAGTCTGAGGGTGTCGCCCAGCCAACTGCCAAAGCTGCCATTTACCTGCACCAAGGGAGCTTCCGGGCCGGCGCTGCCGCCAGAAGTAATGGCGACTAGAGAGGCCAGCACCATTGCCGGGGTTTTGCGAATGTCAATGCGTCCGGGCTGATGAATCTTGTCGACCACTTGGGCCATTTCCCCCGGCAGCCCCATAAAATAGAGCACTAAACCCACACAAAAGCCGCCCATCGTCGTGGTAATCCATACGTAATTACTGGTCGGCAACCAACTAGGGAAATAGGACTCTACTCGTTCTGGCAAACTATGCCAGACACCATGCATCAGGCTCTCTAATACGAAGTAGTAAATCGTAGCCACGATGCCGCCGACAATCCCGATCGCCCCGGCACAAAGTATCAGTTGCCAATACGTTAGTTGGCGATCAGTAGATGGGGCTTCCGAGCTCGAAACGGGTTCCGCTGCAGGTAGCAAGTCAGATTGAGTAGTCACAAATAAAACTCTTGGAAAGGGGGCAAATCACGCTATCGAACAAAACTAAAATCTCTAACTAGCCAGTGATCTTTTCAAAAATCACATTGCCGAGTACTGTACTAAACTGCAGCATTAGAATTTAGTAAATCTCACTACTAAATATTTAAATTCAGTGCAGTATCTGCATAGCAATAATGCTTTTTTGGCATGTAAAATTTACTGTCATTCTTGACAATCACAAATCTTGAAAGGGTATTTGCAGTTTGTTAATTTTTGCGCCTAAAAATAAAGGCAGATTGCAAATAGTCTGCATCTCTGTTGACCTGTTTGAGGCGGTTGGGAACGAACTAAAAGACCAGGATTCTCGGCCCCGCGATCGCTCTCGCATCACTCTCCCCTCCGTCATGCTGATGGCGTCGCTTCCGCACAAGCGCTAGCAATGTTTACACTCATCGCCGCTCATCCCAGGTGATGGCAAAATAGGTCAAGTTACGAACCTGATTACGGGGATTCTTTGACTATGCAAGCCAAGCTTCAAACGGCATTTGACCAAGGCCAAGCGCTGAAAATTATTAGTGGACTAACAAATTTTGATCGCGATCGCGTGGCGGCAATCGTGCGGGCAGCGGCACAAGGCGGCGCCACCTTTATCGACATTGCTGCGGATGCCGATCTCGTGCGGTTGGCTAAAGGACTAACAAAGCTGCCAATTTGCGTGTCGGCAGTTGAGGCGGCAGCGTTTGTCGCCCCAGTCGCAGCCGGTGCCGACCTGATTGAGATCGGTAACTTCGATGCGTTTTATGCTCAAGGCATTCGGTTTGAGGCCGCGGAGGTGCTGGCGCTGACCAAACAAACCCGCGAGCTGTTGCCCACCATCACGCTGTCGGTGACGGTCCCCCACATTTTGGCGCTGGATGAGCAGGTGCAGCTTGCTGAGGCACTGGTCGCAGCCGGCGCCGACATCATTCAAACGGAAGGTGGTAC
>JBCCJU010000197.1:0-9970 GCA_039027715.1 Cyanobacteria bacterium P01_C01_bin.120
TTGGAGAATATGGCATCCGATTTCCCAGCTCTGGAGAGCTAGAAGTCAAAATCACATGCAACTGTGTCAATCTTTTAGCATTTGCCTTTGAGTTTTATCTGATGATGGGCGATCGCTTCGCCAGCAAAAAGCCCCAGCCAATCAGAGGCCAGGGCAAAAGGGATATACATCGAGAAAAAAATTTGAGGCGCTACGCGCTAAAGAGAAAGGCAAAGGGCAAGAGGGCCAAAGCGTAAAGGGCTACGAGAGCCCGCTCGCGAGCCCGCACACGACCCGAAACCCAACGTCGCCGTCAGTGTTGCCGGGCGCGAACCAGAAGCGGTTCGCCGACCGGCAGTACTCAGGATTGTTGAGCCAGGAACCGCCCCGCAGAATTCGCTGGTCTTGATCACCGCCAGCCAGCCAAGCAGCCCCATCCGCCGAGGCTCCGTCGTAGCTGTCGTGCCACACATCTTGACACCACTCCCACACATTGCCGTGCAGGTCATATAGCCCAAACGCATTGGGCGGAAATTGTCCCACCGCTGTCGTTTGCTCTCGATAAATACCCTTCGGCCCGTGACCATAGTTGCCGGGAAAGGTCTTACCTTCGTACTCGAAATCCGTACCCCGGTAGTTAGCTAAGTCTGTCGTCATCGTCGGGCCAAAGCAGAAAGGCGTTGTCGTTCCGGCGCGACAGGCATATTCCCATTCCGCTTCGCTGGGCAGTCGATAAGCCTGTCCCGCACGCCGTGATAGCGCCTGACAAAACGCCACGGCCTCGTCCCAAGTCACCCGCTTCACTGGGCGGTTGGCACCATCGTTAGTAAAGCGGCTGGGGTTATGGCCCATCACCGCCTGATATTGCGCCTGGGTCACCGGAAACTTGCCCAGCCATAACTCGGGCACCGTCACCCAGTGCTGCGGCCTTTCCCGATCGAAACTGTCCGCTTCATCCGGCGGCGAGCCCATCTGAAAGCGCCCGCCGGGAATCTTCACCAGCTCTAGCTGGATGCCGTTGCCCAGATCTTCTACCCGGTATTCCGCCTGGGCCGGCTGCCGCTGCACCAGCTTACCCTTGGCGTCTACCGTCACCACCTCAAAGGTAAAGGTCGGGTTAGCGGGTGTTGACACTGGTGATAGAGGCGGGGGCGCAGCGGTTTGCTTCAGGTTCTTAAAATGGTTCTCTATCCCGTTGATCAGCCGCGTCATATCGGTGTGAAAATCAGGGTCTGGGCGAGCTTGGGTGCCGTTGCGATAGGCCAGATTCTGTAAGCTTTCTGGTAGCTCATCCACTCAGGGCAAGCTGGCGCGGCGGACTAACAGCGGCACCACCAACACATCCCGACGCCGCAAAGATTCCTCTAGCTCTAGCCGCACCCAATCGGCTGGGTTATCCAGACGCCGTCTGCCGCTGTCATCCGTTGCCGTTAGCCAAGTTTTGCCAATCACCGCCAGCACAATCTGACACTGATCCAAGCTGGCGTTCAAATAGTCGCGAAAGTCTACCCCAAAAGGAATATCGTCCACATCTTTGAAAACGTTGCCTTTGCCAAAGTGGTTGATCAGCCGGTCATAGATGCGTCCGGCGACGTCTTCACTGTCACTGCGGCGATAGGAGATAAAAATCTTGGGCATTGCTTAGAAGACTGCGCTCTCTCTATTAAACCTTGTACACACAAAAAAGCCCTAGTCAGTGGTTGACCAGGGCCAAGGGAACGGATTAATTGTGATCGCCCTCAGACGCTCAATGGCAAACGAGTCTGAGGGCGGGGTAGGGCGTTAAGCAAAGATGATTTCCGCGATCGCCCCACTACCGAACAGGGAAATCACCACTGTGAGCACATCCGAGAAATCGAATTCGGTGCTGCCTAATTCACCGTCAGCAGTAGCGTTAATATCAACGCTGCCCAACAGCGCGCCATCAGCGCCATAGCCTTCGATGGTGCCGCCTTCTTCCACATCCATGAATTTGAAGCTGGCAATGTCCACCGACTCATCCCAAGTGAAGGTAAAAGAACCGCCAGCGGCATGATCATCAGGATTGTCGCTGCTGCCATCTTCCGACAGAATCAGCACGTTACCTGCCGTGTCGCTAGCCAGATCATCGTCACCCCCGGTCGGATTGCCAGTGTCAAACAGCATGGCCGCTAGACCATCCGTCGTGATGCTGAAGCCAGAGAACTGATCGGTCACCACGGTACCGGCTTCTAGACCTTCACCCTCGAAGTCCACCAGCGTCTCACCCTGAGCTGCCTCCTCAGGAGTGATGCCGAAGAGCGTTTCATACATCACGCGATAGATATCAGTGTTGTCGGTGGTGGCGGGCAGTAAGTCAGCATTGAGGCCGTAGGTCTTGGCGACGATGCCGCCATTGACGTCGGTCAGGGTCGCCCACGCCACGCCAAAGTCAAACACATCGCCATCCGCATCCGGGGCGCCAGTGACGAACGGCTCATAGTTACCGTTGTTGCTGCCGTCCACATCATCCATCTCTACCGGGATACCGTCAGCATCATCGCCAAAGGAGACCTGGTCAGACTGCACCCGCAGGGTGGAATCAAAGTTGAACGCTTCAGGAATTTCGCCGAAGAAGCCCAGGGGCACATCCAGCACTTCCAGACCGCCCGCGTCGGAGTCGGCAGCGGTGATCACCAAGGTGTTGGGGTCGGTGTTATCGACAAAGTCCATGGCGGCCCCGATCGCCTCATCCGCCCGAATCGCCGCTGCAATCGTGCCGGCAGCGTTGTTGTTGTTGCCGAAGTTGTCGGTGGCCTCTTCTTCCACCGTCAGCATAAAGCCGTCCGGGTCAGCATCGAGAATGGGCAAAGCCACCTCAATCATTTCCGCCAGGGTGGGCGGATTGGGGTTCAGCGGCGGCTGACCATAGAGAATCAGGTCACCGTTCTCATCCACCAGTTCCTGCGCCCGCAGATTGTCCTCGAAGGTGTCGTTGTAGGTATCTTCAGCCGCGAAGATGCCCAACAGCTTCTCTGTCTCGTCGGTGTCAACCGCCAGCAGTTCCTCACGGGTAAAGACGACGGTGTAGCCCATCGCTGCCGCTTCTTCGATCAGGTTGCGGCCATCTTCGCGGGTACCTTCTTCGCCAAAGACGCCGATGGTGCCCACGGGCAGGTAGTCAGTTTCACCCGCGCCGAGAATCACCTCAGCACCAGATTCGAGAATCTCAGCCGTGATTTCCTCAGTTTCGCCCCGGTTGTCCACATCGGCCAAAAAGACGCCCGTGCCAGGTTCCGCAATGAAACCGGAGTTGATGATACCGACGGCCTTACCGGCGGCCTGAGCCTCCTGCATGATGGTGACCGGCTTGCCGGAGAGAGAGACGATTTCTTCGCCGCCTTCTTCAATCGGGGCATCGAAACCGTAGCTGCCGGCAAAGGGCTTGACGCCATAGGCGTGCACCACAGCACCCGCATTAGAGGTCGCCACGAGGCGATCGTCAATGTGGCCGAGGTAGACACCCGCATCGCTCATTTGATCCCAATTGAGGCGACCATCGGTGCCCTCGGAGGCAAAGCGAGCTGCCGCGTAGTGGGAGGGGCTAGTGCCGTCGGGGTGGATGAAGATGACGTTACCCGTGTCGTCCGTCGGGGTGGGGGCTTGACGTGGAGCCAAATCGTCGGGCACCCCCTCCGGTGCGTCTAAGCTGACGTCGAACAGGCTCTCGTACATCAGACGGTAGATGCCAGTGTTGTCGATGGTGGACCCGAGGCGATCGGCCCCTTCACCATAGGCTTTGGTGACGATGCTGCCGGCAAAGTCCGGTAGACCGGCCCAGGCAATGCCGTATTCGTACACGTTGCCGTTGGCAGCGGGCGCGGCGACGAAGGGTGCGGTGTCGCTGCCGGTGGTGCCGTCAAAGGGAATTTCATCGCCAAAGGGCTCACCGGTTTCGTCGAGTCGGCCCTGAGCGACGGTGGTGCCCACGGTCTCGCCGGAGACGTCGTCGATTTCGAGGCTGCCGCCCGCACTGTCTGCAGCAGTGATGACGAAGGTGTTGGGGTTGACATTGTCGATGAAGTCGCGGGCCACCCCAATCGCCGCATCCGCCCGTAGCGTCGCATCGACGGTGCCACGAGCATTGTTGTTATTGCCAAAGTTGTCGGTGCCCTCTTCTTCGAGGACAATCATGAAGCCCTCGTCTTCCTGGCTAAAGAGATCCAGGTTCAGAGTGGCTGCCAGCATTTCATCGACCGAAACGGGGTCGGGGTTCACCGGCGGCTGACCGTAGGTGATCAGTTCACCGTTCTCATCCACAAAGCCCTCGGCCACCAAGCGACCTTCGGGCACATCGTTGTAGGTGTCCTCAGCGGCGAAAATGCCCAACACGCGCTCAGTATCAGCGGGCAGCGCTTCGAGCTGCTCGCGGGTGTAAACGACGGTGTAGCCCATCGCTTCCGCTTCTTCGATCAGGTTGCGACCGTCTTCGCGGGTGCCTTCTTCACCAAAGAAGCCGACGGTGCCCACGGGCAGGTAGTCCACTTCGCCCGCGCCCATGATGACGCTGACGCCCGACTCGACGATTTGTGCAGTGATGCCTTCGCGATCGCTACGGCTCTCCGCATCAGCAAGAAAAACACCGGTTCCCGGCTCAGCGATAAAACCCGAGTTGATCACAGCGGTGGGACGGCCAGCCGCGATCGCCTCTTCTAAAATCGTGGCGTCGGCTGCCGACCCTTCGACGTTTTGGCCCTGTAGCGCGGCGAGGGAACTGTACTCAGCGCCGGTTTCATCAAAGCCATAGCTGGGCGCAACCGCCTTGATACCGTAAGCGTGAACAACCGCACCCGCGTTGGAGGTGGCGACAATCTGGTCATCCAAATGACCGAGGTAGACTGCCGATGCGGGCGCTTCGTCCCAGTTCAGACGGCCATCGGGGCCGACAGACTCAAAGCGAGCGGCGGCAAAGTGAGACGGATCAGCACCGTCAGGATGAATAAAAATAACGTTGCTAGTCATTATTTTGGCGGCTTTCCAACAACAACAGAAATATTCCAAGGCGTGTCAAAGTGAGTCTCACAGGCCAGCAAAAGCACAATGAAACAAGTATTTTGACAGCGATTTTTCGGAGCTCAACCGGACTTTTATGTTCCGAAAATGACTATTGCAGTTGGGGATTATTTAATTGCTAGGGTTTCGTTAAGAAGGCATTAATAATTTGATTAAAGTTTCAGCTAATGTTTCGCGTTTATACCTGAATTCTCTGGAATCCCTCAAATAAAAGGGGTTTATCATTTGGCACAGCAGGTTAAACCTTGTGAGGTTAAGGCGAAATTATGCCTTGTTTAGGCAATAGCAAAGAGATTAAATTACCTTGAATCCGAAATCATTCAACTTACGATAGATGAAAGATTAAATGGCTTTTTCCGAATAGAATACAGCCGTCAACCTTGGTGATAGAAGGCCCAAAACAGCGAAAATCATGTTTGATTTGGTTGATGGACTGAGATGTCGGCAAGAAAGTATCTCTGTTTTACAAAATACTCACTCTTCTGATGTAAAGGAGAGCCCTAATTTGAGAGAAGGTGGTTGAGCCTCCAGGATGAGTTTTCCAAGCAGAGTCTGGGAAACAGGAAAACCAACAGTGCAGGGAAGAACATCTGCACGGGTGATATCAGCCTCAGACCGGCGTGGCAAGACCAATCTGAGGACTGAGCACAGCTTAGGCAAAGTTGATTTCCGCTCAAAGTTCTAGCTGGATAAAGATGCGATTGCCTTAGGGGTAGCGGAGAGCACTGCCGCGCGGGTAATAGCGAAAATTGGGGAAATTGAACCTTTCACTGCGCCCAGTCAACTGGCAGCCTTTGCTAGACTGACATCGCAAGAACACACCTCGGGGACCTCAGCGCAAGGCAAAACGCACTTATGCAAAATCGGCCATCAACAACTACGCAAAGTCCTTTATTTTCTCGCGCTGAGCTGTAAGTCATTGGCGCTTTGATAACCTACTCATTCGCGTCATCTATGGCCTCCCCGAGGCCAGACAACTGTTCGACCCAGACAATCTACTGCCTCGCTGTGCTAGTTATTTGTTTCAACGCTATCCACCCGCAGCGATTACGATGGATATATGACAAAGACCTCGTGATACAAAAGCTTTCCTTAGTAGACTTATCTGTGGTCATATCGCAATTACCTTTCCGTTCACTATGGTCAACGCTGGCGACTCCCCCGAAAAGATTCACCTGCCTCGCACCGATGAGTCAGAAAACCTCAAGCGCATTCGCCACACGTTTTCCCATGTGATGGCAATGGCCGTGCAAAAGCTCTTTCCCAAAGCCCAGGTCACCATTGGCCCGTGGATTGACTACGGCTTTTATTACGACTTCGACAGTCCTGATCCCTTCACCGATAAAGATTTGAAGGCGATTAAAAAGCAGATGATTAAAATCATCAATAAAGGGCTACCGGTGGAGCGGGAAGAGGTGAGTCGCGAAGAAGCCCAACGCCGCATTAAGGAATTGGGCGAGCCTTACAAGCTAGAAATTCTTGAGGGACTCGAAGCCCCCATCACTCTGTATCACTTGGGCGGTGACTGGTGGGATCTCTGTGCTGGCCCCCATGTGGAAACTACCAAAGACCTTAACCCTAAAGCTTTTGATTTGGAAAGCGTAGCGGGTGCGTATTGGCGCGGGGATTCGACCAAGGCACAGCTACAGCGCATTTATGGTACCGCTTGGGAGACTCCCGAACAGCTTGCCGAATACAAGCGTCGCCGCGAAGAGGCCAAACGTCGTGATCACCGTAAACTCGGCAAAGAATTAGGACTATTTATTTTTACCGATACAGTGGGACCTGGTCTGCCTCTGTGGACGCCTAAAGGCACCTTGTTACGGTCGACCCTTGAAGATTTTCTCAAGCAAGAGCAAGTAAAACGGGGATATCAGCCAGTTGTCACCCCTCATGTAGGTCGCGTGGACCTCTTTAAAACTTCTGGCCATTGGCAAAAGTATAGAGAAGACCTATTTCCGATGATGGGCGCAACAGAAGACGAAGGTTTCGTCCTCAAAGCGATGAACTGTCCTTTTCATGTACAAATCTATCAGTCAGAACTGCGTTCTTACCGCGATCTGCCCCTTCGGTTCGCTGAATTTGGGACAGTCTATCGCTATGAACAATCTGGGGAATTGGGCGGACTCACGAGAGTAAGAGGGTTTACGCAAGATGATGCTCATTTATTCGTTACGCCAGAGCAGCTAGATGATGAATTTCTCAAAGTGGTCGATTTGATTCAGTCTGTCTTGAAAGCTCTGAAAATGGATAAATCGTTTAGAGCTCGCTTAAGTTTCCGCGACCCTGAATCAGACAAATATATCGGCACTGACGAAGCTTGGAACAAAGCTGAAAATGCTATTCGTCGAGCCGTTGAAACTTTGGGAATGAACCATTTTGAGGGTATCGGAGAGGCGGCTTTTTATGGTCCCAAACTAGACTTTATTGTGCAAGATGCTCTGGAGAGAGAATGGCAGTTGGGTACTGTGCAAGTAGATTATATTTTGCCGGAGCGCTTCGACTTGAACTATGTGGCTGAAGATGGCAGCCGCCAGCGTCCAGTGATGATACACCGAGCGCCCTTTGGTTCGTTGGAACGACTCATTGGCATCTTGATTGAAGAATATGCGGGGGATTTTCCGGTGTGGCTGGCGCCGGAGCAGCTTCGCCTGCTGCCGGTGACAACTGAGCTGATGGGCTATGCTCGGCAAATTGTCGATCGCATGCAGGCAGAGGGCATTCGCGCCACGGTCGATACTAGCGGCGATCGCCTTGGCAAGCTGATCCGCAATGGCGAAAAGGGCAAAATTCCCGTTATGGCGGTGGTGGGAGCTAAAGAGCAAGAAGCCAACGCTCTCAGCATTCGCACCCGCGCTGATGGCGAACTGGGCAGTATTCCCGTGGATGAGGTGATTGAACGTCTAAAGACAGCGCTGTCATCTCACGGCAATTTCTAAAATTCAGGTACCGTCGTTGCTACCTTCTCTATCAATTCTAAACACTCTGTCACTCAATTCTACCGGGCTGCACTCAAACTACGTCGCCGACTTTATGGCAGTGGTAGCGACAGAATTAGACGATGCAAGCTGGATATTTTCTTCACAGGACGGATTGCGCTGCTGGTGTCTTTAGGAGCTCTAGCAAAGATACAAGCAGGGCCACATACTCACAGTTTTGCGGGGTTGATACCCAGCTCTCGCAGTTTGGCAAAAGCGCGATCGCGTTCATTTTGAGCCTGGTCACGTTCACTTTGAGCCTGGTCACGTTCACTTTGAGCCTGGTCACGTTCACTTTGAGCCTGGTCACGCTCGGTAAAAATCTGTCTAGGATCTTTGAACTGCTCACCCTCTGGTGTGAACACTGCTAGTCCATCGTCAAACAGTTCAAACCGAATGCCTAAGGTCGGTGAACTCCAAGGAAAATTGAGGGCGGTAACCGGAGTAAAATCTTGCTCTGGAGTATCGCGCACGAAGCCCCAGAAATCATAGGAGTCGGGGTCGTAAAAATACATTTCTAGCACTCCATGTTCGCGATAAAAGCGCTGTTTGTTCAGCATTTCGCGAGCGCTGTTACTCGGCGACAAAATCTCAAACACCACTTGGGGAGCAATATTCTCTTCCTCCCATTGTTTATAGCTACCGCGATCGCCTGGTGGACGTCCGAGCACCACCATGACATCAGGAGCCTGGGAAGGCGCGGGTGGCACTTTCACCTGTCGGGGGTACCACAATAAATCGCCGGCAACAAATACGGTCTGTCCGCGAAATAAGTGTCTGAGATTCGCCACAAGACGCACAATCCAGTCATACTGCACCGTATTGTCGGCCATCGGCTTACCGTCAGAATCAGGATAGAGGAGTTGAGGATTAATAAAGGTTTGAACCATGCGCTAGCTCCTAAAAAGTAGCGGATGCAATGAATCAATTGTATCAAGGCAGGCAGAAGCTATTTATCGCACTGGTCTGATGGCGAGTCCAGGAAGAATTTTAAATACAGGCGGCTCAAAATCTTGACACAGCCAGTTAAGGTGGGCTCGCTGTTTTGCCTCGCAGCAGATCCATGATTGCGTCGCAGTAGTGATGGAACTCCGAGGTGCGGCGGATGGCGTAAGCACGATGCTGCCCCAGATCAATCTTAAGTTCTCGCTGAATGGTGCCGGGTCGAGCGGACAAAACATAAATGCGTTCCGACAGAAAAACCGCTTCGCTAACGTCGTGGGTAATCATCAGAATGCTGATGCCAAGGCGCTCCCACAGCTCAAGCAAAAACTCCTGCATGGTTTCTTTAGTTTGCACGTCGAGGGCGCCAAAGGGTTCGTCCATCAGCAAAATTTTGGGATGGTTGGCGATCGCCCGGGCGATCGCCACTCGCTGTTTCATGCCGCCGGACAGTTCTTTGGGCAGCGATCGCGAGAATTCTGCTAAACCAACCACGTCTAAGTAGCGCGAGGCTTCTTCTCGTCGCTGCTTGGCTCCTACCCCTCGTAGCTTTAGCCCAAATTCCACATTTTCTTGCACCGTCATCCAGGGATAAAGCGTATAGCTCTGGAATACCATGCCGCGATCCGCTCCTGGTCCAATCACCGGCTGACCATCCACTACGATTTCTCCGGCTGTCGGCATATCCAGTCCGGCAATTAGCCGTAACAGCGTCGATTTGCCCGAACCTGATGCCCCTACCGCACAGATAAACTCTCCTGTTTCAACGTGCAGGTTGATGTCTTTAAGAGCGACCAGCGCACCTTGGGGCGTGTCGAACTGTTTATGAACCTTAGTGACTTCTAAGTGCATGTTTACTTCACTGCCCACTTACATGCCAGCCGCATGGCCGCTTGTAAAGACAGATCAAGGATGAACCCAATTAGGCCAAGCACAATCAGACAGGCAAAAATATCATCGGTTTGAAAGAACTTTTGAGAAATGGCGATGCGCTTGCCGAGACCGCTTTCCGCGGCGACCAGTTCAGCAACAATCACCAA
>JBCCJU010000198.1:0-9861 GCA_039027715.1 Cyanobacteria bacterium P01_C01_bin.120
AAGCCCGCTTTTGACTCATTTTGTCAATGGTATTGACTTGATCAAAGACATGCTCGTTGAGCACTTTGCCCTGCTGCTGGCTGACAATTTGGGGATCGGTGCTGTGGAACTTCGCGTTGCAGCCACCAGACTTCGTGTGGCAGTACCATCCTTTATCGCCCGTCTTTTGATCAGCGTAGTTACTACGCTTGATAGCCGCAGCACCACATTCTGGGCAAGTCCGCTCAGATGTGCGGTAGCGGTACTTCTCCTCCCATGAGTTACAACTGCCAATGCACTCAGCTATGGTTATGCCGCTACGATCCGTCAGCGTACACTTGTATTCATAAAAGAAGAAGGGTTCGTTGTAGTCCTTTCCAGTGAAATCCTGAATAGCTGTTAACCGCGTCAAGGACTCACGTAATCCAAACAAGGTTGCGATCTTCTCGGCCCCTGGCTTAAAGAGAATCGGCTTATCGCCACAGCCTTTGATTTTGCCGTAATCGAGACCTTCTCTCAATGACCTCTGCATGAAGAGAACTAGCGTATTATAGTGGTCAATCGCGGCATTGACCTGTTGTATCCCGCTATCGGGAAGTTGAATAATTGCATTCGTCATCGCCATGACTCCTTAAACTTTTCGCACCAGCATGGCGATAGCCGAATATGTGCCTCGTCTTAGATATGGAGCAAAAGGTCTGCATTCCCGAATAATCAGAAATGCAGCTTTCGGTTCTATTGTTGGTAGTCGTTTTGGCTTTGCGGGTGATAGCGCTGCGCCCTGGCGGGCGACCATTAGCCATTCAGGTGGCACGAGGCACTTAGAACCTGATGGGGAGAACTGAACAGCGGCAGTGAGCATCCCTGGCCCTTGGGTCTATGACCGCTAAGCGCTAGCTGTGCCGGAGAGATCGCTCAGGACAATCACTGCATGGGCCAACTCTCGCTGAACAGATTGCAGGCGCAATAGTTTCCGCTGAAGTTGATGCTGCATAGCGGTCTGAGGATTTTGGATTAACGCTTGGGCCGCTGGGGTGAGTTCCAGGGCCGTGGTAACTGCCTGGATTTGCTGATGCAGTTGTTGCAGTTCGTTTTGACTCGGCATAATCCGCTGAGTCGATTGTTTTGGAGGGGTTTCGTATAAAAACGTAGTCATTCCGATGTAGGTCGAAACGGCTACGCAAACGCGATTACGATGTCTGCAAGTAATCAGTAAATCGGGTTGCCGACTGCTTATTCTTGATGATTTTCCCCTCGAACAGGAAGATGCCCTCCCAATCGAGATTGCTCCGGCTCCAATTCACCTTTGCCAGCCCCGATAGGTCGGGAACCTGGCCGGACTCATCGATAACCCGCTGTCCCAGTAGGCCAGAGCGGATAGCGTGATCGAGTGGAAACAGATGTAGTCCTGCCGGAGGGTGGGAGCATCCATAGGTTGCTCTTGCTCCACCGCCGTCAGGATGTCGCGCCACTGAGGGATAGTCTCAGCGATCGCTTTCCAGTAGCCAGCTACAACACGGTCCCAGTTACTCTCTGGTACATTCGCCAGCAGCTCCCGGTTCGCATCCCGCAAGCCATTGAGTGTGAACAGATCACCGCTGCTCTTGGGGAGCGTAGTGCGCTCCAAGTTGGTATATCGTTCCACCCATGGGAGCGACAGCAGGTTTCGCGTCACATCCGCCAAGCGATCGCGCTCGTCAAACAACGTCGCGATTGACTTACTCGGCTTGGAGGCGTTGGCATTGATATCGAGAAACACCTGATGGCGAACCTGGTTACCTGCATCGGGCAACAGCATCACGCCTACGGTTTCATCGTTCATCATCGCCGGAGCTTCGAGGTAGGCTTGCAGGAATCCGGCTGCTCGGTGTTGCCCGTCTCCCAGCCAGAACTGAGAATCAGAAGGCAGGGTTAAACGCCCTACTCCATGGCAGATTTCATCGAAGTCGTATTCCTCGCAGTCCACTTATAAGACCAACGGCGGCAGAATGTAAAAGCCCTCATCCGGCAGCACCTCACCCAAGATGTATTGCTTGAGCTTTCGCGCCCGACTCAAATTGAGTGAGCGTTGGGCTAGCGACCTGGGGTCGTGCTGCGCCCGGTCAAGAAACTCGGCGAACATGTGCTTGATGTCTTGGACGCTCAGATTCAGCATCCAATAAGGACGACCGGACTGTTGCCCCTCGACCACGGAGAACAAATATTCAGCATCCGGTTCAATGGCGGGAAATAGATGTTCAGGGTATTTATCGGTAGTGGCTTGTGCCATCGGTTTCTCCTAGTGAGTAATGGGGGTGCTGGGTCGCTTTCCGGTGAGTCCTTTCCACTTGAGGGCAAAGGCTTCCTTCGTGATACGGCCCTGCTTTTCTACGGGATAGTTGGGGGTGACGATGAACGCTTCTTCAACGCTGGGGCGGATCTCTTTGGTGCGCTCGATAGTGATGACACGCCAGGATAGAGACACTAAGACAGGCTCGATCCCAGTCGCTTCACCAATGCGCTCCAGCAGGCTTTGGCAGCCTTGACGGGAGCCTTCAAAGACGCGATCGGTTTGGCGGATCAGTCCTTTTGGCTTCCAGATGCGACGAACCGCATAAACGGCCCAATCGTCGATGCTGCTGATCAGGTCTTCGTATGTCTGCAACGCCGCCGTATTTTCGTCCTGCTCCAGCAGCTCCAGCACCGTGAATTTGCTGCTGTAGAGGAACTGAGTCGGGTTAAGGGCTAAGGCATTCTGCTCAATGAAGGCAGCGTTTGCGCCTTCTTCTGGCTGAGTCCAGTAGGATTTCAGCAGCAGAGGGCGACCGCCACTGGATCATGAGAATGGGCAATCAGTACAGCTATTCTTGCGAATCCGCGCCTCATCCCGGCTCACGCCGTAGTGGGCCATGATAGTGACGATGTTGAACTCGTCTACCGCCGCTCGACCCATCTGGTATTTGGTAATTAGCGGAAAGCTGAAGACCTGCTTGCGCCAGGTGGAAACCTCCGCACTGATGCGACCTTCTTCGTCAGCGTTGTAGTCAATCTCGTAGGCATAGCCTTGTCCCATTGAGTAATCGGTCTTGGCTCGTTTGGTTTCGTCGGCGTTGTAGCCGATTTCCCGTTTGTACGTTGCCATCGGGAAGACGGCAAATAGGTGGCACACGATCGCGTCAATTACTTCGCCCTTAAAGCGTAGTGTGCAGGTGCGGGCACCCTTTCGGCGTTGGGGCACGATGCCGTTTCGCAGCAAGTGGCGATCCAATGTCCAGCCAAGGCGCTGAGCCACATCTTGATAGATGCGCTGGGGCTGGCGGCTGCATTCGTAGACAATCCAACCATCAGGGGACGAGTCAGACATGCGACCACATTGAATGGTTAGGATGTTGTGCTGACGCAGCAGAGGCAGAATAAACCGCTGCGCTTTATCAACGGTTTTGTCCCACTCGCGACCGACCAGGGACGTGATGACAATCAGGTTTTCGAGGGGGAATCCGCGTTCTTCGTCCGTCTCGCTCAGATATTTCAGCAGCAGTGCAGTTGAGTCCGCGCCCAAGCCGTAGCTGAGGACGTCAGGTTGACCGATCTGAACCGGGGAGGCTTCAGTGGGTCGCCAGCAGGGAAAGCAGAGCGACCTCAGATCGGAGTCAGTGATTTGCTTGAGCTTTTGTATAGTGTCGTCCCATAGGTACAACGGTTCTTTGCGATTGTTGCCTGCGGCGAGTGCGGTATCCACCTCAATCTCTAGCACAACTTTTAAATCAAGGGTGGGCGGAGCAATGCGATTGAGTATGGCGAATTTCCAGAGAAATTATCTAGAGACCCGAGGCGAAAGCGCGACTAAAAAACCGATAAAACGTTTTATCGATTTTTAAAAAGACTGCTAAAGTATGTACGTACTTGATCGCCACACTTCAAAATGATCATCACAACGGCATCGGATAAGGGAGGGGTCGGAAAATCAACGCTCTCCTTTCACCTTGCAGGCGCGATCTCTGAACTCGATAGCACTAGGGTGCTCTTGATTGATGGAGATCCTAATCGTTCGGCACTTAATTGGGCCGAACGATCTTCAACAGTTGAATTGCCATTTACCGTTGTAAGCGAAAAGAACGCTCACAAGTGGTTTCAGAAAGGGAATCATGCAGATCATATTGTCATTGATACCCAGGCTAGACCTAACGATGAGGATTTGAGGGATTTGTTAGAAGACACAGACTTGCTTCTTGTGCCAACTTCTGCTCAAGCCTTGAGCCTCGATACCCTGCCGCAATTTCTAGAACGATTATCCAAGCTTGGGGGAGAAGTGCCATATACATTCTGTTTGTGCATCGTTGACAGCAGAACGAAAGATGAGAAGGATGCACGTGAATTTCTCCAAGAGAAGAGTCAGCCTGTTTTAGATGGGTACATGCGAGCTTTTTCTGCCTACACAAAGGCTTCTGCTCAAGGGTGTTTGGTGAAGGACGCTCGTACTGATAGTGGAAAAAAAGATGGTAGCGCGGGATTAGCCTGGAACGACTGCAAAGCGATCGCTAAAGAGATTCTGGAGGGAATGAAATGAGTAAATTCAAGAATATTAGCTCTTGGGGGAAGGCTGATAGCCAATCCACAGCCCCTGGAACGCTCGACTTGAAGGCTGCCAAGTCATTGGAAGGGAATTTATCCCGCATTCGCCGAGGGCGAAAGCAGTACCGCACTCATACGGACGAAGCTCATATTCAGCAGTTGATGTCGAGTATTCGCGAGCATGGTTTCACAGGAACAATACCTGTCCTCAGAGTTGAAGATGAAGATTATGATTTTGAGTATCTCGGAGGCCATACAACTGGGGAGGCTCTTAGAAGGCTGGGGTATGAGACTGTACCGCTTTCGATTGAAACAGTTAAGGATTCTCTTTCCTTAGCAGAATTCTCGTATCAGTTAAATGGAGCTAATCGTCCACTCAACGCACTTGATGATACGCTTGCTATTTTAGATATACTTGCCGAGGCGCTGGCCTTAAGGTTGGGGGAAGTAGATCCAGACGAAATTCCTACTCTCATCAGGCAAATTGCTAGGGAGACAGAGAAGGTAGACTCCGCAAAAATCAATTGCATTAGAGAAACTTGGGAGCGGAATGAGTTTGAAATATCGATCAAAAGCTTCGCTGCCAGCCGACTCCCATTACTCAATTTAAATGAAGAGCTCAAGGAAGGCGTGCAACAGGGTCTATCCCCTGCCAGCGCCCTTGAAATCAATAAGGTTGAGAACCCTGCTGCTCGAGGAGAATTGATTGATAAAGCCATGAACATGTCGGTAACAGCTGTCAAGCAAGCTGTTCGAGAAGAGATTAAAGCAGAGATGCCGCCCTCTAAACCGCCAGTGTGGGAACCTGTAGCTAAGTTCCGCTTATTCACCACTAGAGTCAGCAAACTGAATCCAGATTCAATTCCACAAAGTAAGCAAAAAAAACTGGAGAGAGCTCTTGTAAGCGTTCAAAAAGTTCTTGACGAGATTGAGAATAGTTAATTTGGGGCTGATGGCTACCTAACCCGCGGACACGGCTACCATAAACCAATCCGCGATCGCTCAGCAGAGCAAGTCATGTTCCATCGAGTGTTAGGGAACAAGAAAAGATACAATGAAGATAAACATTCCCTAACACTCATGCCCTCAAAATCCCCCACCGACAAACTTCTCCCTTCCCTTTCTGCCTGGAGTCTGGCCGACCTACGCGAACTTCAGGTCGCTTTAGGCGGGTTGATCGAAGCGCTGGAAGTCCCCCAAGAAATCCCTGAACCAGGTGGCGATGACAGCAGCGACGAATCCAAGCAGCGATCGCAAAAAGGGTTGAGGGGACACATCGAAGCGAAGTACATTCCCCGTGGCAACAAGCAGCACGGCCCCTATCTCTATCTGAGGTACTGGCAGGGCGGCAAGCTGCGCTCGAAGTATTTAGGGAAGGCCCCGCAAGAGTCTTGACCTATGGTGGAGAGGTCGATACTAAAATTTGTAGACTGTAGAAAGATGAGTCGATGGCTTTCAGCTCGAATCCCCCCAGCAGCAGGCTGAGCCAGAGTTGAATTAACGGCCAATCTAAAGCCTGCCGGAGATCTAGTAGCGGAATGGGTTGAGGGTGAACCTGAAACCAGGCATGGATGTCCGCGACCCAATCCTCAATTCGTTCTTCATGGGCAACGGCGATCGCGGCTGCTTTTTGCTCTGCCAGTTCCACCTCATCGAGCATCTTCAGAACGTTTTCTTTAGGCACTTCGCTCACCACCGTTCCTGATGGCTTCTTCGTCTTGCCAGAAGCGGTGCGAGGACGCCGTTGAACCGGTGCAGTTAGGTCTGACAGATCAACGTGTTGTGACTGCCGCACAAAGCCTTGGAGCCAGTCTCCCGGCACGTTAGGGTCTTGAGGGTTGTGGGCATTCTCCCAGTCCTCAAGCAGCCATTCAGCCTTGGCTTGATAAATCTCAGCTAAGCACTCAAACACCCGGCTTCCCAGAATTAACTGCTCCTGCACTGACAGCTGAGCCGAGGCTGCTTCAAACTGCTGGCAAAGGTCTTTCAAATCAGCGATGGCCGGAGTTTCAGCTGCATCTTCGAGCGCTAATTCTAGCTGTTCAGGCGGTTGGTTCATGATTTACCCCTGCCGTCGTCTTTGGCTTCAATGGGCAGGGGCTGATGGGGCATTCCGTGGGCTCCAGCCGGACTTCCGGCTCGAACTTTGTAATGCCAAATTGCTCCTTCAAAGCTTTCAACACATCCGTCAAGTATCCCTGAATCTGCTGATTCCGCATCCCTGCGCAGTGAATCGGCTTTACCTGCAAAACCTGCTGATCGCCTTGCCAGACTGAAACGGCAATGGCGTGGAGTGGAGCATCCTGGCGCTTCTGACGATAGAGATACAAATAAGCTACAGGCTTGAAGTTTAAGGATACCTCAAGGGTTTCGGGGGCGGTCGCTGCTATCTGCTGCTGGCGTACCTGCTGGTACTGACTCCGCCTTGAGGCATTATTATCGCGTCGATTGCGATAGTGCGATCGCTTGCGGTGACAGCGGCTTTCGGTCCAGCAGTCATCACCCGCCGGCCCATGTTGTTCCCGCGCCTGAGCGACCGAGAGCTGAGCACAGTCCAGGCATTTGGGGTCAATGCGTCGAGGCATAGCTGCATTTAAGAAACGTAGTGTAAGTTTTAGCGTAAACCGCTATTTAGTTCAAGTGATCTATCTAGCCTTGGCCATCAAACTTACACTAAAACTTACACTAGATTTTCAATTGCCTGCTTCAGAGAGTCACCGCACTGCCACCGTCAACATTCTTAAGCTAATCTATTTGTACTATGAAGAGGGTATGCTGGCTATAGGTTGTCCCGATGGCGGTAAGGTGAGATGGCGAATCTACTGTTGATTGAAAGTCCTGGTAAGATCAAAAAGCTGGTTCAAATCCTGGGCCCGGGCTGGATTATCAAAGCCAGCATGGGTCACGTGCGGGAGCTAGCAAATGATGGCATCGATTCTCTCGGCTTTGATATGGATGCAGATTGTATCAACTGCCGATATCAGTCACGTGATGCTCGTTCTAAAAAAGTGCTCTCAGACCTCAGGCAGGCGGTAAAAAGAGCTGATCGCGTCTACATCGCCACTGACCCAGATCGCGAAGGTGAAACCATTGGCTGGCATCTACAGCAGGCATTGCGCTTGAAGCATCCGCAGCGGATCGTCTATAGCGAGATTACCCCGCAAGCCGTCAGAGCGGCGATCGCCCAACCCCGCTCCCTCAATCAAAGCTTGATTGAGGCTGGTCGGGCACGGGATTGTCTGGATAAGCTGGTCGGCTACACTGGCAGTCGGCATGTCGTTTGGCCGTTGAACAATGGGGCGAAATCAATGGGGCGGGTTCAGAGCGCTACCTTGCACTTACTTTGTATGCGTGAGCAAGCCATTCAAGCCTTTGTTCCCCAGGATTATTGGAGCGTTTGGGTAAGCTATGGCGAAGGTTTCAAGGCGTTCTATCGCAGTCGCCTGCAACCTCAACGCAAACAGACCAAGGATATCGCCGACGATAAAAAGGCTGAGCCAGAATCAGAGCGGGTCACATCTCAAGAGAGAGCGGATGCGCTGGTGGCGATCGCTCAGGCCCACCCCCATACCGTCGTTCGAGTGGAAGGTAAGCAAACGACTCAATCGCCGCCACCGCCGTTCGTCACCTCGACCCTCCAGCAAGCCGCTGGCTCTAAACTCCGCTTCCGCCCCGAGCAAACCATGAAGGTCGCTCAGTCGTTGTACGAAAAGGGCTACATCACCTATATGCGAACCGATTCGGTTAATCTCTCCGCCTCCTTCTGTGAGTCGGTGCGCGCATACCTCCAGCAGCATGACCCCAACAATCTGCCGCAGCAAAAAACTCGCCACCGAGCGGTGAAAGGGTCTCAAGAAGCGCATGAAGCGATTCGACCGACTGAAGTAAACCGTCTACCCCAATCGCTGCAGGCCGAGCTGTCTTCAGATGCTGCACAGCTTTATGAGCTAATTTGGAATCGAGCCATCGCATCTCAATGTGCTCCAGCTCGACTGCGTAAGACGCGCATCGTGACTCAGTCTGGCGAGGCGTACTGGGAAGCACGGGGTCAGGTGCTTGAATTTGCCGGATACACCCGCTATTGGAACAACATCAGCGCCGACTCGGTGTTGCCTGCCCTGACTCAGGGACAAGGTTTGCAACTCAACCAGGCGCAGGCGGAGCCGAAGCAAACCCAGCCGCCATCGCGCTACAGTGAGCCCAAGCTGGTCAAGCTGATGGAGCAAAAAGGGATTGGTCGGCCCAGCACCTACGCGCCAACTATCAAGACGCTGCGGCAGCGGGAATATGTGCAGGTCGTTAAGGGCAAACTACAGCCAACAGCCTTGGGGCTGTCACTCGATAGCGCGTTAGAGAAGCTCCTGCCGGATCTGATTCAACCTGAATTTACCGCACAGATGGAGTCTGAGTTGGACACGATCGCCACGGGCAAACAAGAGTGGCAGGCATATCTCATTGGCTGGAATCAAAGCTACTTTACCCCTGCGATCGCCCAGGCGAAGTCTCAGCTGGCGTCCCTATCACCCTCTAGCCCAAAACTACCGGCCTCGGCAGTGAACAATGCCGAACAGTCCTCAACTTCTAAGACGACACCGACTAAGGGGCAGCTAACCAAGACAAAGTGCCCAACCTGTGGCGAGGCCATGAACAAAGTCCCGTCTCGCTCCAAGAAAATGAAGGCCAAGCACTTTCTGAAATGCTCGGGGGCAGGCTGTCGCACCGTAATGTTTTGGAATGCTAAAGCCAAGCGCTATGAACTATCTCATGCTCAGCGGCAAGCGCTGAATCCAGAGATGTTTGTTGACCGGCCCTGCCCCGTTTGCGGAGCCATGCTAGAGCGCTACCTCTACACCAAGGCGGGACAGGAGAAAGTGATGCTGCGCTGTTCGATTTTGGCGCATCGTCGCGGCAAATGTCAGGAGGTCGCTTTCTTCCAAAGTCGCGGGGAGTTTTGGTCGCCCAAGTTTGGCACATTGCAACTGCCGGAGCCAACGGTAGCCGGGTCAAAGGAAACCGGTCAAGCGTAATCTCTACCAAATATTCACTCTCCGATCCTTCGGCCTTGCCTTGACGACTTCCCGCGTCTTTAGAACGGAGAGTCGTCCATTCATACTGCTTCATATTGCTCTCTAAAATAGAGGTGAATGATGCCTTTTCCCCGACTCTACCTACAATGACAGCTGTACCGTTTAGCAGTTATTTATCGTGGCGACTCCGACCTCTTATCTCCAAACCCTATCGTCTACAGAGGCCAGTGCTTTTATCACCTCTTTGCAGAAAGTCCAGGCGCACCTGCAGCAAGAACTCGCCTGGATGAACCAACAGGTGCAG
>JBCCJU010000199.1:0-9787 GCA_039027715.1 Cyanobacteria bacterium P01_C01_bin.120
CTGCAATGTTCATGGCGCGGGCACACTTTTTCGCTCGACTGCATCGGCATTATCGAGAGAGTTCACAGTCTATTGGATGAACATGAAGATAGAGAGTACAGTGTCAGGGTTGCGTTTCCGGATGGAACAAGGGTTTTAAAACGTTTCTATGAAAGCGATTTGAGGAAAAAGAATCGTGATTGAATCAGCGTTGGTGACCGTTAGTGACTATGACAGCGATTTGAGAATGTACGGAATTGACGGCTAAGTAATTATGAACAACCACGAGAAATTTGAAGAGGTCGCTCAACTGCGGAAAGAAATCGAAGCTAAAGGAGTCACTGCTTTTTGCCTTAAACACCTGAATGTTTATAATCGCGAAAAACTTAAGTATTCTGACGTTGGTTTTCATCGGGCTGCTTGTGCTGCCATCGAATATCTAGAAGATTTGTACACAGAGAAGCTGCTTGGAAGATAGATGTCATGACTATTCACCGCATTCAAGTAAATAGCTGGCACAACCACGGGTGGTTAAAGCTTCACAACGGCTGTGCCACAAAACAGGTGATTCACTACCTGCCGCAGTATGAACTGGACGATTCTGTCTTGGTTCGCAAGCTAGCCCGTCAGAAAAGCTGCGATCACGGCATGGATGACCTAGCCAAAGTAGCACTAGTTGCTGGCCCATATGCCACTCTCTGGGTTGGTGATTTGGAAGGCAAAATAGTTTCACCGGACGTAGAGCCCGAAGGTTGGACATATGCCAACGGTGAACCGGTCGAACCGTCGTGGTTTTGGCAGTGGATTCCGTCTGAAGCAGCCAACAAGGCATTGATAGGCGATTTATCTGACGCGAATCCTTTGCAAGCGCAGCCGAAATACTTTAAGTCGCTGGTTCCCTACGGCGTCCATCGAAAACACTCTGAAGTGACTCAAATTGAGGGGATCGACCTGACTCGATTGGTTGGTATGGTGCGGGGTGATTTGCTGTGGATTTTTGAATTTGAGGATCAGGAATCGTGACAGAAAACAAAAAATCAGACATAGAGGTATTCTTGAACCCTCCCGGCCAATGCCCTGAGGGCATGACCGTTTTGTATTGGTGCTCGCTTGATAGTGCGCCTCATATAGGTTATAGAAATAAAAAAGCTATGCGTGAGGCTTTGCCTGATAAGGCATGGGTTGACTTTGGTAGCGTTGGCGGATGGCCTGAGGAAATGGTCGTAGGCTGGATTTATTGTCCAACCCCTAAGCTTCCCTGACCTGCCTAAGCCAACAACCGCCCCGCATCATCCGCAGGCAGGGGCCGACTAAAGTAATAGCCTTGGCCGTAGTCACATCCGGAAGCGACACACTTGACTAGGGTTTCGTCGTCTTCAATTCCCTCAGCACACACTAACAGTCCCTGGCGGTGACAAAGCGAAACAATGTCAGAGAGAGCCGGAATATCAAACTGAAGCACCAATGAGCGATCAAGCTTCAGTATGTCAATGGGCAGCTCAAAAAGCCGCGCGAGGTTGGTATAGCCAGCTCCAAAGTCATCACCCTCAAGTTTCGCTCCTGTTTCTTTGATCACCTCAAGGCTTCCCATTGCGGCAGGGGAAACCATTTGAGATTCAGTAATCTCAAAGAGCATTGTGCTAGGGCAGATACTGCCGGAATCTAGTAGATGCCTGATGCAGCCAAGCACAAGCGGATCATGGAGATCCTTGCCAGATAGATTGACTGCAACATTAATTTTGCGATCGCACGTTTGCTGCCACTCTACTGCTTGCTGAAACGCCTCAGTCAAGACCCACGATGTCAATCGGCTGATGACGTGCAGTCTTTCCGCCAGGGCAATGAACTTGTCGGGACGGATCGGCTTACCCTCATGAGTCCAGCGGCACAGTGACTCAAAGGCAACGAGACTTGGGGTCGGGTCGCGAATGTCGTAAATGGGCTGGTAGTGAAGCTCTAGGGCTCCGTCCTTGATGGCTTTAATTAGCGCCCTGGAAAGCGCCAAATCCTCTTTAAGTTCACGTTCCATCTGCGCTTCAAACAACACAGGTTCAGATACGCCATGTTGCCGAAACAGCGCCTTAGAGCGGTACATTGCGATGTCGCCTTGAGTGTAGGCGCGTGCCAGCCCTTCGTCGCCAATCGAACAAACGCCAATGCTCACCGAAATTTCATTGAAACGCGATTCATCGATCAGATATGACCTGTGAATTGAGTCAATAAGGCGATCGCAGACTTCGCTGACGCGTACCGTGCCATCGGCTAGCAGAATCACAAACTCATCACCACCTGGGCGAATGACAATATCTCGTACTCGGTCGGTGCATTCCGCTCGTACACAACTTTTGATTCGGGCGGCCACCTGCTTGAGGATCAAGTCACCGATGTCATGTCCCGCCGTGTCGTTAATGTTTTTGAAGCCATTCAGATCTAGCGATAACAAGATGGAATAGTCTTCACTGTCTAGGTGAGATAGCACCAGCCGGTTGTACAACCCCGTCAGGGGATCTCTTAATGTCTTCTCTACTAGGTCGCCAATGTTGAAAAACACCACTCCAAAACCGCCTTTGACTGGAAATGATGTGTTTCGAAACCAGCCCAGATTGGGATAGTAAATCTCTGGGCTTTCAATAACCTGCTGCTGCTCAACTGTTCGGGTGAACTGGTTAAACAGGCCTGTTTCAATGTGAGCGGGCATCTCTACAAGCATTCGCTTGCCCAGCATTGGCGACTGAGTACCCTGCTTAATGGCATAACCGTTCTGCAGAACACACAGAAAGTCAACGATGTCGCCGCTGTCGTTGCGCACCGACTCAAATACCATGAACCCCATTGGAGCTTGGGAAATAAATTGAGATTGGACGTCAGACAGAATCATCTTTTTGAGAGCTATTCACTGGCAACGGCAGCCACTTCGATCGATCAGTGCTCATGATGCGAATAAAGCGACGCACGGCAGGAAAATTCACTTGCCGCTGCATCCAAGGCAGTTTTATCCGCCAATCAGGATTGTTCATGTCATCGCGATCGCAGCGGCCCAGATAAAAGCCCGGTGGTACCGTATGCATCCAGCTATGTCGGCAGTCGGGCACGTAGATGAGCACCATTTCTTCGGGGCATGGCAAAGAGTCAGAACTCAGTCGCCAAAAATCGTCAACCGGTATCCTGGTAAGCCCTAAATAACTGCCATCGCCTAGTGATGGAGACTGCCACCCGTTCGGTCCCCAAGCGTCAAGCGTGACACGGCATCGCCGTTCCTCGCCGCCATCTTTTCGCTGATTCAAGCGGAAGCAAAGATATGTTGTGTTTGGGGTACAGCCATCGGGCAGTTGATCCATTGACGAGATCATGCAGCGCTGGCCCTTCATCCAGTTGGGCGCAATTAGAGCCATCACTTAACAGCCCCCAGCGGAAGATTGCAATTCTCGTCGACGTCAATAATCTTGATGATGTCATCCGGGCCAATCCGAACTATCTCACCCGAATTTCCATAGCGCTGATGCACTGCATGATCGCGGCGGTTGTTGGCACCGTAGTTTGTAAAAGCAACAACGCAGCCCCGTGGAGTACTCCAATACTCGTAATCAAACTCGGTCTTGACCTCTGCGAACTCTGGCCACACAGAGGGATCAACACCTTGCGGATATTGCCCAGGAGTCAGATCGGAGGGGTATTCACCATAGTTTGAGCGATAGGCCGTCACCTCTGTTGCCAGGCGACTCAGTAGCACTATGGTTTCCGTCTCGCGAGCTCGTTGAACATAGCCAAGGAATGTCGGCAGGGCGATCACCGCCAGAATTCCAACGATCAGAATGACAACAACAAGCTCTGTCAGCGTGAAGCCATCGTCATTGCTGATTTTTTTCGGTGGCGGAATGGGATTGATATTACGCCTGTCAGGGTATTCAAACACCCCAAAAAATGAGATATACCGGCTCACCAAGGCATTGATCCACCAGTGATATGCATTGAAGGGCTCTGCTTCGTCTTCTGCTATGGCTTCGGTAACTGGCTGAACATATCTCCAGTCAGCACTTCGTCCCTTGCCGTCGTTGACTAACAGCGCCTTCCAGAAAGACAGTAACTGCCTCAACTGCTTTGCCTCTGACGTTACGGTGTGATCATCCTTATTGACTGCAGTCCCTTTGATGCGAGCCGGAATGCGGACAATAATTTGGGGGATACCTAGACGCGATCGCTCCAAAAAGAATTCATGGGTAGGCGGCATGCCAAACAGCACATCCAATGCCCCACGCCTAGAAATTCGCTCTTCTGATAGTGAAATTTGCCTGAGTGCTTTTTCACGCCGCTCGTTGTGTGTCAATGACGCACGCGAGCCGTTTGGACATACAAAAATTCGCCATTCTGCCCCTGGTGGTGTCGTGAATCGTCCAGTAGCTTGCAGCAGCGGTTTCATCGCTTTAGAATTCGGTCAACTAATTCAGAGTCAATCTGTATACCCAATGCCGTACCCATCAGTGCCAACCCTGGCACCGCAAACCACGGCAAATCTTCTTTTGGGGAAATCTCCCAGCCGTCATTACTCCCGCGCCAGTCAAGGCTGAATACTAAGATCAGGACGCCGATAAACATGGCGAATCCGTAACTGGCAAACTTCGTGCGAGGCGTTGGAGCACTCAAGCCGATACCGCCCCCAAATCAATCAAAAGCTCACCATCGCGATACTTGACATTGCAAGTAATGGGCCACGTCACTCGGACACCATCCAGTTCGTAACGCTCTGGCGCAACTTCATTGTTGACAATATTCCAATCAGAAGAGTCGTAATATTGAGGCTTGAGCAATGTTTCAAAATCTTCTTTTTTAGGAAAATCTGTAGCAAATAGCTGGCCTTTGCCGTCAGAGTAATGAACAAAAATACCGCCACGACCAGCACTATATTCCCAAGTGCATTCAGATTTCACCGCAGCGATCGCTTTCAGCCGCTCGTAAGCCGTTGCGCGAATACTGGCCTTTTGTTTTTCACTTAAAGCTTTCACCCCTCGAACAGCTTTAAGCAATCCGAGAACTTTCAACATTTTCAAACCTCTAATGTTTTCTCTTTGACATCCTTGGCGATGCGTGCTGCAACTTTCATGAACTCCTGGGCTTCAGCCTCGGTGATGACGCCATCTGACAGCGCTTGTGTCGCCTCGCCCACCGCATCGCTCGCTGCAGCCGTGGTGGCCGCGACAGTTTTTAGTCCACCCTGAAGCGGAGAAAGATCGATGTTGAGCTGCTCTAACCGCTTCGTCAGGCGATTGGCCACCCAGCCGTAGAAAGTGGCACCGCCAAATATGCCTAAAATTCCACCGGCCAAAATTAGCTTTTCAAAATCTAAAAAATCCATTGTCGCCACATCAGAGCACATCGCCTCAAGTGTAGCCGATATCTGAAAGCTGCGAGTTGCAAATTTAACTGACTGACAAAGCTTTGAACGCAAAATATTGAACATAATAAAAATGTTGCTATCTTAATTAAATGGCCAAGCGTAAATCATCGGCTCCGAAATACACTCCGGAAAGAGCCAGCGCGATCTTGGCTGAGGCTGAACTTTTTGGAGATGGTCAAACTTGTGAAAAGTGGCGAATAACTCGCCAGACCTTGCACAACTACCGCGTTCGATTAACTCAAGACGATGAACTTTTACAGCTTTTTACACTTAAAAAACGTATCTTAGTAGCAGATTGGCAGTCAGATGCAACGAAGTGTCTCAAGATTGGACTAAGTCGGCTGACTCAACTCATTCCACAAGCAACGAGTGAAGATGCTGACACTATCCACGCTATCGTCGGGGCCGTCAAAATTGTTGGAGAATTAAAAATTACGTCTGAGGCATTGTTAGAGGATGGCGTTGTCAGCGATCGCGAAGGTTCAGCGACTTAAAGCACAACGAGAAAAGCTTAGAAAGCAACGCGAAGCTACCGCCAAAAGCACTAAGTTTGCTGAAACTAAAACGCTCCCTTTGCCTCAAGTAGGGCCACAAGCATCATTTACTGAATGTGACGCGGATATTGTTTTGTATGGGGGCTCAGCTGGCAGCGGCAAGACCTTCGCGGAATTAATTGATTTTGCTCGACCAGAATTTATTCAAAATCCTGACTATACAGCCGTCATTTTTCGTCGTACATACCCTCAAATAACTGCGCCCGGAGGACTGGCTGACGAATCATCTAAGCTGTACCCGGTGATTAACGGGAAGCCTAAAGACAATAATATTGAATGGCATTTTCCTAGCGGCGCTCGAATTGAATTCAGGCATTTGCAGCACGAGAAAAATATTTATGACTGGCAAGGTGCCCAAATAACGCGAATTGGGTGGGACGAACTGACTCACTTTACTGAGTCTCAATTTTTCTACCTGTTATCTCGAAATCGGTCTACGTCTGGCATCAAGCCTCAAATGCGGATGACCTGCAATCCTGATGCTGATTCTTGGGTAGCTAAATTTATCGACTGGTGGATAGATGATGCCACGGGCTATCCGAACAGCGATCGCTCTGGGATTATTCGCTGGTTTATTCGGCTTAACGATGAAGTGATATGGGGTGACTCCCAAAAGGAACTGCAAAGCAAATATCCTGAATCGATGCCCAAGTCATTTACGTTTATTGCGGCCAAAATTACTGACAATCCAATATTACTTAAGGCTGATCCTGGCTATTTGGCAAACCTCAAAGCTCTGCATCCGGTGGAGCAAGAGCGTCTACTTAAAGGCAACTGGAAGATTCGGTATGGAGCCGGAAAATTAATCAATCGAGAATGGTTTCAGTTTTGCGACGCAGCGCCTTCTGGAGTTACTTGGATTCGGTTTTGGGATTTGGCAGCGACCGCCAAAGAGGTAGCAAAACAATCTCATTTCTACACGGCTGGTGTATTGATAGGCCGATGCCCATCAGGTAATTACTATCTGAAAGACGCGATCGCTGAGCAGGTAGCGCCAGGCAATGTCAAGCAACTAATCAGAAGCGTGGCCGAAATGGATGGGCCAGGCGTAATGGTTCGCTGGGAAATGGAAGGGGGTAGTTCGGGGAAGATAGTTGCTGACGATTATCAGAATGCCTTGAGCGGTTTTAATAGCAACGCTGTAAAGCCAATGGGAGATAAGGTGACTCGATTCATTCCAGTGGCAACCGCTGCCAGCAATGGCAATGTGTATATTGTGCGTGGTGAATGGAATGTCGCTTATTTAAATGCTTTGGTCAAATTCGATGGTAGTTCTCAGCCTTTAGTGAATGATTTTGCCGATGCTACTAGCGGCGGCTATTCAGTATTAATTCAAGGCGGCATCAACAATATTTCAACCGCGGCCTATGAAGCTCATTCCTACAGCAGCGTATTTTGACCAATAAAAAACCCCTACCAAACGATAGGGGTCCCTAAGGAGTGTAAAACTCTCTGCCATTTGATTGCTCACCCAATTCTACTGCAAGTATTGAATTTCGCAAGTAGCGGCTATCATTGACGAATGATTACACCTGCTGCAGGAAAATTGGCCAATGCGGTCGAAGCGTTTGCTGGCGAGTTTCTTCAAGAAATGGCTCCGCCTAGCGATCGCGGTACCCTCAATGACTATATTGCCATTCTCAGCAATAATCCTCGCGCTGCAGCCGGGGCCGAAGTGCAAATCTTGAACCTGCTGCAACGCATGGGGCCGTGGACACACTCCAACGAAAATATTCAGGCGTTCATTGATGAGCAGTGGGCTCAGATGGATGGCAGCAAAGAGGCGTCATTTGCCGAGATGGGTACGGCCTTGCTCATTGGTCGCAGCGCGTCTGAGTGGGCGCTACGAGAGCCTGTTGATAGCAAGTGGTGGTTAGAGTCCATCATCCTTGCCCCGCCGGCCAACTATGTTTTTGAAGGGCAATTAGGCAAGATTGCTGACATTCAGTACTATCCGTCTCAAGGTATTAACTTTCCAATTGAATACGATCGCATTATCCATATTGTCAATCGCCGTCACGTTGCTGCAATAACTCGAACGAAGCCATATGGTATTGCCAATTGCCGCCTGGCCTATGCCGCTGACAAGGCTTGGAAAATTATCATCAACGAGATGCTGATTGCAGGCCAGCGCCAGGCCACGCCGATCATATTTGGCAAGGCTGACAACAATGAGCGATGTGCGCTACTCAAAGAAGACGGCACACCCTACAAGGACGACAACGGCAATGTCATAACAGTTCCAGCCCCTGAAAAACTGAAGCGGGAACTGAAGTCGCTCAACGCCAATGGCGGCGTCATTACTGGGGGCGGGTCTACCGAAATTCAGGCGATCGCCCAGCAAAGCGATGGACGCTTCTTTATTGAACTACTGAGATACCTTGACCGCACCATCATGCTCGCGTTTATGGTGCCCTTCACGACGTTAGAGGAAGGCGTTGGCGGGCTGGGTAATGAAGGGCTGGCTAAGGAGCAGCTAAGGAACATGCGGCTGCAGTTGGGCGCGATCGCCAAGCAAATTCAGGAAGAACTCACCGAGAAATTGATCCGGCCCCTGATTGAATGGCACTTCAGCGAGGCCGAGCATCAGAACAATTTTGGCGAGTGGCAGCCGCCCGATGAGGAGCAAAGCGATCGCATCGAACTACTCAATGCCCTCACCGCGTCATTTGCCAGTGGTGTCTACTCAGTGAGTGATGAGGCTGCCCTGAATCGTCATCGAGAACTAGCCGGGATTCCTGAGGGTGCCGAAATTGCTCAAGCTATGACCAGACCTAGCCGTCGTTATTGGAAGGATGTTGCTTAAATGCTGACCGCTCAAAAACTTCAAGGACAAGGATTAGACCAGCGTGCGATCGACATTTTGGTCGAAGCTGGCGTGGTTGACGATGGGCTGTTTGAGTACAGCATTGACGACCTCACCGCAATCCACGGCATCGGCCCCAAGTATGCTCAGGAGATTCGGTCGGCGTTGGATGTCATTGCCTCACCTGCTGGGTCACCGCAACCAGACAAGGCGGCTGCAGCGTTTAACCACGCCTTGGCGCTGCTGACCAACTGTGGACGTCGGGGTGATGTGGCTAATCTTAAGGTCAGCACTGAGCCTGTTGACGCAAAGGTCGAGAACGCGATCAACATTCTGGAAAACTTGGAGGGTGGCGATTTAGGCCGAAATTTGGCGGCGCAGGTTAAGGGAATGCTCTAGGTTGTTGACTAAATGGCTCAGGCAATGCATAATGCAGTTACCGAGGGGGCCTCTTCTGGGATATGTTGTCCATAAATTAAATATTAATAACTATAACTATAAATAAATAGTAATTATATATATTAATAAATAATCAATGAAATATTGTGGGCTAAATTAGGAAGTTGAACATTGTAGTTCATTAGCCAAGGGTACAAAAGGCTTGCTGCGCAAAACTCTTTACATAAACTGGGCGGCTACGATGATGCGATTTGACTCTGCTGTCTCAGGAGAATGGCAAACTGAAGCATAGACTGGTACATGTCAACCGTCCGTTGATGCGAATACCTCACCTCGCCATCCATCTCAACCGAGAAATCAACTCCAAGTTCTCTCCTAACATGGAGACAGAAACGTGAGCTTGTCACACTCAGTCCTCAACTGGGAATTAATTCCTCCCCTCCCCTCCCTCCCTCTCTCTCTCCCTCCAGCCCTTCCTTCCTCTCCCTCTCCCCATCCCCCTCACTCCCTATCTCTCTCCCTTCCTCCCTTCCTCTCCCTCTCCCCTTCCCTCTCCCCCTCTCTCTCCCCCTCCCGCACTCTCTCACCCCCTCCCACACAATCTCACAACCCCAAAGAAAGGAAGAGCACACCGCAGAACAACACTCAACAACCACA
>JBCCJU010000200.1:0-9524 GCA_039027715.1 Cyanobacteria bacterium P01_C01_bin.120
AGTTCCCGAGCCGTCGTTTCCACCCACTGCCACAGAGGAGTTTCGTCTGGAAGAATATCGCGCGTGCCGCGCAGCGCTTGCATTGTGGTCATAACCCGATATGGACTTTTGGTTTTAGATCAATGATTTTAGATTAATCGGTGGTCGCTCTGAAAGGCCGTTAAGCAGCTTGCTTGCCATCTGGAAACTCGCTGCTGGACTTCGTTAAGGGCTTTGCGGGTAAATAAAGTGCTTGGTTGGGTGGCAGGGTGGTTGGGTAGCAAGGTAAGAGAGTGTGACTGGGAGGTGATTAATTGGTACATCCCTAAATGCCCGTAATGACTGACAGCGGCACTCGGTCTAGCGTTGTGCACGCTGATTGCCTACGGGACTGATTTTACTTACTCAACGTTTCCCACTGCCCATAGCGATCGCCATAGTAAGTTAAAACAGCTTCAACCTGAGATTGGCAGCGCTCAGCAGCTTCAGCATCGTAACGAATCCAGAGTCCTCCCGCCTGGCTTTGCAAATAGTCGAACTCTTTAGCTGTTTGCGGCAACAGCCCAGTACTGACCCCATCGATCTGGCGCAAATGGGCAGCCACCTCTCGGTAAACCGCTAGCGGCAGCCGAGGACTATGAAATCGATATTCCACCTGCTGAGGAGGAGCCGCATCGACGGAAGGCTTGCGGTCACCTTCACCGGCGGCGGCGGGACCATTTTGCTCTGCTGAATTCGCCATTAGTTCAGGCCCAGCCCCCGTCTAATCCACAGTGGGCAGCGTGCAGCAGTTCACATCGTTAATGCAGACTTTGCCCCACTGCAAAGCCCAACGCACCAGCGCTACCCGATTACCGGTAGCTGTCTTGGTCAAAATATTGCTGATGTGATTATCGACGGTGCGCTTGCTGATCTCTAATTGTTCAGAAATTTCCTGATTGGTCAGACCGGCGGTGACCAGTTCAACAATTTGCAGCTCTCGTTCTGAAAGAGTGCCTTGAATTTGAGTCTTGGGAATGTCGCTGGCTGCCATGGGTATACAAAAGGTTTGTGTATATATGCCTATTAGTTTACTGCTATTGGTCAGCTTATGCTGACATCAACTCGCAATTATGCAATCTGCAAAAGCCCTCAACCCGGCTCATGGTTCTGGATGACATACCAGTTAATGAGTCAAATGAAGTACTTGATTAACAAAATCTCACTAATAGCAAGAAAAAGCCATAAATCATAAAACAAGATTATCTTAAATGGTATATGAATTTGCAGTTTTTATCGTTGCTCGATTCCTATGCTGAATTAGCACTCACAAACGGTTGGTAATGACTTACACCACTACAGTTTCTACTCCCGCTGCTCCAGCGACTGAACCCACCCAAACAACTGCAGCACCCACTCTAGAAATGCGATTGCAGGCAGCACTAGAGCACGCTCGTCGGCTGACTGAAATGCGCGGCACCGCTGATATTGAAGTGGCGATCGCGTGGGAAACCGTGGAAGAACTGCAGGTAGCCCGAGCCCGCAAGCGGGAGAAGACCTTGACGACCTTTGCGCAATACTGCATTGACTACCCTGAGGCTCCCGAATGCCGGCTATATGAAGACTAGCGGCAGGGTCAACAAACAATCAAAATGGGCAATCGTTATTCAGTAACGGTTGCCCATTGTTGTATTTTGTATTTTTCCATTCCACCGGTTACAGGGTGGGAGAGCAGCGATCGCTGTCACAAGCAGGATATTCGGATTCGTAAAGTGAGTCGCGGCCACCGAAGAGGGTGTAGCGATGATCTCGAATAAATCGATAAAAGCCGTCGCCGGCTGATTTTGCTCCCGGCAGCGCCCGATAAGCTTGCACAAACGGATTACCCAGCGGCAGCAAGCGGCCAATCTCTTCAGCGGCATCGCTGCCCTGCCAGCGCACCTGGGGTTGCTCAGGATCGAGCAAAATCATGCCCTGTTCGCAATCAGCGGCTGTAATCTGCCACTGGTCGAGCGTGGCCTCATCCTGCATCGGTACGTAGCGAAACTGGTCTCCTCGATCAAGCTTTTCGAGTAAGCGCACCAGAGTGACACATAAATTACAGGTGCCGTCGTAGATGACTGCATACATGAATTCTGTCCGTCGCTAATAATTAAACTTATGTTTACCCTAAACGATTTGCAGGCAAATCAGGGTCCGTGGATGTTTACAGCAGTGGACCAAAAGTTTCGGAAATGCTTGTGGAAATGTCTGCTGCGCTGAACGATGTCGCCATCCGCTTAGGCGCTTCATAAAAGCCCTGGCCACTTCTGCGAATATCAACTGAAGGTTAAAGCGCCCTTAAACGGTTCTTTACGGCTGCTCTATAAAATGCCGCTGGCACTAAAACGCTTTTTTATAAAGATGCCCGAGCGGTTCAATGAGGGCGATTTGTTTCACGACGGTTGAAGCGATCGCTCGTTGACCTAATCTCTGTAATTGCATAGGTTCCCACTTCCCATAACTAAATGTCTGTAGAAACGTCTTTAGAAAATGGCTCCAGTCTTTGGCAAGCGAACTACAGACGGGCCAAGCGTCTCGAAAACACCATCAAATTCCTCTGCGGGATCTGTGCGATTATTTCCATCGCGACCACCGCTGGAATTATTGGCACGCTAATTTTTGAGACCATCGAGTTTTTCAAAGAGGTGCCTTTCTGGCGATTCCTCACGGATACTCGCTGGACACCGCTATTTCAGAGCAAGCAGTTTGGCATTTTTGTTTTAATTAGCGCCACCCTGAGAACGTCTGGAATTGCAATTTTGGTGGCGGTGCCGCTGGGATTGCTGTCAGCTATTTTTCTCAGCGAGTTCGCTTCGCTCAGCGTCCGCAAGGTACTAAAGCCTCTGCTGGAAATCCTGGCGGGTATTCCTTCCGTAGTCTTTGGCTATTTTGCGCTGCTGACCGTCACGCCTGTCCTGCAGACAATCTTTGACTTTATCCGAACGCCCGTGATGATTCCGCCCTGGCTCGACTTTCTGCCATTCACTAACTATTACGAGCCGGACTATTTTTTAGAAATTCCATTTCCCTATCTGCAGGGATTTAATGCCCTGAGTGCTGGGCTGGTGCTGGGAATTAGCATTACGCCACTGGTGGCATCTCTGAGCGAAGACGCTATTTACTCGGTGCCTCAAGACCTACGCGCCGGCGCTTATGCCCTGGGGGCAACCCAACGAGAAACGATTTTGGCAGTGGTAATTCCCGCCGCGCTTTCGGGCATTGTGGCGTCGGTGATTTTGGCCATTTCCCGCGCCGTTGGCGAAACCATGATCGTGACTCTGGCAGCGGGGCAAAATCCCCACCTGGGGCTCAATCCGTTTGTCCCCGTCATGACCATGACGGCCTACATTGTGCAGGTCAGTTTAGGAGATACGGCTGTGGGCACCCTGCCCTACAAAACTATCTTTGCGGTCGGCATGACGCTGTTCCTGATTACGCTGGTCTTGAATATTTTTAGCTTCTGGTTTGTCCGTCGTTTCCGCGAGAGGTACGAGTAGTTTCTATGACCGGTATCTCTGATACGCCCATAACTGGCGCTCCGGTGGCTGATGCGGCAAAGTTTGTGCCACAACGGCGGTGGCGCTATCGTCTTGATCGCGCTTTTCAAATTGCCACAATCGCAGCCACTGCGATCGCTATCCTGGTGCTGGCTTGGCTCCTCATCGACGTGCTGTGGAATGGCTTGGGTAGCCTGAACTGGACGCTGTTAACCAGTTTTCCCTCTCGTAAGCCCGAAGAGGCTGGCATTCTGGCTGCCCTGGCTGGCACCGGCTGGATCATGCTGCTGGTAGCGATTTTTTCCTTCCCCATTGGCGTGGGCTCCGGCCTGTTTCTGGAGGAATTTTCCGAAGACACTTGGTTCACGCGCTTCGTCGAAATCAACATCAGTAACCTGGCTGGCGTTCCCTCCATCATCTACGGTTTGCTGGGGCTAACGGCTTTCGTCATTGTGTTAGGCGACTACACGGGAGGACGCAGCATTCTGACGGGAGCCTTGACCCTAACGCTGCTGATTTTACCCATCATCATTGTGGCCACGCGGGAATCGCTGCGGGCAGTGCCCAACAGCCTTCGTCAGGCTGGCTATGCCCTAGGCGGCAATCGCTGGCAGGTGATTTGGAGCCATACGTTACCCACCGCGTTTCCCGGCATTCTGACCGGCGTCATTTTGGCACTTTCCCGCGCCATTGGTGAAACGGCGCCGCTAATTACGATTGGGGCGTTGACCTTCGTGCCCTTTTTGCCCGACGGCCCCCTGTCTCCTTTCACCGTATTGCCGATTCAGGTTTACAACTGGGTCAGTCGTCCCCAAAAGGAGTTTCATGACATTGCAGCAGCGGGCATCTTAGTGCTGCTAGTGGTGCTGCTGCTAATGAATTCTGTGGCGGTTCTTTTACGCAGCCGATTTCAGAAGGATCGCTGAGGCTTTCTTAACCTTCTGTTTACAAGGTTGTTGTAGTCTCTTGTTGTCGTTCGTCCTTTAACCATGCAAGGCATTTCTTCTCCCACCAAGACTGACGTGGCCATTTCCGTCGAGCAGCTCAACGTCTACTACGGCTCTAACCTGGCTGTGCGGGACGTTTATCTGGATGTTCCACGCCATCAAATTGCGGCTTTTATTGGTCCTTCTGGCTGTGGCAAGAGTACGGTGCTGCGATGCCTCAATCGGATGAACGATCTGATTGCCAGCGCCCGAGTTGAAGGCAATATTTTCTTTGAGGGGCAAAATATTTATCCCACCGGTGAAGCGGCCAAGAAATTCGATCCCGTTGAGCTGCGGCGTCGGGTGGGCATGGTGTTCCAAAAGCCCAATCCGTTTCCTAAATCGATTTATGAAAATGTGGCCTGGGGTGCCCGCATCAATGGCTACAAAGGCAATATGGATGAGCTGGTAGAGCGCTCCCTCCGCGGTGCTGCCATCTGGGATGAGGTGAAGGATAAGCTGAAGCAGAGCGGTCTCTCTATTTCGGGCGGCCAGCAGCAGCGGCTTTGCATTGCCCGGGCGATCGCGATCGAGCCCGAGGTCATTCTGATGGATGAGCCGTGTTCGGCCCTTGACCCCATTTCCACCCTGAAAATTGAAGAACTCATGTCTTCTCTGAAGGAGAAATTCACCATCGTGATTGTGACGCACAACATGCAGCAGGCTTCCCGCGTCTCTGATCGCACCGCCTTCTTCAACGCTGAGGCCACAGACGCTGGCGGCAAGGTTGGCTATCTGGTGGAATATGACGACACCGAGGTTATCTTCGGCAATCCTAAAGAAAAGTACACCCGCGACTACGTTTCTGGCCGTTTTGGCTAAATTTGGCAAATAAAGGAATTAGCGTTTAGCTCTTCATTCCTGGTTCTTGATTTCCAGTTCTCTATTGGGATTGTGAGCCAGATGTTCGCTTGACCTGATACTTCCACGCCTTACCATCCCATCACTCCGACACTCGATCACTCTGTCAGCTTGCTAACTGAAACAAATCCTGGTTGTTGACAAACAAAACGTCAAATTTTCCTGAACTTTTCCCTGCCGACTCATCAAGAGGGTTCAGCTATTTTATTGGCAAATTAGCTTATTGAATACGGATAATGGATAATTAACCAATCCCTACCATCTCCAGTATGGTGAAATTTCTGTTCAACAGGGGATGATGGCAAACTCTCTGGCCACTCATACAATTGACGACTCTATCAAAGCATTGGTAGTCAACAGCTTTCTTGTGAAAAGATAACCGTTTAACTGCTTGACCTGTAACGCTGTTTATTGATGATGAATGGCCAGCTTTTGGATGGCAAAGGCGAGTCGACAGCAGCAAGAATTTTGCATTTTGCTGTCCCAAGACTATTAACAAAATCAAAAATCTTCAGATTATGTAGTCCAAATCAGGACAGAGCCGATTAAATATGGGGCGATCGCGTTCTCAGCCAATTCTGGGCTTTGCGTAGCTGCGTCACTGTCGCCATATGAGGGTTTATCACCATGCATCGCGTCCTGATTTTTAGCGTCACTGTTGTGATCGGCAGCACGCTAATTTTAGAGCAGGCGGTCTCCCAAAACTCTCCTGCGCAAACCTTTGAACGCTTATCGGCCTGCCGAAAGCTGGATGCGATCGCGCGGGCTGGCAAATCAGTGCCCGAATATATTGCGGGTTCGGGCTACAGGCAGTTCGATAATGAGATTAGAAGCACCTGTACTTGGCATTTGGAGTCCCTCAATGTGGCTCTCGTCAGTCTGGGCTTAGACCCAACATTTGAAGCGTTGACCGCTTGTGAAAAGCTAGAGGCGATTGAGAAAGCCGGTAAGTCGGTCGTCGATTATCTGGTTGGTTCAGGACTCGGTGAGTTTGCTAATGACATTGGCAATAATTGCCCAGAATACTTGCTAGAACTTGATCAGGCTCTGGAAGAGGCCACTGGCGGTCCCGGTCCGGCGGCGCCATTCGCCGTGTTGCCCCGCTGCACTCAACTCGACATTATCGATAGCGACCCCAACAAGGATGTGATTGAGCATATCGTCGGCTCGGGCATTGAGGTTTATGCTGAGCCCGTCAGAAATAAGTGCGATCGTCATTTATCGGCTTTGGAGGAGGCCGAAAGGCGCGTCGGCATTGCTAACAGCTCTGACTCGGAGAGCGTTGGCTCAGCATTTGAAGCGCTGGCCCCTTGCCAAAAACTCGATGTCATTGACGATGTGGGCAAATCGGTGCCGCAGTATCTCGCTGGTTCTGGCCTGCAGGAATTTTCGCCGGATATTTATTCCAACTGCCGCCGCCACGAAAGTGCCCTGACTGAAGCCCAAAGACTTCTCAACGCAGCAAACTAATACTGGATTTGTAAATATGGAGTTGCTGCCACTGCCCATGCCCTCAGCCGCCAAGCCAGCTTTCTAACAGTGTATTGATATGGCTCAAAGCGCCACCAAACCGACCATCAACAGTAACTCATATCAGTGCTAACCCAGCCAAATCGAAGTTTGCATGCTGACCGCAGTTAACTTATCGCTTGACAAAAACATTCAGCTTAGAGAATATCGACTTTCCAAAAACCGTGGCTTAGCCGCATAACATCAAGCAAATGTAGCTCAATGACTAAAACTAACATCGTTATTGATCCCATTTCAGACAGTAGAATTGCTTGTGCGACGAGGATTTAGCGTGTTCGTTCGAACATAGCATGATCCTCAAGTTGTTAGTTCATCACATAAGTCCGCAGTAAATTTTTGAGCAAGTAATGAAAAGTTCATATGTCGAATTTGCGTCTATGGAAAAGAAGGCGAGAAGCGTTACCTTTTTGAAACGATATTCAAATTCTAGTTTTTGCCTTGTTTCTTATTCTATCATCAATTTGGACTGTGAGTTAGCTAATTTAGAATGTCATGATTGACGTTGTGAATACTCCGAAGCTAGAAAAGAGATAGTATTTATAAAAGAGCACTTATGGCATCAACTCGTCTTGAGCTATATAATTTCACATTGACTTTCGGAGAAAGCAGAGTCTTAATTGACATGTTAAGAGAAGTGGTTTTCCCAGCGTTCTTTGAGTTTAGACGAAGAGACATTAAATCTTCGATTTATTTTTTTGACAAGGTTGAATTGGTTCATCTGAGAAATACTCAGAGTGAAGATGGAGCGCCTACAACACCTGTCATTGGAATTGCAGGCCAATTTATTAAAGATACAGAGCTTAGGCGAGAACAAGTTTATAATTACGAAAGGCGCGAACTTGAAATGGACAGGGATAGCTTACGTAGTTCACCCTCCGCCATTTTTCTTTTAATACTTAATAATCATAGGCTGTTATATTTGCGAGAAGGATCCTTTTCGCCAAATATCAAAAGTTTTGAAGCAACAATCAAAGCCTTTCTTCAAGATTCTCACATAGCATATCTTCGGAGCTTATACGAAGAAGTTTCCAATAGGCAGATCTCATTTAGAGAGATAGAGTCTCAGAATCCATATCCAGATTTACGAATATCGCCACTATCCAATAGAGCTAGTCTAAGAGATTTCATCCATCAATACTCCAAACTAGAAACTGTTGAAATAAAGTTAACTACAACAAACGCTTTAGATGATGGTCCTTTTTTTGATGAAATTAGAAGGCGGAAAACAGCCATACGTTCATCGGATACAACTATACGACATCACAATAAAGAAACGGGATTAGATAAAGAAGAGGCTATTGCTGAGACAGAAGAGTTAGTTGAGCAAGCCAATACAGAGCTGAAATTCTCTGGACTCGATCACGAGCAAAATAAACTGACAGGAAATCTAGAGCGCTTAAAGCTTGTTATACCCTTGGAAATTGCTGCTGACTCCATCGAAGACCTTGCAGCAAGAATGCATGAAAAGTATGACGAATTGATTCAGCGAGGTGCAATTGCCCAGGCCAGGATTATAGATACGGCAGGGAATATAAGGCAGAGCTTGATTGAATTGCTTTCTGAGGCACGGGATGATGACGATGACTCATAATCCACTTGAAGAAGAAAGGTATGGTAATGATTCACGTTTGGAGCCAATCCAAAGTGATATTCCTGCTTCAGATATTACTCGAGAGAAAAACATTTGGCAGTTATTGAAATCTTCTTCTGTTCTTCCAAAAAGTAAATTCAATCTGATCGCTACAGCATCTTTCTTTTCAATCACTGTTTTGTATGTCATCTTTTCTCATGAGTCAGTTATTGTGCTCAAACAAAACTCTCTTAATTGGGCTGAAAGAGGTTTCAGCTTCTCAACTGGAATACTTGGTTTTTTAGTTGCGGGATTGGCAATATTCACTGCTGTCAACGACGTGAGAATATTTACCAGTATGTCTAGAGTTAGACATAGAAGCGGACTCAGTTACTTAAAATATAACTTTTTATCTTTAATGTATGTGTTTATCCTTTATCTGGGTTTAGCCTTTACCTGCTTTACTTTTCAGGTTTTTGGAGAAGATGGGGGTATTGGCTCTGCTCTGATAGCCTTTGCTGAAAGTGTATTTTCTGGATTTGACGCATTAATCGCTAAATCAGTAATTATTCGCTGCTCTATTGTGATTTTGTATACGCTATTTTTTTATTGCTTAATGCTGCTGAAAACTTTTATATTTGATATTTATCATCTAATGATGACGAATATCAGATGGAATGCAGAAGAGGAAAATCATTGGGAAGAATAGATGATTTTTGAGACATGGAGCATATATCGCCGACTCAGGGATCAATTTTTTTTTGCTTCAGAAAGGTCAGCACTTCATCGCACCAAGCAATCCAGTCTTGTTCATAGCGTAGGCCGCGTCGCAGGGTGAGATAGCGGTATTGCTCTTGTAGGGGCAGGTCGAGCTGACTTTGGAAATAAGCCTCCATCTCTTGATAAGACGACAGTTGCGTTTGGTGCAGTTGTCGTCGTCGCTGGAGCTCGTGCATCAGGCTGTCGTTGGGCATGTGGGCACCGCCCAACACCTTCACCAGCAAATCTTCGCGAATGGGAGCGGGCTCGGTGGGCTCCGGATACCAGCGGGTTAGCTCTTGCTGTCCGGCCTCGGTAATG
>JBCCJU010000201.1:0-9522 GCA_039027715.1 Cyanobacteria bacterium P01_C01_bin.120
GAAAGATGTCGGTCTGAAAACGGTGATAGGCCTCGGCCTCTGAGGCTGGCATCTGATCAGTCGGACTGTAGCCGTCGCCCCGGGGACCAATACAGCCGCTGATGACCATCGGGGAACCAGGGGTTTCAAACTCGTCACGAATGGTGTGCAGCAGTTCAATGGCTTTATGGTTGAGTTCGGCGATCGCTTGGCGGGTGTAGCCTAAGCGCTCTGCCCAATCGAGACTGGCGCGCCAGGTGGCACTTTCGAGAAGGCAGCCCGCCTCAAAATCACGGGCCAGGCCCGCATAGGTGCGAAAGTATTTATGCAGCGCTGCGGTGCCGAGGGCATTTTTGAGCAAGTCGAAGGCGGCAAACTCGGGTAGATATCGGCCTTCTTTGAAGATCAGCGTGGTTTCTAGGCCGCCATCGGTCAAACAGTAGCGATCGACGAGTTGGGGCAAGCGGTAACGGTAACGTGACATGGCTAAGGGACTCCTGATGACAGGTGAGTTCGATAGTCTGCACGCTAAAGCGCGATCGAGAAGTTTTAGAGAACCGAATGAGTCCAGTGAGTGTTACTAGTACTCTGGAAAGTAAGTTTTCTACCACTCAAAGGATTTTGTCTGCCTGAATTTTGGCATAATGCCGCTGGAACTTATCGCGTGCCGCCTCGAGGGAGAATTGCCAGTGAATACGGATGCGTTGGTCATGCCGTTCTTGCACCAAGGCGAGGACCTCTTGCTCTAATCGCGCCTGAGTCGGGATGCGCTGATGCAGACAGCCTCGTGCGAGTGCCGAAAACTCGATTTCAATCATATTGAGCCAACTGGCGGATTTGGGGGTGTAGTGAAACTCAAAGCGCTGAGCCAAGGCGAAGGCGTCCTCAGCCGGGAGGTATTCATAAAAAGCACTGGCATTATGAGTGTTGAGATTATCCTGCACTAGTTGAATCTGGAGGGCCTCGGGGCACTGGGCGGCTAAGGCTTGACAAAATTGGGTGTACTCTCGTTTGGTGCGTCGTGTATGTACTTGAGCTAACCGCCGACCCGTGAGCGGTTCAATGGCCGCGAGCAATGAACAAGAGCCATTTTTTTCATCGGCATAGTGTTCTTTGGCAACCTGTCCAGCTTGGCCGGGTAACGGCTTGATCACCTCCCCAATCAAAAAGCAGGGGCGCTCATCAAAACACACCACGGGATAGCGTGGAGCATAAGGGCGAACATACAACGCCAACAGATGTTCCATTTTGGCAATGAAGACACTGGTGAGCTGGCCCAGGCACCACGTCTTGTTGGGATGCGGTTTTAAGGCGTTTTTTTCAGAATCTCGCGTACTTGAGTATGGGAAAGATGCTCACAATAGTTCAAGGCAACGGCCCGGTTCGCTAACAGGCGCAGTGTCCAGCGCTCATGACCGGTCGGAGCGTCGCTACAGGCGAGGGCCGTGACTTTGGCGCGTTGGCCACCATCGATGGCAATCGGACGACCTGAACGAGGCTGATCCGTCAGGAGCGCCAGGCCTTCCTTGTGGTAGCGGTCACGCCACTTTCTCACCGTGACCCGGTTCACCCCCAAGGTGTCACAAACCGCTTGAATCGTCTTGCCACGCTCCAGCTTTAGCAGACCGGTCGCTCGCTTAAATTGTCGTGCCCCTAGTTGGCCTTTGCTCAAGAGAGCGGTTAATTCGCTGCGCTCAGCAGCAGATAACTCAAGATGAGGTTTGTTCATGGATTCATTGCTCGAGGAAGCAGCTGGTGATGCAGCCTTGTGAACCCCTCTAGAATACGGCAATAAATTTACTTTCCAGAATACTTAATCGGCGATGAGTAACGCTCAATTCATCATCATTAAGTAGAGTGTTCCAAGGTTGCTCAGAACGAGGGCTTCGAGCGACAGGTCAAGGCAACCGGCGGAGTCGACAAGCATTAGAAATACTCATCGTTGGTCGATCTGTCTTTGTTATGCCTCAACTAAGATTTTGCGGCTGCAAACCTACCATCAGAGCGAAGTTTTTGAAGGAATCAAGTTGCGTTGTAACCAAGTACACGTTTGTCGTTTTCGTAAACGGCCATCGCTTGCTCATGGAATTGAAGTTCTAAATCCGAGGTCATTATAAATTCATCGTGGAGTAGAAATGTATTCAATTTAATATCGGATCCTTATGGTTGAAGAATTTCTCACGAGCCTAAAGTCATATCGCAGCTCTTACAAATAGTAGCCAATCAACAATCAATCTCTCGGGAGTTATCAAATCACTTCCCGCAGTCATTTATGGCTTCCCCAGTTCTTCTCGATCGCTGCGTAAGGTGTTGCTCAACCGCTGAAGGAGCGCTCTCGATGATTTGGGGGGTCTTCTTCACGGACATCCCCCTTCGATGAGGCACCCACCATGGGCAACCGCTACAGCAACATTCTGGAAACCATTGGCCGCACCCCCACCGTCAAGCTAAATAAACTGGCTCCCGCAGGCGTCAATGTATACGTCAAAGTAGAATCCTTTAACCCCATGGGCTCGGTCAAGGATCGTCTGGCCTTGGGCGTGATTGAGACCGCTGAGCTGAATGGTCAACTGGCTCCTGGACAAACGGTCATCGAAGCCACCAGCGGTAATACGGGTATTGGCTTAGCCATGGTCTGTGCCCAGAAGGGCTATTCCCTCGTGGTGGTGATGCCGGAAAACTGTAGCGTGGAGCGGCGCAAGATTATGCGCTTTTTGGGGGCGAGGGTCGTCCTTACGCCCGCTTCGCTGAAGGCGATCGCCGCGGTGGAAAAGGCGGAAGAATTGGCCCAGGCCCACGGCTGGTTCCTCTGTCACCAGTTTGAAAATGAAGCGAACGCCAATGCCCATTCCCAAACGACAGCTCAAGAAATCTTGGCGGACTTTAATGATGCATCCCTGGATTATTGGGTAACGGGCTTTGGGACTGGCGGCACGTTAAAAGGCGTCGCCCGCGTCCTCAAGGCTGAGAGTCCCAACACTCAAGTGGTGGTATGTGAACCCGATAATTCCCAACTAATTGCCAGCGGCATTCGGCAAAACCGGGATGAGCAAGGAGCCCCCGCGGGGAGTCATCCCAACTTCCGACCTCACCTGGTACAAGGCTGGACGCCGGACTTTATTCCCCAACTGGCGGAAGATGCCGTGATCGCGGATCTCATTGATCAGTTTATACCCATTGACGGGGCCGAATCCCTCCGCCTCTCTCGGAAACTGGCCCAAAAAGAAGGCATCTTTGTTGGCATTTCCGCCGGCGCCACTCTGGCTGGGGCCTTGGCTGTCGCGGCCACCGCGCCTCAAGGGGCGAACATTCTTTGCATGTTGCCGGATACTGGCGAACGCTATCTAACCACGCCTCTCTTTGCCGACATTTCAGAAGAGATGACGACCGCCGAACTAGAGATTTCCCAATCCTCGCCCAGTGCTCGGTTTGATGCGCCGCCGCCCGCCCCTGCTGCTGCCCAAGCCGCCCCAGTCGTGACCCCAGAAGCCGAAGCCTTTGTGCAAGCGGTGGTAACGGAAAAGGAGCAGCCCGTGGTGATGTTTGCTCTGCAATGGTGCGAGTTCTGCTGGTCGGTGCGCAAGCTGTTTGATCTGTGTGGCATCGCCTACCGCTCCATTGATTTGGACTCAGTTCAGTATCAGGCAGATAGCTGGGGCGGAAAGATTCGCGCCGCGCTGAATGACAAAACCGGCTGCAAAACCATTCCACAAATCTTTGTCGGCGGTGAGTTTATCGGCGGCTGCACCGAAACTTTTGACGCCTTTAAGTCAGGCAAATTGCAGGAATTGCTTTCTCAGCATAAGGCCGATTGTGGCGCCAGCGTGCAGATCGACCCTTACAGCTTACTGCCCGGTTGGCTACAGCCCCGCTAACTCAGGATTCTCGGTCTAATCGTCACGTTTGACCAAGGTCAGTTGTGAATGAGTTGCACTCAACTGACTGTCCCGTCACATATTTAAGGAGAACACCCCATGCCCCTCAATCAACAACCCCAACCAACCGTAATTGAAAATCAGGACGATTGCCCATCCTGCTATCTGCCCCATACCAAATCCCCAGAGCGACCTGCAGAGACTCCTGCAGCGTTGGAAAAAGAGAGTGCGATCGCCCCCGCCCACGACTTGACAGATGCTGAATTTTCGCCTGAACGTCCTGGGCCTGCTTGGATGTGGGAATTCGGCGTCATGGGATAACCGACATTGAAGTCATCAGCAAGTTGAGGAGCTATCCCTTATCCGCTCTATAAACCTTAATTGTTAGCAGCTTTAAAGAGAAAGACCATGTCTCAGCAACTGATCAATCAAGCCCTGAGGACTCAATTTAGACCCCCTCGTGGGAACAGTTGATGCAATTAAGCAAACACCGACTCTGGCCCGATTTGAATTTCGCGCGACGAACCAATGGATTAACGGTGGTGAAAACCAATTAAGAATCAAGGAGTTTTATGGTGCTGGCCAAGAGGATGAATCACGCACCAAAGCCTTTGAGTTCACCAATGGTGAGCCACCGATCTTATTGGGCGCGAATGAAGGGGCGAATCCAGTTGAGTTCTTACTACATGCCTTTGCAGGGTGTGTCACCACAACGACAACTGTACACGCTGCTGCTCAGGGGATTCAAGTTGAAAGAATTTCGACAAAACTGACTGGCTAAATTGACTTCCAGGGTTTTCTAGATCTCAATGATTCTGTTCCAGTAGGCTACGAAAACATCTAGATTGAAATGAACATCAAAGCTGACTATAGCGATGAGGTACTGGACGAACTTTGATCTTTTGCAAAGGAGCATTCTCCAGTTTGCAACACGGTTTGCCGACCAGTACCGGTGACCTTAACACGCGATTTAATCTGATGATATGCCGACAATTTCCGCATATTATCCCTAGTGGGGTCGGTATACAGAAACTGTCTGTTCAATAATTGTTGTTATGCGTCTGATGGCCACTACCCAAGAATCAACACAGGCAATTCAAGCCGTTCTTGCGTTCCCACTTCTGCTCATGGGTATATCTCACATTGTTCAGTCGAAGATGTGGATAGACTTTTTCGGGTACTTGCACAGCTTGGGATACAACGGAGTTCTACTTCGTACTTTTGCCTTGGAGCTCGTTCCGGCGATAGCAATCATCACGTTCCATATGGTCTGGTCCGGACCAGAAGTGGTCCTTACTATCTACGGGATCTTACTTGCGCTAAAAATCTCACTCAGTCTGCTATTCCCATCCATTGGGCTAAGATCTCTAGCTATGGCTGATCGTAATAAACACATTAATTTTGTGCTGGCCGGAGCCCTGCTTATTGCACTAAGCGCGCTCTGTTTTTGGTGTGCACTTCGCTAGATCGTTGCTTATCGATAAACAAAACTAAAATATCTACCCAGACGATACCTAACTAGCGGTTGGAATGGACCCTTGAGGGCAGGCGACTGGAGCGGTAGCGAAAGGAGGCTGCCCTCAAGCACTGCTCAACATGATGTTAGCCAGAGTGCCGTTACGTGTTGCGGAGTTACTCTCTCCCCCCGATCCCGTCTGATGCAAAGATTCAAGCGAAGCCATGATCGACACTGAAATGTGTTCGGAATGGATCTAGAGTGACTTGAAATATCGGGCGACAGGAAACAGCCTGAAGCCGACCTTTTCGTAGGTGTGACGGGCGGGGGCATGTCCCGGATCGCCACCGGTCTCAACCATCGCGATCGCCATTCCCGCCTCTTTCATCCAGTCCATCGCAAATTGGGTCAGGGCGGTGCCAATGCCCCGACCTTGGCAGTTGGGATCAACCGCTATCATGTAGATCTCTCCCATGCTGTCTTCGGTATGGAGTTTCACCGCAACAAATCCGGTGAGTAAATCATTTTCAAGCGCTACCCACACATGAGTATCGTGTGCGGCGAAAACATCTTCGACCGCTTTTTGCTGACTGACTTGCCAATGCTCTGGATAAAACACTTGGTACACCGCATCGTCCATAACCGTTTGGATAGACTCAAATACTGGAGACCACGCTCGTAACGAAAGCTGAGCAATATCTTCGAGGTAGCTTTGATGGTAGGCTTCAATTTTCATCTGATAGACCTCAAAAAAGCGAAAAGAAGGATCAAAAATTCTGGGGAATTGGGCAGAGTGAGATGATTCGACGACCTGCATGCAGATTCCGCTCATATGGCGCACACATAAATTCTCTAAAGTCTTTGATTTTAGGCTAGGGCATGCCTGAAAGACTTTATGGAGCTGCGATCGCCGGGAAAACAAACCGAAACCGTTCGCAGACCAATGGCATGTCGGGAGTAGGCACTCTGCCAATGTTGGGCAACACTCGTGAAAAGTATCGCCAGTGCTCTCTTCGCCAAGATTCCAGCGTGCGGTCGCCCTCGCCTTCGTCATAGGCAAACTGGGCATCCACTGCATCAAAAGCCCGAATGGTCACCTCCGTCGTTTGGATAATGCATAGTGGCTGTCCTTCGCCATCTAACAAAATGGTGTAAACTCCTACGGTTGGCAGGGGTTCGTTTTCCGCCTGCCATTCCCATAGAGCTGAGCAGGTGGCGGTTTTAATGCCGCTGCGAACCAGCTGCCCCAATTCATTTGCTAACTCGGAGCTATCACCAAACTGTTCCACTAAGTATCCTTCGCCGTGAGGGGCTGCCGATGTTGAAGCTTGTAAACAGTCCTGCCAATACTGGGCGATCGCCGATGAGTTCATGGGTTTAAGGTTATTTGGCCAACAGAGTCGAGTCAATTCACACACAAAGATCTCGAATATAGCTGTGATAGTCGCGCCAGCAGTCCAGCACGATTTCTCCCCATTGAAGAACACGTTCACAATGTTGCTCAGCGGTCTCTGCCTGCCAGATGTCGTTGATCGTCATACGACCTAAATCTGAGGGCAGCGATAACCATTGAAACTGATCTTTGCGCTTGGCCAAGTGACTTTTTAGGTGAGATAGCTTGTACAGCTCGACCTGGTTTCGATAGTGAGCATACAGGCTAGCCAAGTGCAAATTGAGGGAGCTTATTTCCTGAGGGGTCGGGTGGCCGGGATGCTGAACCGAATAAGCATCGACGGTAATGGAATGCACTGCAAAGTATTGCGCATCAGAATATTCCCGCGCGAGCACTTCGCCATATTGTGCCCAGCAACCCGGCGAGGCGTTGAGATAGGAGTGGGTAACGCCTGTTAGGGAGGGCGGTGTTTCGGCACCGCAGGAATGACATTTTTCCAACATGGTTTTGGGGCTTACATCAACTAAAAGGACAAACTGAGTTCACATTCAATTTCATTGGCGATTGCTGTTCTAGGGTTGTCTCGTATCAGCACTGTAGGGCTTTGCCGATCACTCACGCTGACTCTCGTGTCTGACTGGGATACGAGCAATCCAAGACCAGACATTCTGTTTTAGCCACAAAGGGGCCATGGACTTCACCAGAAGGACGACTGGCATATTCTCCTGTCGTGAGCCAACAATCAAATGTCTGATCGTACAGTTCCCCAGATACGATAAAAATTTCTTCGGGATAGTCATGCACCTGTGGCCCAAATGCCGACGTGTCAGCCCCGGCTTTCAACCGGGTCAGCCGGGTAAAGTCGCCCGTCGTTTCATCAATCGCTAGAAACAATTGCTCGACCAAACCGTTTGTCCCTTCAATAGCCTCCCATTGATCGGCATGGGCTGCCTGCAAGGGATTCCAATAAGTCATCGTCGTTTTTGCCATGGGATAACACCTAGGTAGAGGGGCTTAGGGCGAAGTCGACACGGACGCGTCACCAGAACGGTGGCATTAAGTCGCCACGCAGCATGAACGGCATCTGGCCATGAGATGAGCAATCAAAGCTCTGGATACAGCCAAAAGTTCATCGCTTTGCTGAGATAGGGCATCACCGGATAGGTCAGCAGTGCCGAAACCAAGATGACTGAGAAAAATAGCCCCATCAGCGGCGGTAGTTTAGTAAGCATTGGGTCGAGGACAACATTAGCCAGCAGGATCAGTGGATAAACGGCCATGACCCCTAATACAACTTTTTTGTAATATGGCGGGTCTGACAGCACTGCCACTCCAGCAGCATTCAGCGGCGGTAGTTGAAACCAGAGGTCGGTGCCTTGGCGTTTAGCAATAAAGAATTGAGAGCCCTTTTTGATCCAGCTGCGATAGCTGGGCGACTTCAACCAGCGACGCAGATGCTCGTAGGTTTGAAACCTGACGATCACCACATATTCAGAATGGTGAACGTCGCGAGGCCGAATTATATCTACCCCCAGAAAGCCCTCAAATTGTTGAGTCGCCAGGCTAATGCCCTGGCACCAGTCTTCGTATGCCGGAATGGCTCGCGGCTTCACAATTTCTGAAACTACTAACGTAACGGGCTCTGACAATGGCCGAGTCTCTCCCATGACACGTCGCTACTCCGTCAAAAACAGTCTTGTATCTGGCATATTAAGTCTCCTGAACGGGAACGTAGGTAAGCTCTACGATACCGTGGCTTCTGGGGATGACCTCGATCAGCGACAGCTTAATGTGACGGGGCAAGCTTGAGAAAAGGGAAATTCCCCGTCCCAGAGCCGTGGGTATGAGAGAGACGATCACCTGATCAATTAAGCCCTGATGAAGAAACTGCGCCGCTAAATCAGCACCGCCAATCAGCCATAAATGCTGATGTTGCTGGGCTCTAATCTGGGCCTGAACTTGTTGGAGCGAACCCGCGATCGCGGCCACATTGCCGAGTCCATCACCAAGCTCACGGTGGGTCATCACCCAGCAGGGGCGATCGCCATAGGGCCACTCACCAAAACCCAAGACCTGGTCATAGGTGCGGCGACCCATAAGCAACGCATTTACCCCCGCAAAGAACGCTTCGTAAGCGGCGACATCCGGTTCACCTCCAACAGCATCGAGAAAATCCACCGCCCCATCTGGCTCAGCGATGAAGCCATCCAGGGAGGACGCTACATAATAAGTCGTTTTCATGATTGATCATGCTTGTCGATGGTGCTTTCTAGTTGCAATCTCAGGTATCAGGTTATCGCTGCTTAATGAACTTGGCTTCTCCGGCAAAGTCGCCTTCAGCGATTATTTCGGTCAAGGTCCAGTTCAAATGTTGGTAAAAGCCGTAGGCTCGCAGCGATGGATCATTGCCCGTGAGTAACCAAATTTTGTCCAGCCCCTCAGACCAGAGCCAGGTTTCCGCTGCTTGCATAAGAGCGCGTCCTGCCCCTCGGCCTTCAAACTCGGGAAGCACGAACATTCCAAGAATAGTGGCTGCGGTAGCGTTGGCGATCGCAAACCCCACCGATTGCCCCTCCAGTTCCGCGATCCAAGCACGGCAGTCGGTCGCCAACATTTCTGCGATGGAATCCGGCGTGATGCCCAGCGCAGCAATCTCTTCACGCGATTGGTGGTTTTCGGTAACGCTGGTGCGGATGTCAAACATCGTCTCAATATCGGTTGATTGAGCGACTCGAACTAACATGATTTATCTCCATTCAAGAACGTATTTTTGCGAATGCCGAATTCAACTCAAAATCCCTGGCCATCAAGCTTTCAGC
>JBCCJU010000202.1:0-9417 GCA_039027715.1 Cyanobacteria bacterium P01_C01_bin.120
ATAGGGGTCGAGCTTCAAGATAGAAACCGAATAGCCGCGCGATTTGAGCAAGCGCCCCAAACTAGCGGCGGCGATACCCTTTCCAATGCTGGAAACCACGCCACCGGTGACAAAGACAAACTTAGCCATATTCCCCCTATTGCAGTGCCCTACCGCGATCGCCTTTCCTCTGCTCACCCAACTGCCCGGAGCGATCACCACGTCCCGTTGAATTTCAACTCATTAATTTTGCCACAGCCCCAGAGAATCACGTCGCGGAGTTGCCGCTTATGTCAGCGCTGCACGACAGTTCTCGCCTGATGACGAGCTTTTGCCGCGCCATAATTTTTAACAGCGGCGTGATAAATAAAGACTCTTCGTAATTTTTGCGAGCAGCGTAACGAATGGCGATCGCGCCTTGTTAGCTCTACCCACTAAAATTGAGCTATTTGATCCGTAAGAAAATACATCCATAAGGTGTGATGGCTAGCCCGCTGACGACATCAACCATACAAACGGATACCTGGATTCCCGCGACTTGGTCACAGTTTGTCGCCGTTGCTTACAGCGATCGCTATCAGAACGGGCGAGCCTACTATGATCACGGGTACATGAGGATCGAGATGGCACCGCTGGGCTCTGCTCATGGACAAGATAATTCGTTGATTTCGACCGTCGTCACGCTCTATGGATTGGCCAAAAACTTGCCGCTCAAGGAGCTGATTAATACCAGCTTTCGTAAATCGGGTGTGCGGGAGTGTCAGCCAGATTTGGCCTATTACATTGGCTCCGCTCTTCCCCAACTGCCCCGCGACAATGCTCCGATTGATGTTGATCGATGGGGAGCGCCCACCTTGGTCGTTGAAATTGGGGCAACCTCGTTTAGTGATGATCTGGGTAGCAAACGTTTGCTATACGAACAGTTGGGCGTCGAGGAATATTGGGTGATCAATACCGCCGCTAAGGAGGCGATCGCCTTTGCGGTCTCGGAAAGAAGGAGTGGCCGTATCTCGGCGTCTCAGGTCTTGCCAGCGCTGACCATCGCGTTAGTCAATAAAGCTTTGCAGCGGAGTACGACTGAGGACACCAGCGCCATTGGCCGCTGGCTCTTCCGAACCTACAGCGAGTCAGACTGATTTATTTTGTATTCTAGACTTTGTATATTTCACTCCGCTTAGTGCTTTGTCAGCATTGAGAATTAGAATAAGTAGTCTCTAAAACCCTCGTCAGGCAGGCTTTCACTGGACGTTCTTGAGGTAAATAATGATGCACCACTTCATCACAATACTGGGCTATCAATGCCTCTTCAGCTCACGGGGTTGCAGAAACTGTCGTATGAATGACTCGACAAAAAGTTTTACCAAACGGATGTTTCCTCACTGATATTGACGGCTATTTTCACGAAGAGAAATATCAGACTGTGTCTATCCACACGACTTGGCAGACTTCTTAGTTGCGCGACGAAAAACCAAGGGTTGTGGCCATCGAGCCAGCTTGTCAATTGCTGATTTTGTCGTGAACTTTGCTAAATCGTGTATCCAAGCTCTTTTCTAAAAGAACCTCTCGAATCGGACGCTGATCGAGGCGCGATCATGATGTGTCTCCAAACTGGGACCTGTCTGTTATTGTCACCATCAGAATTAGAGTGTCGCCGTCAAATCGTAAACTGGTCTCATTGAGGAGTAGGCGAGCTGATTTATGATTGTCAAGCATTTCTGGTCTATCGGGCTGGGCGCTGTCGGGAGTATGGCCATGATGTCCAGCGCGATCGCCGATTCCGAGCTGTTTTTAGCCTATCCACCGGCGGCGCATCAGACGACGAGCGATCGCATTTTTCTCATTGGCACCGGCGATCCTAACGAGCCGGTGTTGGTCAACGGCAGCCCCATTGCCGACCGTAGCGAGTCCGGTCACTTCGCCCCCTCTATCCCCTTGGCAATGGGGGAAAATACCGTCACTCTTTCTCAGGGGGACGACACCCTCACGGTTTCCATTACCCGCATCTCCGCCACGCCGACCGTGCCCACCGGCAGTTGGTTCGTTCCCGACTCACTGATGCCCCAGGTAGATTTGACCCGCGCGCCTGGAGAGCTGATTTGCTTTGGCTTACAGGCAATTGCCGATGCCGAGATTGCGGTCAATTGGGCCAATCAGACTATTCCCCTGGCTCCTCAACCTGCTGCCGTTGCCTTGCCTCCCAACTTTGCAGTGCTGACCTCGCAAAATGAGCCCGTGCCCCTGACTGCCACCGCCTATGAAGGCTGTACGGTGATGCCGGCTACAGGGTCGCTGGGCGCCCCCACGTATGTATTGGCGGCAGGCGATCGCCCCCAAACCGCAGTGGCCCCCGGCACCATTGACCGCACCTCGTCAACCGGTTTTCAGGTCGCCGAAGTGATTGCATGGTCGGGGGCGGCTCGCACTGGCCCCAGCACTAACTATTCGCGGATTACCCCGCTGCCCACCGGCACCCGAGCGGCCGTCACTGCCACGGAAGGCGACTGGCTGCGGCTCGACTACGGCGGCTGGATTCGGGCCTCTGAGACGAGTGTAACTACTGCGACTGCTCCCCCTCGCGCCATTATGCGTAGCGTCACCTCCGAGCAGATTTCCGGTTGGACAGAAGTGAGATTTCCGCTAAACGCCACCGTGCCCATTGCCATTGACCAAACTGCCGACACGCTGACGCTGACGCTTTACAACACCACCCCCCAAACTGACACGATTTACTTTGATGTTGATCCCGTAGTGCAGCGGCTCGACTGGCAGCCGATTTTACCTGACCGCGCCCAGTTTCGCTTTCAATTCCGCACAGCGCAGCAATGGGGATATAAAGTTCGTTATGAAGGCACCACGCTGGTGCTGTCCCTGCGGCATCCGCCCGCGCTGGTGGATAACTCACTGGCAGGAGCTACCATCCTGCTTGATCCGGGGCACGGCGGCGAGGAGGATTTAGGCGCTCGCGGTCCCAACGGCTATCCCGAAAAGGATGTCAATTTGCTGGTTTCAAAACTGCTGCGAGATGAGTTAGAAGCGCGGGGCGCGGTGGTCGTAATGACCCGCGAAGTGGACCAAGATCTGTCCCTCCGCGATCGCATCGAGCAGATTGCTCAGGTAGAGCCCACTTTGGCCCTCAGCATCCACTACAATGCCCTGCCCGACGCTGGCGATGCGCTGGATACGGCGGGAATCGGTATGTTTTGGTACCACGCCCAGGCTCATGACCTGTCAGAACATTTGCATAACTATCTAGTACGCGAGCTGGATCGCCCTTCCTACGGCGTCTATTGGAACAACCTAGCGCTGACTCGACCCACCGTCGCTCCCGCCGTCCTGTTGGAATTGGGCTTTATGATTAATCCCTATGAGTTTGAGTGGATTACTGACCCCGATGCTCAGGCTGAGCTGGCAGCAGGGTTGACGGAGGCGATCGCCCAGTGGCTGCAAACCGCTGCTCTAGAATAGGCCATTATTCTGTAGAGCTGGCACGGCTTGAACAACACAGCCAGATCTACAAGATGACCGACCTATCGCTGAATCGCTAATGACCCTAGCCAGCTTCCGTGAAGTGCTGTCAAAACGTGACGCCCTCAAAGCGTTTATTGGCATCTTGTTAGTCACAATTCTAACAAGATTTCCTTATTTCTTTAGAGCCGATATTGATTGGGATGAAAGCACATTTTTTCTGCTGGGCCAATCTGTTTTAGACGGCAACTTACCCTATACTCTGTGGTTGGATAATAAACCTCCGGGGCTTTGGTACTGTTTTTCTCTGTTGATCATTTCAGGGTTTCAATCACTACTGGGAGTGCGATTAATCGGCTCACTTTGGGTCGCGATGACTGCTTTCCTGAATTATCTCTGTGTTAGAAAATTTGAGGGCCATCAAACCGGGCTGATTACCGGACTGGCCCTAGTTTTATTGATTAATCTCAACGAAAAAGGGCAGGCAGTGCTCTCTGAGCAGGTGGCACTATTACCGATGGCGGGGTCTGTTGCAGTTCTTCTGCTACTAGCTGATCGAAAGGCGCTTAGCCTGTTTTTAGCCGGTTTTTTAATGACAATGGCCGTTACGATTAGGTTGAATTTAGCCTATACCTTAATATGCTTGAGCGGTTATATATTCGTCACAGTTTTTTGGCAAACCGCAACACCCTTAAAAGCTAAGATCGCTCAGTTCTCTGCTTTTAGCCTCGGCAGCCTCTGCCTGATCGGTGGCCTCATCGTGCCGTATTTGTGGACGCAAAACTTAGGCCTGCTTTACAGGGGGATGATTCAGGCTGCTTTAAGTTTTGCTAATAGTCAAAAAGCGCCTCTGGTAGTCCTGGATAAACAAATTACATTTGTTATTCAATCCACTCTGCTAGGCGGAGTTTCAATGGCGCTATCGTTGATAATTCTACTCACCTTATATGCTCTAGTCATGAGCGGCTATAGGTTGATTAAACACTACAAAAGCTTAAGTAATGAATATAAAAATTTTTATATATTAGCCTTGATATATTGGCTGAGCATTGAGATCTCTATTATTCAATCCGGAAATTTTTATGGGCACTATAATATTCAACTTTTATTACCTGTTAGCTTACTCATTGCGCCTCAAATTCAAGCGTTAATTACTTATAGTAGCAATGCGCCTAAAATAGCAAAACGCTTCCGAAAGCTATTCTATGTAGGCTTAGCAATTGTTGGCTCGCATATTTTTCTGCAATATCAGCTGATTACAACAAACTACATTTACAATGGCACGCCTTTTTATGGTATTTCATTTGAAATTGCTGATGTAATTGAGCAATTTAATCCTGCTAAAGCTGCAGTTTGGATACAAACCCATCATTTAGCTTACTGGCTCACTGGTGCAGATCCGATCATTCCATCAGCAGTACACCCCAGCAGCATTAGCAAGGAATTTTTACTCAAAGCCTGGTACGGAAAAAATGCTTCCACTGTAAAAGAACTACAGAAAATTCTTGATGCGGAACCGGTTTTAATTATTTTTGATAGAGAGCGAAGAGACTTGTTAGCCGACTATCCAGCAGCCCAGCAGCGCCTCAGAAACTACATTGAAGAGAACTATCAATTGCTGGAAATCGACCATCCAAGATTAATTGTTCTCCAAAAATCACAGCTATTGTCTTAAGGTGCAATATTGAAAGGATGGTCCGAGAGCTGTGAGGATGCGCTGCAGTGGTAGGTCAAATATCAAAATCGCTTATGTCGCGTCGGGATTAAGCTGAGCTGACGTCTCGGCAATCAATATCGCCGTGCCGATCAGTCCAATCGCTCCCGCTATCCCTGCTTTCCATCGCTGCATCGGTCATCTCCCTCGTGCCAGCGGTTTTGCCGTTGAGAATATCATGACTCTTTAGCAAATAGGCTCAATCGATTAAAATCTCTGCTTGAGCAAAACCAACCGTGGGCTTGAGGAAAAGGTCGCTCAAGCTAAGGTCGCCTTAAAATTGCCCTTGGAGGAAGCAACACTCCGGAAGGTGAATCAGGACAACCGTCATGGACAGCAGTTTTTGGCAGCAGTTTTGGCAGGTCGTGAGCGGTGGATTGAGTCTTGATGCCAATGTCTTTGTGCAGCCTCAGGATAGTTGGCTAGATCTTGGGGTCGCGATCGCCATCATTTTGCTTGCCGGTTTATCCCAAGCAATCGGCCAAAGTATCGTGTTGTTCGCCAATCGGGTTAAACCCCTGCGGTTTTTCCTCAGTCTGGGCGTGGCGTCACTCATCTATTTTGCGACATTTTTTTGCTGGGTTGTCTGCATTTGGTTTGTGGTGAATGTGCTCTTCGGCGGTCAATTTGAAGTACTGCATATCGGCCGGGCTCTGGCAATTTGCTATGCGCCCCAACTGCTGAGCTTTCTGATTGCCTTGCCCTACTTCGGCCTGCCAATTTCAGTGGTGCTGTCCATTTGGTCCTTGCTAGGTATTCTGGTGGGCATTAAATCCACCACTGACCTGTCGTCTTGGCAAGCCATTTTGGCGGCAGGGGTGGGCTGGCTAATTTTGCAGTTGGGACAGCGGACGATTGGCCGTCCCCTGACGCGGCTGGCTCAGTGGTTGACTAACTTATCGGCGGGCCAGCAAATTACTACCGGCATCCGGAACTTAGATGACTTTTTAGAGCAGCAAGGGACTCCGTTTGACGCGCAATTGCCCCCAGAGTTTATTGACGATTTAGCGACCGAGGCTGCCGTTGTGGAGCCGTCAGCAACCACCAAACGACTGTACCGATATTTAGCGATCGCCTTTGCCACCTTTCTCCTCATCGGCATTTTTGCCACGTCTCAGCGAGGCTTTACGCTTTGGTTTCAGGCCTTGGATAGAACGGTGCAGCTGTTTGTTGACTTGGTTGTTATGGGGCTGCTGGCTGTCACAGTGGCGATTTTGCTAACGCCACTTGAGTCTTTAAGCTGGTGGGCGGGCTGGCAGGGCGATCGCCCCCTCAATCCTGGGGTCGCCGTCAAACCGCCGGCAGAGGCTACTGCTGTCACTCGCTATGTGACCTATCTCGACGGCATTAATCAAGGTACTTACGGCTATCTGCCAGAAGTTGAGCGATTCTTGGATCAGCTCGCGGCAGCCTTGCCGCCGACGGTGCTGTTGGTCAAAGGCATCATCCCTTACTCAGTTCGCAATACGCAGCTGACGGAAAATAACTCCTTCGCCTGGGTCTGGCGATGGGTCGATGCGTTTCAATCTACGGTTCCCACAGTTCCCATCAGTTTTGTGGTGAATGTTCGCAACATTTTTGCGGTGATGATTTCCGCCGACGCTCGCTATGGTCCGATTCAGAATCGGGGCCTGGCTCAAGTGCTATACGATAGTCTGATTTATCACGGCTATCAGCCTGGCAGCGGCACCCCGATTACGCTGATTGGCTTTAGCGGTGGGGGCCAAATGTCCATGGGCTGTGCCCGATATTTGCAACACGTCACCGGTGCATCAGCGGAGGTGATTTCGATCGCTGGGGTAATCAGCGGCAACACGGGGGCGATGGCGATCGACCGCCTGTATCACCTGGCGGGAGCGCGTGACACAGTGGAAAAGCTGGGGGTGAAAATCTTTCCTGCCCGTTGGCCAGTGGCGTTGTTGTCAAACTGGAACAAGGCCAAGCGGCGGGGCCGCATTGTTTTTATTTCCCTGGGCAAGATTGGTCATAATGGTCCCCAAGGCCCGATGGGCACCGAACTACACCTGCCAGACGGTCGAACGCCGCTGCAGCAAACCGTTGACATTGTTACCGGAATTTTGCTGAAAGATTGGGCCAAAACCGGGCTAAAAGAATCTGACTTCGTGCGCCCCAGCAATTACGCGCTCTATCAAGCGGCGACGTTTAATGCAGTGGACTACTATCCCATGGGAAAATTGCCCAATCCCGACCTGTATGTGCCGCTGGGCGATTGGTTAGGTCGGCTTATTTTGCCGGCACTAGATCAGCGCCAACCCAATCGACAAGTTGGCTTTGAGGTACACCACGCGCCTCCGGCCTATGCCCATCTCATCGGCAAGACTGTAGCGCTGCAGTGGAGCGACGATGCTGATACTCAAGCCTATGTGCAACTGGTGACCATGGATGTTCATTTTGCCGAACAGGTTGCTTTGAGCCGTCGCCAAGGCAATGTTCATCCTGATCGCCTCAATCACTGGCCTCAGGTAGATCCCTTAGAGTCCATGGCTGGAGCTCATCCCATCGATGATGTTACGGTGCAGCTGCATGAACCGGTGCAGGTGATTGCGACCTCAAAGCAGGCCACGACGCTGGCGATTCAACGTGATCCCATACACATTACGGGGCGCTTTTATGGCCTGGTACAAATTATCGAACCCGTTGGCAACGATCGCTGCCGCGTGCGCCATTTCAACCGAGTGGCCAATCAATTTAATGGCCCCGAAGAAATCGTCTACATGCCCTCGGTATTACCCAATCGAGACGATCATTATCAATCGACTAACCGAGGAATTGAGCAATCACCGCTCAATCAACAAGGGTGGTACATTTATGGCGCGCTGAATGCCAGCGATGAGTTTGTGGTGCAGGCAATCGCGCCATTCCATCTGTTTGACCTAACGCCCGATGTCGTTCTGACTCAAGAAAAAGCCGCCCTTAAGTACATTAATTATGACTATTGGCAAGATACGCGCCTCCGTAAAGGGCAGGTTATCAACTCCCTACTGCTGCCTCACCGAGCCGACTCTGATCTCCCTAAGCCGCTGATTCATGACATCTGGCAGGAGGGCGATCGCGCTTTACTTATGGAAGTTTATGGCGGCATTGGCGGCCATAAAAAAGAATTTGCCCCCGGCGGCATTTATTTTGGTCACTTTTCCTTTGGCATCGCCACGGTGATGCGAGAGCCGCTGACGGGGGCGCTACGTTTCGACATTGAATATCGCCAAATTTTTACCCATAGTCCGGAAGCCGTCATTGCTGGCTCAAATCACTGGACCCGCTTTATGGGCGATCGCCAGTATGGTCGGGTGGGCTTTCGTCCGGTGGCAGATATCATGATCAAATTTCCCCCCTTCACCGAGGACTATGACTTTGATGGGGTCTGCTTTTCGCCCCTGGCGTGTCTAATTCGCGAATTAGACGTCATGGCAGCCCGATATCGTTTAGGCGATGGCACGGGGACGACCACCGTGAGCCCGATTAACTCCTGCGTGCAGGACTCCACACAAGCCCTGATGACCGCGCTTAATCGCATGATTGCCGATTTCCAGCTCAATCCCCTGATGTTGAAATGGCTGCGGGAGCATCCTGAGCATGAACAAACCCAACGCTTTCAATTGCTTCGTGACCTGTTAACGTCCTTGGAGGCTACCCTGCAACCCCTGGGATTTAGTCGTCAGGACTGGCGCAACAGTGAACCAACCCTGGGCAAGTTTGCCGGCGAGACACCGGGCAAGACGGTTATTAAGGCGTTGGCCAGCTGGCGATCGCTGATGCCGCGCCTGGCTAATGATGTCATCACCATGATCTTCTTGCAGCTAGGGGCCACGGTTTGGGTGACAAGAGCCTACCAGATTGGCGGCCATGATCCAGATATCGAACCTATTGCCCCCACCGATTTTGGGCTCGGGGTACCCCAATTGAGACGGTCCCACCGCCTGCAAAATTTGAGGTGACGGTAGTCGAGATGAATGGCCATGAGCCTGCAACCAGCAACACTAAGTTTCCAAATGCAGTCTGAAACTACTCCTGCTTTGGAAAAACTAACGCAGCCTATCAGTAGCCGAAAAAAATCAATGCGGATGGCGAGACTCGAACTCGCACGGCAAAGCCACACGCCCCTCAAGCGTGCGTGTCTACCAATTCCACCACATCCGCGCGGGAGGTACGGTGCCCAGAGGGATTGCAAGAACCGCTCATTTAAGATAGCTCAGTTTGGCGCATTTTTAATGGCAAAATTTGAGTCGTTCGTGAGGTGA
>JBCCJU010000203.1:0-9369 GCA_039027715.1 Cyanobacteria bacterium P01_C01_bin.120
GGAACGATGGAGAAGGTATAGGAAATACCGTCTTGGGCGTGCTCGTAGGGCAGTTTGGCGACGGAGGCACAGGCCGCGATCGCCCCTTTCGTGTCCCGTCCGTGCATGGGATTCGCTCCGGGGGCAAAGGGCTCGCCCGCTTTGCGACCATCGGGGGTGCTGCCGGTTTTTTTGCCGTACACCACGTTGGAGGTGATGGTGAGGATGGACTGGGTCGGCACGGCGTTACGGTAGGTCGGTCGGTCGCGCACCAGGTTCATAAACTGTTCAACCAAGCCCGCAGTAATTTGATCGACGCGATCGTCGTTGTTGCCAAATTTCGGAAAATCACCGTCGGTTTCATAGTCTACGGCCAGTCCAGCTTCGTTACGTAAAACTCGCACCTGAGCGTACTTGATGGCCGAAAGGGCATCGCCGACGACGGACAAGCCCGCAATGCCGCAGGCCATCGTGCGATACACGTCGCGATCGTGCAGGGCCATTTCGATGCGCTCATAGCAGTATTTGTCGTGCATGGCGTGAATCACGTTCAGGGTGTTGACGTAGGTTTTGGCCAGCCACGCCAGCATGTGATCAAGCTTTTCGGTAACTTCGTCGTAGTTCAAAACGGGGCCAGTGATCGGGGCGATCGCCGGACCGATCTGTTCGCCAGATTTCTCGTCCTTGCCGCCGTTGATGGCATACAGCAGCGCCTTGGCCAGATTCACCCGAGCGCCAAAGAACTGCATTTGCTTGCCGATGCGCATGGCCGATACGCAGCAGGCGATGCCGTAGTCGTCGCCATACAGGGGGCGCATCAGGTCGTCATTTTCGTACTGAATCGAGCTGGTGTCGATGGAGGTTTGAGTACAGAAGCGCTTGAAGGCAATGGGCAGTTTTTCTGACCACAGCACGGTCAAGTTGGGCTCGGGAGCGGGGCCAAGATTATAGAGAGTTTGCAGCACCCGGAAGCTGTTTTTGGTCACCAGAGGACGATCATCTTCGCTAAGGCCGCCGATGCATTCAGTCACCCAGACCGGATCGCCAGAGAAGAGCTGGTTATAGTCTGGGTGACGCAGGAAGCGGACCATGCGCAGCTTCATCACCAGATGGTCGATCAGCTCCTGGGCAGCGGCCTCCGTTAGGGTGCCGTTGGCCAAATCTCGCTCAATATAGATATCTAAGAACGTGGAGATGCGCCCCAGAGACATGGCCGCTCCGTTTTGCTCTTTGACGGCTCCGAGGTAGCCAAAATAGGTCCACTGAATGGCTTCTTGGGCCGTTACCGCAGGGCGGCTGATGTCAAAGCCGTAGCGTAGGGCCATCACCTTGAGTTCGGCCAGCGCCCGAATCTGTTCGCTAATCTCTTCGCGCTGCTGAATCACCGGTTCAGTGATGGCATCCACTTCTAGAGACGCCAGCTGATCGCGCTTGTCGGCCATCAGGCGATCGCAGCCATACAGCGCCACCCGGCGATAATCGCCAATGATGCGCCCCCGTCCATAGGCGTCTGGCAGTCCCGTGATGATGCCGGAGTGGCGAGCCCGTCGCATTTCCTGAGTGTAGACATCGAAGACGCCATCATTGTGGGTCTTGCGATACTTAGTAAAAATTTCCTTAGTGCCCGCATCCAGCTCATAGCCGTAGGCTTCCAAAGACTTCGCCACCACGCGGATGCCGCCCGTTGGCATAATCGCTCGTTTCAGGGGCTGATCGGTTTGCAGGCCGACAATTTGCTCCAAAGCCGGATCGATGTAGCCGGGGGCATGAGCGGTAATGCTGGCCGGCACCCGAGTATCGACATCCAAAATCCCGCTTTCCCGCTCTAGGGCCATCAGGTTACGCACCTGCTGCCAGAGGGCCAGGGTGCGATCGCTCGCCCCAGTGAGGAAAGTCGCCTCGCCGGTATAGGGCGTGTAGTTGGTTTGAATAAAATCGCGGACGTTGATCTCAACGGTCCACACGCCAGAACGGAAACCCTGCCAGGCATGTTGGTTTTCGGGCAGGCGGGGAATATCGGTTTGGCGGATGGGAGTAGTGACCATGAAAAGAACCTCGCTGTGGGAGAGTGATGGAGTTTAAGCGTGATGGGGTGTGAGGGTATGAGAGTGTGAGGGTGAAGGTGTATTGGCGGCGGAGCCGGTCTGAAAGACATAGCCTGTCCCAAGGGCTTGGGGGTGAACGTAGAGGTTAAACGGACTGCAATTCGGGGGTGGTGACGGTGGGGCGATCGCTCGCATCGAGCGGCGACAGGCCGCGATAGGCATCGACCAGCAGCTGTTTTAGATCGCTAATCAGCGGATAGCGGGGGTTGGCTACCGTACATTGATCGTCGAAGGCTTGGTCAGCAATCAAATCGAGCTTGGTAAAGAAGTCTTCTTCGCTGCCCGACATGGCGTCGCGGATGGATGCGGGAATATCGAGCCGCCGCTTCAGGTCTTCTACCTCAGCAATCAGCGCGTTCACTTTCTCAGTTTCGGTGATGCCCGTGAGGCCTAAAAATTCAGCAATGCGGGCATAGCGAGCGGTGGCTTCGGGATACTTGTATTGGGAGAAAGTCGCCTGCTTAAAGGGCGCGTCTGTGGCGTTATAGCGAATGACGTGGGAAATCATCAGCGCATTGGCCAGACCGTGGGGAATGTGGAACGTGCCGCCAAGTTGGTGGGCCATGGAGTGGCAAATGCCTAAGAAGCTGTTGGCAAAGGCCATGCCCGCGATCGTCGACGCATAGTGGACTTTCTCCCGCGCTTCTGGATCGCTGGTGCCGTGATGATAGGCCCGAGGCAGATATTCGAATAGCAGCTGGATGGCTTCCAAAGCCAGCCCACTGGTGAAGTCCGACGCCATAACCGAGACATAGGCTTCTAGAGCATGGGTGAGGGCATCAATCCCGCCGTAGGCCGTCAGGCGCTTGGGCAAATTGAGCACCAGCGCCGGATCGACAATGGCCATGGTCGGGGTCAAGGCGTAGTCGGCCAGGGGATATTTGATGCCGACGCGGTGATCCGTCACCACCGCAAAGGGCGTCACCTCAGACCCGGTGCCCGATGTTGTGGGAATGGCAACCATCACGGCTTTTTCACCCAGCGGCGGTAGTTCGTACACCCGCTTGCGGATGTCCATAAACCGCATCGCCAGCCCCTCGAACTCGATTTCGGGATGCTCGTACATCAGCCACATAACCTTGGCGGCATCCATGGGCGAGCCGCCCCCCAGCGCGATAATCACGTCGGGGTTGAACGAGTTCATCAGCGCCAGCCCCCGCTGCACGGTGTCAAGGGAGGGATCGGGCTCCACATCGTAAAAGATGTCGTAGGCCAAGCCCACCTGCTTTAGGGCCTCTTCCAAACTCGCGGTCATGCCCAGGTCATACAGCGGCTTGTCGGTAACGATAAAGGCGCGGCGCTTATCTGCCAGGTCTCGAATGGCCACCGGTAGGGAGCCGTATTTGAAATACACCTTGGGTGGCACCCGGAACCAGAGCATGTTTTCTCGCCGTTCGGCCACCGTTTTGATGTTGAGCAGGTGGCGCGGCTCCACATTTTCACTAATGGAGTTGCCGCCCCAGGTGCCGCAGCCCAGAGTCAGCGAGGGGTCAAGCCGGAAGTTATAGAGGTCGCCGATCGCCCCTTGTGACGACGGCGTGTTAATCAGCACCCGGGCTGTTTCGACACTGTCTTCAAAGTTGCGAATGTGGTCCAGATTGGCCGGGTCGGTGTAGAGCACGGCGGTATGGCCGCGGCCACCAAAGCGCACGAGTCGTTGAGCTTTGGCAACGGCATCCTGAAAATCACTAGCCCGGTACATGGCGAGCACCGGCGATAGTTTTTCGTGGGCAAAGGGCTCGTTCACGTCGATGTCGGTGACTTCGCCAATCAGCACGCGGGCGTTGGCTGGCACCGTAATTCCGGCCAGCTCGGCGATGCGGCTGACGGACTGCCCCACAATGCTGGCATTCAGTCGACCGTTGACAATTAGTTGGCTAGCGACGGCAGCGCGATCGCCCGCCGCCAAAAAGTGTGCTCCCCGCAGCGCAAACTCCTGCCGCACGTCCTCATAGACTTCGTCGGCCACGATCACCGACTGCTCGCTGGCGCAAATCATGCCGTTGTCAAAGGTTTTGCTGAGCAAAATCGAGGAAACCGCTACCCGAATATCAGCCGACTCATCGATCAACGCCGGGGTATTGCCCGCACCAACCCCTAACGAGGGATGGCCAGAGGAATATGCGGCCCGCACCATCGAGGGTCCCCCCGTCGCCAGAATCAGGCTGATATCGGGGTGCTGCATCAGCGTCTGGGACAGCTCCACGGTGGGCTCATCAATCCAGCCGATGATGTCGGGGGGAGCACCGGCGGCCACGGCGGCCTCTAGCACCACCCGAGCGGCTTGAATGGTGCAGCGTTTGGCTCTGGGGTGAGGGGAGAAAATAATGGCGTTGCGGGTTTTCAGCGCAATCAACGCCTTAAAAATTGCCGTCGAAGTCGGATTGGTTGTCGGCACAATCCCGGCCAAAATACCCACCGGTTCGGCAATGCGTTGAATACCGAAGGATTGATCTTCTTCAATGACGCCGCAGGTTTTTTCCTGCTTGTACTTGTTATAAATAATTTCTGATGCAAAGTGATTTTTGATCACCTTATCTTCGACCACCCCCATACCCGTTTCTTCAACGGCCATTTTAGCGAGCGGTATCCGTGCCGTATTGGCGGCTAAGGCTGCTTTCTTAAAAATGTAATCAATATTTTCTTGCGAGAAACTGGCATATTTTGCTTGCGCCGTCTTCACCTTTTGAATGAGTTCTTCTAAGGCTTGAATAGAAGCGATCGCCATAGTCAACTCCTTACTGAAAATCAACAATTTAAGCGGCGGCTGCCGTCATAACTGGACGACTGCATCCCTAAACTGCAGTCGGGATGGCGACAGCCTGGAAGAGCATAAGCCTTGAATTTCAAGGCTTTGAGAGCCAAGCGAGTGCGATAATGTTGAGTAAAAATGCTTAGCCTCTTTGGTTCACAGTGTAGCCCCAGCGAAGCGACCCGTTCTGATAGATTCACAAAAGAAAACAACTGCAAAGACCATTAAGTTTTCGTTATGAAAATATTTTCGTTTCCCTAAGAGTGCCGCGATGGAGTCAATCATTAGTATCGACAAAAACAATATGTGGATTGTTTTTGTATTCGTTTTTTCACTATGTCTAAAAACTGAAGAAATGTTGAAGCAATCCGACTGCAGTTAAATACTTCGGCTGAAATTTAACTTTAATGAAATTGCTACGGTCGAACTTTATTCTGAAGGCAGTGGCTACTAGAGTTGACGCAACCAGGAAATATTCACGAGCTGATTTCCTGATTACACTGCTTCTCTATTCTGTTGATCATGCAGGTGTCTCCATGCTTCAAGTGCAACCGCTGACCCCTGATCCGGCCTATGACATCCTCGATTCAGAAAATCAGCCCCTGAAGGCGATTTTTCGACCCTCGACGATCGCGGTGATCGGGGCGAGCGATCGCCCCGGCAGCGTGGGCCGCACGCTCCTGTGGAATCTCATTAGTCATCCCTTTGGGGGTACGGTGTTCCCCGTCAATCCCAAGCGCAGCAGCGTTCTCGGCATCAAAGCTTACCCCACCATCGGGGCGGTGCCCGAAGCCGTTGAGCTAGCAATCATCGCCACCCCGGCCCCCACCGTACCCGCCATCATCCGCGACTGTATTGCCGCTGGCATTAAGGGAGCGATCGTGGTGTCTGCCGGTTTCAAAGAAATTGGCGAGCCAGGCATCGCGCTGGAGCAGGACATTCTGCACCTGGTTAATCAAAGCTCCCTGCGCCTGATTGGGCCCAACTGCTTGGGCGTGATGAATCCCCAAATTGGCCTGAATGCCACCTTTGCCGGCACCATGGCAAAACCGGGAAACGTCGCCTTTATCAGCCAAAGTGGAGCCATTTGTACCGCTGTGCTGGACTGGAGCCGGCGAGAAAATGTCGGCTTCAGTGCCTTTGTCTCCATCGGCTCCATGCTGGATGTGGACTGGGGCGACCTGATCGATTACTTGGGGGATGACCCCCACACCCGCAGCATCGTGATTTATATGGAGACGATTGGCAATGCGCGATCGTTTCTCTCAGCGGCGCGGGAAGTCGCTTTGGCGAAGCCGATCATCGTGATTAAGGCCGGACGAACCGAGGCGGCGGCGAAAGCGGCAGCGTCTCACACGGGTTCCCTGGCGGGCAGCGATGCGGTGCTGGATGCCGCCTTTCGGCGCTGTGGCGTGCTGCGGGTGGATGCGATCGCCGAGCTGTTTGACGTCGCCGAAGTGTTGGCCAAGCAAAATCGCCTGCCTCAAGGCCCCAAGCTCACCATCATTACCAATGCCGGCGGTCCCGGCGTGCTCACTACCGATGCCCTGATCAAGTCAGGGGGCAAATTGGCAGCCCTCAGCGATGACACGCGGCAGGCGCTGGATCAGATTTTGCCCCCTCACTGGAGCCACAGCAACCCGATTGATATTTTGGGCGACGCCGATTCGGAGCGCTATACCCAAACCCTCGACATCGCCGCGCAAGATCCGAACGGCGATGGGCTGCTGGTAATTCTCACGCCCCAGGCGATGACGAATCCTACTCGCACCGCCGAACAGCTCAAGACCTACGCCCAGCAGATTGATAAGCCAGTGTTGGCCAGTTGGATGGGGGGCGCGGAAGTCCTGGAGGGGGAGGCCATTTTGAATCAGGCCAGCATTCCCACCTATCCCTATCCCGACGCGGCAGCTCGTTTATTCACTTTCATGTGGCGCTACAGCTACAACCTCCGAGCTCTGTACGAAACGCCGGTACTGGCCACCGATTGGCACCATAACGGTGCCGATCCCTCGCGCGTGGCTCCGCTACTGGAGTCAGTACAAGGGCAGGGGCGATCGCTGCTCACCGAAGCCGAATCGAAACAGGTGCTGGCGGCCTATGCCATTCCCGTGGTGCAAACCCTGAAAGCGACGAGTGTGGCCGCCGCAGTGGACTGCGCCAACCAAATCGGCTACCCGGTCGTCCTCAAGCTCAATTCTGAAAGCATTACCCATAAAACGGATGTCGGCGGCGTGAAGCTCAACCTCAACAATGCCGCAGCCGTGCAGCAGGCTTATCAAGCCATTGCCGCAGCCGTGACCGCAAAGGTGGGCGCTAGTGCCTTTGACGGGGTCACCGTGCAACCGATGATTTCCCGCGACGACTGCTATGAGCTGATTTTGGGCAGCAGCGTTGATCCGCAGTTTGGCCCTGTGTTGCTCTTTGGAGCGGGGGGACAAATGGTGGAAATTATCCGCGACAGTGCCGTAGCGCTGCCACCCCTGACAACGACCCTGGCGCGGCGCTTGCTGGAGCGAACTCAGGTTTACAAGGCACTGAAAGGCATCCGTGGCCGCACCGGCGTGGATCTAGAGCAGCTGGAACAGATTTTGGTGCGCTTTAGTCAGCTGGTGGTGGAACAACCGCGCATTAAAGAGATCGACATTAATCCGCTGCTAGCGGCGCCGGCTGATGCCGCGATCGCTCACACCCTGCAGGCCCTGGATGCCCGAGTCGTGCTCCACAGCGCTGACGTCAACCTAGAGGACATTCCCAAACCGGCAATTCGTCCCTATCCCAGTCAATACTGCACCGAGTGGACCCTGAAGGATGACCGCCCGGTGACGATTCGCCCCATTGGCCCAGAGGATGAACCTCTGCTCGTACAGTTTCATAAAACCCTGTCGGAAGAAAGCGTCTATCTGCGCTATTTCCATCTGATGAAGCTGAGCCAGCGCACGGCTCACGAACGTCTGACCCGGATCTGCTTCATTGATTATGACCGGCAAATTGCTCTGGTCGTCGATTATGAAAACCCACAAACCGGTGAGCATGAAATCTTAGGAGCCGGTCGCTTGACCAGACAGCATGGGACCAATGAGGCTGAGTTTGCCATGCTGGTGGCGGATTCGGCTCAACATCTTGGCATTGGCACCGAACTACTGCGGCGACTGATTCAAATCGCCCAACAGGAATCCATCGAGCGCATCACGGCAGAAATTCTGCTGGAAAACCGCGCTATGCAGCACGTATGTCAGAAGCTTGGTTTCGAAATACAGCCGCTGGGCGATGGTTTAGTGAAAGCGGAACGGGCGATCGCTCCGACGCAGGAGCTGAGGAATCCGGTCTCATAGTACACTTCGTCATCATAGATAGGTGGCAATTAGTGAGCTTTGGATAGGTTTTCCCGAGCGTTGATTTTGGCTATCAATTTGGCCACAGACTTCGAGGTCCAATTAAACGCATGAGCGGATTGATTCCACTTCCTGCAGGGCTAATAGTGCTTGGCGGTGTGGGTAATAGAATTAAACTCGAATCGGTGTTTGCTGTGGGTTTCGCCGTACATATTAAAGGTGACTAAAAGCGCTTCTCCAACTGCTTGGATGTGATGTATGGCATCGGGCAAAAAGCTGATCACATCGCCAGACGTCAGAATTTTATCGGCGACTGGCGTAATTTTATCGGGCCAGTTGGGCTCTGGTGTGCGGCGCCAAAAGGTGGTTTGCTTCTGTCCCGCGATAATGGCGACGATGCCCCAGGTGCCGTGATTGTGGATAGGGGATTGGGCTCCTGGTTTCATGGTTTCGATTTGCACGGTGAGCGGATAGCCAATTTCATCGTAGAGGTTCAGAATAGCGATATCGGCAGTGTCAAAAAGGTCGGGTTTCTGAGTTCTTAACCAATAAGAATTAAGGACAATTTTACGGACAAGTCGCCGTAAGTCAGATAAACCTTGGAGCTGTTTCTCTACTGTAGGAAAAGGCTTTAAGACATCTTCAACGTCCGTTAGAAATCGATGAAAACGATAGGGCGTTTCGAGTAAATCCCATTCTCTTGGAGTTTTACAAGGCTGACAATCGCCAGTCGCGATCGCGTGCCAATCTTGGCTGCCCATAATGTTTCGATGATTGAGGAGTAGAAAGCAATGGGGCTATAGAGACTCAAGAAATATCTCAGAAAAGGCTTCTAAAGTTTCTGGAGTTAAGGCGAAGGCTGATTTGATTATGAAGGGAATATGGATTCCTGATTAGGAAAAGAATCGCGTATTTTTACCTCAGAAATCCACCCTGATCGGTCAGATTATGCATCTCGACATATGCGAGGGCGAGTTCAGCAGAACCTCAAAGGCCGAGTTTGCAGAGAGGTTGTCTTCGTCGAACGTTCATGGCGTTCATCGAGTACATGAACTACGCACACGCCTGCTGCAGGCCTCGCATATGGTCAAACAACTGCCAGCAGTAGGTTTCTGGCAGTTTGCAGGTAATCGCTCCGCGCAACACCACATTGAAGTACCAATCATTCGGGGCAACTTCCATTGGCGTCTTCTTCACC
>JBCCJU010000204.1:0-9367 GCA_039027715.1 Cyanobacteria bacterium P01_C01_bin.120
AAATAATGCCGCCGTTGGTGCCGACGGTATGAAAAGCAGTTTGGGCAGCGGTAATGTCAGCGGGAGTTTCAGTGAGGGGTACCGTGGCCAGATAATTATCGACTAGGGCCACCTGACAGGGCCGCGGTGAGGCGGCGCGAATCGCCTGACAGCCCAGACCGTGAGCGAGCAACGCATGATGAGAAGTTTGCCAAACGGCTTTCGGAGAGTTTACTACGGTGCCGGGCGCGTGGGGCGGTACTTGGTTGACGCCATAGCCCAGATGCGTAAAGCAAAAAATTTCGTTGAGGGTCATCCAGTGGGTGACGCGATCGCCTAGCGTCTTGACCACCACTGCTGCATAGTCGGCAAAGTCGTGGGCCATCTGGCGATCGCGCCAGGAACCATAGCGTTCCTCCAGCACTTGAGGACTGTCCCAGTGAAAGAGCGTGACGTGGGGGGTAATGTCGTGGGCTAGCAGCGCATCTATCAGACGCTGATAAAAGGCGAGTCCGGCATCGTTTACCAGGCCAGTGCCATCAGGGAGAAGGCGCGGCCAAGATAAGCTAAAGCGATAGTGTTTCACCCCTAAGTCTGCTAGCAGTTGCACATCGTCTAGATAGCGATGGTAATGGTCGCAGGCGATCGCTCCGGTATCGCCATTGAGTACCCGACCAGGCTGCTCGCTAAAGGTGTCCCAAACGCTAGGTGATCGTCCCTCGACCTGCGCAGCTCCTTCGATTTGATAGGCCGCCGTTGCTGTACCCCATTGAAAATCGGGTGGAAATGTTAAGGTCATGACGCTGTCTGCACCACTCGAGGAAACTGCACATAAAACGTTGAGCCGACTTGAGGCGTACTTTCGGCCCAAATTTTGCCGCCCATTAGCGCCACGATCGCATCCACAATGGCTAAACCCAAGCCGGTGCCGCTGTGACGACGGCTATGGCTTTGGTCCACCTGGCGAAAAGCCTCGAAAATGTAGGCCAACTCCTCGGGGGCAATGCCGCTGCCGGTATCCGTCACGGTAACTAGCACCGCATCAGTTGGCGTTTCGGGAGCGGAGGAAATTTTCAGTAGAACGCTGCCGGCATTAGTAAATTTAATGCCGTTCGACAGCAGATTGGTAAAAATTTGGCGCAGCCGCAGCGGATCGTTGATAATCATGAGCTCTTGGAGATTTAGCTGCAGCGATAGTTTCAGAGACTTTTGCTCTGCGAGAGACTGCATTTCTGCGATCGTATTTTCAGCCAGTTCCGCTAGGTTAATCGGCCCTGGGTGCAGTTCCAAACGCTGCGCCTCAAGCTTTGAAAAGTCAAGGATCTCGTTCAGCAATCCCAGCAAGTTGTAAGCATTGCTGTAAATGTGTTTGATCATTTCTGCTTGTTGACGAGTCCAGCGTTCTTCCCGGCGCCGCGTCAGCAATTGCGAAAAGCCAATGATGGCATTGAGCGGCGTGCGTAATTCGTGGGACATTACGGCTAAAAATTCTGACTTGAGTCGATAGGCTCGCATAATCTCTAAATTTTGCCGCTGAATTTCTTGCCGCTGTTCTTCAAGCGCTCGATTTTGCTGCAGCAGTAAAGCGTTGCTGACTTGCACTTCCCGTTGGGCCTGACAGGCTGCTTGTTCGGCCTCATAGATGCGCAACGCGCTGCGGATGCAGTGGGCCAGCGCGTCGGTATTCAGGCGCGACTTATCAACGTAATCGGAGGCCCCAGCTTTCATTAACGCGACGGCGGTTTCTTGATCGCCCTGCCCTGTAAGCACCACTAACGGCGTGAGAGTGCCTTGCGCCCGAATTTGTTGAACCAGTTGCAATCCATTTAAGTCGGGTAGGCGATAGTCGAGGAAAACACAGTCATAGAAGGCATTATCCAGAGCTGCGATCGCAGCTTTGCCACAGTCAACTTCAGCAATGTCGGCTAGCTTGAGCCCCGTATCTTGCAACGCCCGGCGTAAAAATAGGCGATCAACGGCATCGTCGTCTACCGTAAAGATTTTCAAGGGGCGATTCGCTAAGTCCATACCCTTATCTTTCAGAGTATTTCATTGCCAAAAACATCTTGATTCGGATGCTATCGAATACGCTACTTTCTTAAAAATTTATCCATAACGGTCATCATTCAGCCACTGAGCTTCAAGCAAAGTTAAAGATACGCGATTTCTGGCTGATTGTGTGGTGCGGACGGGAAAATGACTGCGCCCACGATTCCTCGCCCTAATTGATGATAAATTCCAAAAATCCTGCAAATTTAAGCGTGCTATTTGCTCGCAGAATCACGGTCATAGGGCTTTCGTTCTAGCTTGACGATAGAAAGACATTAATTATGTTCAAAACTCGGTTGATTGCTAAGGCCATGTTGATGGAAACAGTTGGCTAATCGCTATCTCAGGTTCAAAATGGTCCCACCCTTGTATAGGATGTAGATTAGATAGATGAATTGCAATGACGAAGATTTACATAGTTGGGGGATTAAGATTTCGAATAGCGGTTTTTTACAGCTGCTGATTACAGCAGTTCTGATATCTGAAAATCTCTACTTCTCTTTCAAGCGATATCTTAGGAAAACCTCTGATAAATTGGCCTTGGTTATTAGAAATCAGTTGCATTGCTTGTCAAGCCTGCGCGAGAGCGTGATTGCTCAGCAATAAATTCATTTCACTATTGAGTAATTTTTCACATGAATGAGAACGACATTCGCATCATCATCGTTGAAGACCATGATTTAACTCGTATCGGCCTGAAAGCCGGGCTTCAACAGCATCCGCAGATTTCCGTAGTGGGTGAAGCGGCCAATGGACAAGAGGGACTGCGTCTACTGAATCAGCTCCAGCCGGACGTGGCAATTTTGGACATTGGCTTGCCCGACATTGATGGCATTGAAGTGGTTCGCCAATTCAAAGAGAGTGCCAACGACGAGTCGCCCGCTGGCACTAAGATTTTAATGCTGACGATGCATGATACAGACGAGTCGGTAATGGCAGCCTTTGCGGCTGGGGCTGACTCCTACAGTGTCAAGGACGTGGACGTTAAGCAATTAGTCGAGGCAATTCGCCTTACCCATGAAGGCCAAGTATGGATTGATCCGGCGATCGCTCGTATTGTGCTGGGTCAGGCTAAGCGGATGATGCCTGCCTCTGTTGGCGCTGCCGATAAGGCTGGTGAAGATTATGCTCAAGTGCTGGAAATGTCGCCCCTAACTGAGCGTGAGCTAGAGGTGCTGGAGCTGATTGTAGCCGGCTATAGCAATGCCAAAATTGCTGAAGAGCTTTACATCACCGTGGGTACCGTCAAAACTCACGTTTGCAATATTTTGAATAAGCTGAGTGCCAGCGATCGCACCCAGGCTGCAGTGCGAGCCCTGCGCACCGGGTTAGTGCAATAGACCGTAAAGTCTATCGTTCGGTAGGGTATAGGTTTCTAACGGATTAGAGATGAAACATAGCGGCTACTTTGGTTTCATAGTAATTGTTGAAACGCAAAGGAGTCTATGCGACCCATCAATATTGGATTAACAGAAGAGCAGCGCTGTGGCGTTATTGAATTGCTTAACCGCAATTTGGCAGATGTCTATTTGTTGCTTGTTAAGACTCGTAAGTATCATTGGGACGTCGTGGGCCCTCAATTCCGTACCATGCACGAGCTGTGGCAAGAGCAGTACGAGGCGCTTTCTCAGCATGTGGATGATATCGCTGAGCGGGTTCGTGCTTTGGGAGGATATCCCTTAGGGACGGCAGAGGGTTTCTTGCGATATGCCTCTATTAAAGAGCATCCTAATGATTTGCCGACAGTGACGGAAATGGTCACTCGCCTATGTGCAGATTATGAGCAAATCATTCGCAATCTGCGCCGTAATGTTGGCGAATGTTCCGACAGTTACAACGACGAGGGTACTGCAGACTTTTTGACCGCCTTAATGGAAGAATATGAAGAGTCTGCTTGGATGTTGCGTTCGTTTATCGAAGGTGAATCGCTGCAGCCTAAGTCGCAATCTCCGGGTACTGTGAGCAACCTCCCAGCCGGTGTGTAGTCGTTGACTGCTGAACAGATTGAAAATGCAACTGAAGGGGAAATGCTTTATGGCGTTTCCCCTTCGCTGTTAACAGGCCTAATTTTTCGTTGAATCGTTGAAAAGCTTATGAAGCTGAACAATGGCTGGTATTCCTGAGTTGCAAGCAAAACGCTTAGGCTCCTCTGTTCATCGGACCTTGATTCACCAGTGCAATCATCCTGTACCCGATGAATTCTTCATCATTGAAACTAGCAACATTCTATGGGGAATTCTGATATTAGTTGGCCGATAAAATCCTTAACGACGGAAAAGCCGTTCCCGAACAACTTCATCCATCTCGTCATTGAGCAATGCTCAGGAAATTGCCCAAAGCCTCGTAATGTTTATAAGCAAAATTTTGTACAGTACTAATCAACCTAGAGGTGGATGACTCGATGTAAAGTTTTTTAGACAATTTTGATCATCTAAAGATATCCTCACTAATGTTCTATGCCTAACAATAAGTCTTCTGATGCAGTCTACTCTTACCTTAAGTCCATTGGACGAGTTCCATTGCTGACTCATGAACAAGAAATTCAGTTTGGTAAGCAAGTCAAAGAATTGATGCCTCTTGAGGGCATTTATGAGGACTTGAGTGAGTCTTTGGGACATCAACCTTCAATTCAAGAATGGGCTGATGCTGCAAACATGGATTTGAAAGCGTTGAAACAGCTTGTTCATCGGGGTAAGCGTGCTAAGCACAAGATGATCGAAGCTAATTTGCGCCTGGTTGTCTCTATTGCCAAAAAATATACCGATCGCAATCTTGATCTGCTCGACTTAATTCAAGAGGGCTCAATTGGTCTCAACCGCGCTGTTGAAAAGTTCGATCCGGCTAAGGGCTACCGCTTTAGCACCTATGCTTACTGGTGGATTCGGCAAGCCATGACGCGAGCGATCGCAGAAAAGAGCCGTGTGGTTCGGCTGCCCATTCACGTGACTGAAACCCTGAACAAAATCAAAAAGGCACAGCGTCAGATTACTCAGCAGAAAGGGCGCACTGCAACTATTGAAGAGGTCGCTGAACAGCTAGATTTGACTGCTAAGCGAGTTCGTGACTGCATGCGTCTATCCCGTCGACCTCTGTCCTTAGAACTGCGGGTCGGCGACAATCAAGACACTGAATTGGCTGATCTTCTGGAATCTGACGATGACACGCCTGAAGATTTTGCTACTCAAAAGGCGCTTAAATCTGATCTCAATGATTTGATTGCTTCTTTAACCCCGCAGCAGCAAGAGGTGCTGACCCTCAGATTTGGTCTGAATGACGGCAATCCTCTGTCTCTGGAAAAGGTGGGTCGCCGCTTGGATATTAGCCGTGAGCGAGTACGTCAGCTACAAAAACAGGCGGTTGCTAAATTGCGCCAGCACCGTAGTGAACTCCGAGAATACTTAGCTGCCGTTTAGTTAAGCAGCGTTAGCGTGGCCGTTGAAGTCTTGAGGAAGTCTTTGATTGGATGCCGATGCCGTTTATGGGATTGAACTTTCAGGGTTGACGGTTGACATCGTGAAATTTCAATATCCTGAGCAAGCGCATGGCTTTGAAAGTAATTTATTGGGTGCTTCCAATTGTGAAGCACCCTTTTTAGTGGCTAAAAATAGAAGGAAAGAAGCTGCTTGCCGCATTAGTGACAAGGCAGCAATGTTGGATAGGCTGAATTTTACAATTTTCTAATGTTAAGCCGGAGCACATATGGTTGTAGCAGCGTCGTCTCCCACCGCCGCCTTTGATCGCCTGGGGGAATACTATTGCCAAATTAAAGCCTTGATTTTAAGTCGCCAACATCCGGTCAGTGGTCTATTGCCCGCCAGCACCGCGATTACTAGCCATGGCGACTACACCGATGCGTGGGTGCGCGATAACGTTTATAGCATTCTGGCAGTTTGGGGACTGGCGCTGGCTTATCGCAAAGTTGATGAAAATCAGGGACGTACCCATGAGCTGCAGCAGAGTGTCGTCAAGCTGATGCGAGGTCTGCTATTTGCCATGATGCAGCAGGCGGCCAAAGTCGAGCAGTTCAAAGATTCTCAAGAGCCACTGGCGGCGCTACATGCAAAATACGATACGGCCACTGGCAGCACCGTCGTCGGCGATGATGAATGGGGACATTTGCAAATTGACGCTACTTCAGTTTTCTTACTGATGTTGGCCCAGATGACGGCGTCAGGATTGCCAATTGTTTTTACGCTGGACGAAGTAGATTTTATCCAAAATTTGGTTTATTACATTGGGCGAGCCTATCGCACGCCTGACTACGGTATCTGGGAGCGCGGTAATAAGCTTAATCACGGCAAGCCGGAGTTGAATGCGAGTTCCGTTGGCATGGCTAAGGCCGCCTTGGAAGCGATGAATGGGCTAAATTTATTTGGCATTCAGGGGGGACAGGCTTCGGTCATTCACGTGCTGCCGGATGAGATTTCACGGGCTCGCCTAATTCTCGAATCACTCCTGCCTCGGGAATCGGGTTCCAAAGAGGTGGACGCGGCGGTGCTCAGTATCATCGGCTATCCGGCTTTTGCGATTGAAGATGCTGACTTGGTGCTGCGTACGCAGGAAAAAATTATCGCCAAGCTGCAGGGGCGGTATGGCTGCAAACGGTTTCTGCGCGACGGCCATCAAACCGCTATTGAAGACACCACGCGGCTGCATTATGAGCCCGAGGAATTACGGCAGTTTGAGCACATCGAATGTGAGTGGCCGCTCTTTTTTGCTTATCTATACCTGAATAGCCTGTTTCAAGGGGACGTTACAGCCACGCGGTTCTATCGTCAGCGGCTAGAGGCGATCGCCCTACAGCAAAACGATTTTGCCCTCTTGCCAGAACTCTATTACGTGCCGGCAGCGGCGATCGCCGCTGAGCGCGAACAGCCTGGCAGTCAAACTCGTCAGCCCAACGAAAATGTGCCCCTGGTCTGGGCGCAGAGCCTCTTTATGCTGGGGCAATTACTCGCAGATGGTTTGGTGACGCCGGGAGATATCGATCCGCTCGGTCGCCACGTTCGGGTCGGTCGCCAACGTCAGGCGATTGTGCAGATTGCCTTGATTGCGGAAAACGAAGCGCTGCAGCAAGAACTGGCTGACTATGGCATTGCCACCCAAGTGTCGGAACAGGTGGAGCCGGTAAAAATTTGTTCTTCAGGTGAACTGTCTGCTGTCTATGCTCGCATTGGACTGAACGATAAGCTAGGACTCAGTGGCCGACCCATACGGCGCTTACGGGGCCTGACAACGGCTCAAGCGTTTCGGATTCGCGGCGAGACAGTAGTATTCCTGCCGTCCTTTTTGGATCCACAAAAATTTTATATTACGCTGGACTATCATTTCCTCGTCGCCCAAATTCGCAGCGAACTTGCCTACATCCACTATCACTGGAATGCCGTAGGCCGGCCCTTAGTAACGCTGTTGTTGACCCATGAAATGCTTGAGTTGGGACATCGGCCCATTCACGAGTCACCGCTGCTGCAGTTAATTCAAGAGCTGAAAACGGGCAGTTGTGGCGGTATTCCAGTCTTGCTAGGGCCGCTGGCGCAATTACTGTTGACCACTGGCACTGAACGGATTGATGATGTTGGTGTGCAAGCCTTCCGACAGCCAGGATGGCGATCGGTACAGCGGCGCTCGGCCTATCTGCCGCTGGTGCCTGAAGCGACTGCACCGCTGGACGTATGGCATCTTTTCCGCATTGAGCGCGAAACCGATGTCGAGCATCTGGTGGCAAATCTGAAGCAATCGAGCAATCTCTATGAGCAAGTAGAACTGCTGGCGCGCCTGCAGGCCGTGGAATCGTTAACCTACGATGTCGGCATCAGCCAGGACCGCCGCATCACCGTCGCGGACCTACTGGAAGAGACATATGTCAAAGCGGGTCGCCAGGAGTATTGGCTGCTGGTGCGTCGGACGGCGGGTCTGCTGCGCAAAATGGACGTCAATTTATCGGATGCGGTGACTGAGCTGTTGGTCCGGCAAAAATACATCACTGTGGGAAAAGCTTATACCGATGGCTCGTTGATTCGCGATCCGATGCCTCATTCAGAAATCATGGATAAAATCATCGCGTTTTGCGGCGATGACGATCGCGATCGTGCCCTTACTCAAGAAATCATCGTTTACCTGAGCGTCTTGATTAAAGCTGAGCCTGAACTGTTTGACGGTTTATTGACGCTGCGAACCGGCTACTTAATTCTTTTACTCACAAATGAAATGGCGCGAGAGCAGCAAGTTCCCCGTGACGAAGCCTATGACTGTTTAACGGCGCTGAGTCCGTATGAAGTCAAAATGTGGCTGCGGCAGGTATTGGCTGGATACAGCGGTATCAAGAGCCATCTATTCCAGCAGGAATCACTACACATCAAAACGGCATCTCCCGTTACTTGGAGTTTTGTTCCTGACCAAATTGAAACGGGCAACCTGCCAGTTGACGACTGGTGGCGCCAGCGGCAAATTGACGGTGAGTTAACTCGTCTGCCGGAAGAGTTTTACCTCAAGGTGCGCGAACTGCTGCATCACTGTCGCGGCGTGATTATCGGCGATAAGCTCGATCGCCGAAATCGCATTGACAGCGAATCGGTCATGTCCGAAATGACTCCTGGTGAAGCCAACTTTGCTCGTCGCATTGATCACTTGCTGACTAAAATTCACGCGCCGGAATATCGGCATCTAACCATTGAAGCCCTGCGAGAGCTGGCGGCTATCTTCCAAGGCAATCCTGACCTCCAGCTTGACGACTACATCGCGTTGGATGTGCTGATTGGACATGCTGTGCGGCTCGCTTGGGTCGAAGATCGCCGCGATCGCGCAGGCAACTATGATGCTCAAAAAGAAGCAGCCTGGTCAGCATTTTATGGGCGATCGCCGAAAGAATGTGCTATCTACATGTCCAAGGCGCTGCAGTTCTTGGTAGAGCTGGCTGAAGTTGAGGCTGCAGCGGCTGGAGAGGCTGCCGATGCCGAAAATACCGTTGACGTTGTTCAACAGACAGCAACTTAAATCCGCGAATCGCCAGTCTTCAGTGCGTGAGTTCGACGAGCAGAAACGAGCAAGAAAAAAGCTGAGACTGGATTTGACGAATACACTCTCAGCTATGAACACCACTTTATCCGAAGTCTCTCGCCTAGATGTCTCGCAAGTGTTTTGGGAAGTCGACGACTTCTGTCGGGCCTTTGAGCAGCAGTGTCTTCACCATCCTCAGCTCCCCTCAATGGCCGATGAACGCCCGTGTCAATCCAGGCTGAGTCGCAGTGAAGTAATGACGATTGTGATTGCCTGCCAGGGCTCTGGCTATCGCACCTTTAAGGAGTTCTATGCCCTCTGCGGGTTGCCGGGTTGGCGACAC
>JBCCJU010000205.1:0-9347 GCA_039027715.1 Cyanobacteria bacterium P01_C01_bin.120
AGACGTCACACTACCGGGCGGCAACATGTATCCGACTCGCCGTTATGCGGCTTGTCTGCGCGACCTAGACTACTTTTTACGCTATGCCACTTACGCGATGCTCGCTGCCGATACGTCCCTCCTGGATGAGCGGGTGCTCAATGGACTAAAAGACACCTACCTGTCTTTAGGCGTTCCTCTACCGACGACAGTCGATGCTATTCAAGCGATGGAGGCAGTGATTACGGAAATGGTTGGCCAGGAGGCTGGCGCTGAAATGGGGATTTATCTGAATCACATTGCGGCTGCTTTAAACTAGAGGCTGTCATCATTTAGCGATCAAATCTTTATGCTGAAGTCAATTCAGCCCCTAGCTGGTTTTGCGGAGTGGGCGCGATAATACTTGTCTCACAAGGCTTTTAGTATTAATTGATGACGCGCCCTAGCTAGGATCTATGCAAAAGCCCCGGGATTGTCAACTTAACTTACCGTATCTAAAAACTAGTTCTAAATTCCCGCTCATGGCCTTCGGCGGTCGTTCTAAGCGATCGCCGAGAGTCGTGTGCACCTCACTACACAGTTCAAGCGCTTTACTGGAGAGGCTTTAGGAGAAAATCGCACCGAGTTTGGGCAGTTGTCAGAGCGTAAATAAATTTGCAAAATTTGCAAATCTCTTATCTTTACACCAAAATCCTCCCGCTCCCTCACTCTCTACTGATCAGCCGCTGTTCACGGCTCGATAGGGTAATATTCCGGTGCTGTTAAACACTTACAGGCTTGCGTAAGTTTACATTCCTCTGGCTCACTTACCTCGTGTCTGCCATCGGTAATCGCACGGCCGGGTTTGCCATCACCCTTTGGGTCTGGGATCTGACCGGTGCGGCCATGCCGGTGGTACTCACTGGCTTTTTTGGTCATCTGCCGCATATCGTGGCGTCACTGCTAGCTGGCAGTGTTGTAGACCGTGCCAATCGTAAATACCTGATGATTCTCAGCAGGTTAGCAGCGGTGGCGTCGACGCTGGTGCTACTGATACTTTATCTGTCAGGGCATTTGGCGATTTGGCATCTGTATGTGGCTGCGCTGGTCAAGGGCTGGTTTGAGAAATTTGGCAATCTGTCTTACCGAGCCTCTATTACATTGCTATTGCCGCCGTCTAATTATGTTCGAGCATTTAGTATGAATTCGGCGATTGGCTATCTAGCGAGTATTGTTGCGCCAGGAATAGCGGGGGTAATCTATCGTACTGAAGGGCTGGGTGGAATTTTTTTAGTTCAATTGGCAGCCTTTGCGATCGTAATCACCATCTTGGCCTTAGTCCAAATCCCACAGCCCAAAAATAATAAGCATCAGCAGAAAGAGAGCAAAGGCTGGATTAGCTACCTGACGCAGCTGTGGGCGGAGCTGACGTTTGGCGTTCGCTATATCTGGCGGTCAGCAGGATTGCGATCGCTCATCATCATTACCACCGTATTCTGGTCGGCCACCGCGTTGTGTGATGCTCTCCGTAACCCGATGATTTTGGCCAAGACTGGTGGTAGTTCTGAGGTTTTGGGCGCGGTGATAACCACTGCAGGCATTGGCGGGTTAGGAGCTGCGATCTCGCTCAGCTTATGGGGTGGGTTTCGGCGTAATGTGCGGGGAATGCTGGCTGGGTTTGTAGGGGCTGGGATAGCCAAAATAACGTTTGGGTTAGGGCAGGGATTACCCGTCTGGCTGCCAGCGCAGTTTGGTTCTTCGCTTAATTTCCCGCTGTTGCACAGTTCAGAAAAGGCGCTATTGACGGCGGCAACGCCACCGGAGGTGATTTGCGGCCGTGATGTGATTAATGACGTTGGAGAGGTTTCGGCAACGCTGCTGGCTGGCGTGTTGAGCGATCGCGTGTTTGAGCCTTCGATACAATCGCCCACTCTGTTGCAATTTTTGTTTGCGCCTGTTTTTGGCACAGGGGCGGGGGCAGGAATGGCGGTGCGGTATGTGGGAGGTGCGATCGTGATGCTGCTTGCTGGAATTTTTGGGTTTAGGTCGTCAGGGTTGCGACATCTCGAAAAGCAGGTTTAAGGTTGAATAACGCATTAGGCATTGCCATTGTCAATATATGCGGACCCGGCAATTACTTTCGTACTGACAGTTGATAAGCCTTTGGACTCACGCCAAACTTGCGTTTAAAGGCGGCGTTGAATGAGGTTGGGCTATCGTAACCGACGGCGCGGGCGACGGCAGCAACTTTCATTTGCCCATCTAACAGCAACTGTTGGGCTTTTTCGAGGCGGCGATCGCGTAAATAACCATACACAGTTGTGCCAAAGACTTCCTTAAAGTCTCTTTTCAGGCTGTATTCGCACATTCCGGCTTGGCAGGCTAACTTGTCTAAAGTTGGCGATTTTTTCAGGTCTTTGAGCAATATTTCTTTGGCGTGGTGAATGCGGTCTAGGCGATCTCGCTGTAAGATAGCTGTCTTAAATTCTCCCTGCTGTACGGCGGCTTCTTCCTCTAGCATCAATGCCATTATTTCTGTCGCTTTACTTTCTAAGTAGATGCGTTTAGTCAGGCCTTGGCGAGAACATTGAATGATTTGATGCAAAATTCTGTTGACCATCGGCGGAGTTTTACCAACCCGCTTGTAGCAATCACTCTCGTGTGGTGGTACCAGATGATTAAATGGTTGAGGCAGTTCTCCGGAAGAGTCACTGACAAATGAACGCAGAACGTCTGGCTGCACTGCGATCTTAACTTCGAGAATTGCTTCTTTGTCCGATATATCGTCGATGACACAGTCTTCCGAACCGTTGCCAGAGAAAATATATCGTCCCGCTTCAAGTGAGAAGTTGGCTTGTCTGTGAGAAGGGCTTTTAGTGGCTTTCAGTTTGCCCGAAAGCCAAAATTGCCAGTTCAATATATTTTCAAACTCAGGAGTGTAGATTACGAGTCGATCTCGCATCTGCGTACTATGAATCCGTAGTAATATTCCCTTTCTTAAGTAGATATATCGTATCCATCCTTGACAAAATTGCCCGTTGTGCTTCAAAACGACATCTAGCTCGTCTGACGCATCAATATGCAGTCTCTCATCTGCTTCCTGAAGTTGTTCTAACAATTCTTTACGAGTTAGGAAGATAGTCACGGTGTTGAAGGCAGACAAGTATCAGAGCGGAGGAGTAGAAGAGACCTCCAAGCTCAAAAGTAGTTTACCAGGATTGCATTGCCTTACGGATCGCACTGTCTATGACAGGCAACTTGTCAATGCATTTGAAAAATGTTGATGGAGTTTGGGCTTTTTCTCTTCGAGACGTTGCTTTAGTTCTTCGAGACGGCGTTTTGCCCTTTATCCTCTAACGATCCGTAGTATGTTTACTTCGGTGTGATTATTGAGTTTCATTCTCAATAGTCGCTCAAGAGGTTTGCGATTTACCGTAACCCCCTGTGTGTGAGACCTCCATGCGCTGTTAGCAACCTGCTTGTTTTGCGTGTAGAGGGTTCTCACGTCTTGAGGTACGTGTTTAGCGTCACATCCCCTCCAGTGGAGGGGTGCCCGTAGGACGGGGTGGGCGACCCCTTTGAGGTCCAACCGACCCACCCCTGCGCCCCTTCCAAGAGGGGATTCAGTAATGGATGAGGAGATTGAAGCTAACTACAGACCTGTAAGGCATGAGCCTTTGGTAAACCCAATACGCTCAATAGATACGTTTTCAATGCAGCCGATTAGACGGCCCGATTTGACACTGCAACCAATAGGTAAAGCCTGCGCCAGCTTTTTGAGCTGGTGCAACTTCAGGCTGTGTCCTGACCCATTTGCGGCTTACCAACTGCAAACAATCTAAAAATCACTCAAGGAGAGAATTCAAGATTATGGTACAAGTCAGTCTTTTTACCGGCCCCGACTACCTGATTGAAGCCGAAGGCACCGTCTCGGCCCACGCTTTTCTGGCCACCGATGGCGTTATTCCCGAAGGTGGCCTAGTCGTCTCAGTCGATGCGCCGAACCTCAGCGAGTTTGACCTGGCAGGCATCTCTGTTGAAGTGGGTGAAATCGTAGAAGCCCGCGATGGTGGGTTTGACCTGCGGATGACGGAATACACCACCCTGGTGAACCTGCCCATTGCGGATGATGGAGAAACAGAAACTGGGGAGACTGCAACCTTTAGCTTAGCTGCGGGAGAAGGGTATGAGATTATTGAGGACTACAGCAGCGGTACGTTTAACTTGGTAGATGCGCGAAGCGATATTCCGCGAGGCGAAGTTACTGAAGCAAACGACATTATCCCTGTAGCGACCGATACAGGGATTACCCCTGAGAATCCCTCCTTTTCTGCTGCTGATTCCATATACTTTGACATTGGTAACCGCTACCTCAACCCCGACGGTACATACACCTACGTCGATTACAACGAGGATGTCGATCTGTATAAGTTGGAATTGAGCGCAGGAGACACGGTTGCCGTTGAAACTTTTGAGGTTGAAGGCAATCCGAGTCCCAATGGTCAAGGCTTTATTTCCGGTATAGTTGCCTTCGACGCTAGCGGAGATCGACTCGGCTTTGCTGGTGATACGACACCTGCCGCGCCAGATAAGTTGTTTGGTGGCGTTGGCCCGTTCAATGAAGATGGAACAGTCAATGAAAATGAAACGGAAGCTTACCTAGAATTCATTGCACCAGAAGATGGAATTTACTACGTTGGTGTTTCAGAATCGCAAGCAGTGCTCCCTACCCTTCTTGGCGTAGACCCTAGCTACAGCTTAGAAACCCCCGGTCTTTCAGATAACAACCGGATAATATACGGTAGCTATGAAATTGAGATCGATTTGCTGACAGAGGGCAATCCTCGCGCAGTTGGTACTCCTACTCCGCCCGTTGTCAATCCCAACGTCACAAATCCCTCTACGCTCTCTTTGAGTGCTAATCCCACTACTACAGACAGCGAGGGCAACTTTACTAATGCCGTAGTGGAGTTTGTCGAAACTGGTGGTAACTCTAGCGTTAACTTTACGATTCAGGCAGACGGCGAAATTCCCGAAGGAGGGATTGAGTTTGTTCTCAATAGCGACGCAAATCTATTTGATTATGTTTCACTTACTCAGCAAAACAGTCTTCCCAGCACTATTGGTGGGCAGTCATTAGGGGCATTTTATAACGAAGACGGCATCCCAACGGGGATTCGGTTGCTGATCGAAGAACCCACAATGACCGTTACTCTAGAAAGCGCTAATCGTCCTGGTTCCTTTGAATCTTTGGGATTAGATACTCTTGCTGATGAATTTGAAAGTTTAGAAACCGATGGAGCTGAAGATGTTACTTTCTTCCTACAGCCAGGGAAAGGCTATGAAATTGCATCCGACACTGGGGAGACAGAGGTAACATACTACGATTCTTTAGAAGATGTTCCCGCGTCTACTGGTGGAGGAGACACTGTTCCCGAAGTCGGCGTGACTATCAGCGAAACACAGCTAATTGAGACAGAAGGCACCGAAACCACCCTTACCTTCACCTTATCAGAGCCACCACCCGCAGAAGGCGTAACCGTATTTCTTGATAGTGAGGATGACACCGTTGTCGGCAGCGTCCTCGGTCAGTTTGATGTGCTAGAAGCTGAGATTAGTGGAGGTAATTTTCCGCTTCCCAACAGTGATTCCTCTGGCTTCTTCTTCACCATCACAGAGCAGACTGCCACCATTACACTGTCCGTTTTTGACGAGCTAACGGTTGATACGGGGCTACCCGCCGATTCTTTTCAAGAGGGCATTCTCGCTCTCAACTTTGCCCTCCAACCTCTAGAAGGCTACACCATCGACGAGTCAGCCAGTGAAATTAGCCTCACTATTGCCGATAATCCAGGTTCACAGATTCAGGTGAGTTTGACGGGTTCTGCTAGGGGTGATGCTTTAATTGAATCAGAAGGGACAGCGAGCGTTCATACCTTCAGTCTCAGTGCACCCCCACCAGAAGAGGGCTTAACTGTTAGTGTCAGCGCGCCTTCTTTAAGTGATTTCGATTTAGATGCTATTGAAGTGCAAGGCGGTACTATTGCCGAGGTGCGGGACGACGGCTTTGACCTGACAATTACCGAACGGGAAGCAACGATTAGCCTACCCGTTCTCGATGATGGCGTAGACGAAGGCAGTGAAACCGCTACCTTTACCCTAGAGTCAGGCGACAGCTACGAAATTAACCAAGCAGCTTCCGAGGCTACTTTCAGTATCGTCGAAACTCTAGATCAGCTTGAAGTTTCTGAAGAGGTTGAGGGTAACAGCACCCTATCTGAAGCTAATGCCCTCGGATTGAATGCTGATAATCCTATAGTTTCTATTAGTGCAACTATGGGAGAAACTGTTTCTCGTCCACTTGCCAGATTCTTCGGTGGTTTCTCCGAAGACGTAGACTTTTACTCGGTTACTTTAGAGGCAGGACAAACACTCGCTTTAGATATTGATGCGGATGAGCCAGGAACACAGTCTTTGGTACGTGGCGATATTCCATTTCCCGCGCTGGATGAAGTAATTCAAAGAGTCGATACCGAACTGCGCTTATTTGATGCAGAGGGCAACGAGCTGGCTGCGAATAATGACGGCGCAGCTCCAGGTGAAGAGTTCTCCCGCGATCCATTCATTGAATACACTGCCGAATTAGCAGGCACCTACTATGTGGGCGTTAGCGTGTTGGGTAACCGCAACTACGACCCAAATGTAGTAAGCAGCGGTAGTGGTTGGACGTTCCCAGAGGTAGGCGTTGTCTTTGGCGCCTACGAGCTGACAGCATCCCTCACGGAAGGCGACGGCGGTGGTGGCGACCTTACTGGCACCGACGGCGACGACCTGCTTATGGGTACCGACGGCGATGACCTGCTCGATGGTCTCCTCAGCGATGACACCTACACCGGCGGGGCCGGAGTCGACCAGTTTGTCCTCACAATTACCCAAGGCGTGGACACCATCACCGACTTTGAGGTCGGCGTGGACCAAATCAGCCTCGGCGGCCTTACTCCCGACGGCGTGCGGTTCTTTGAAATGGGCAGCGACACCTTCTTGCTCACCAACAGCAATGAGTTGATCGGAGTGGTGACGGACGCGATGGGACTCGACAGTAGCGTGTTTGTGTAGAGAGGAAGAGGGAATAGGGAAGAGAGAGTTTTGAGTGATCAATGTTGAGTTTTGAGTTGAAGTGAACTGCACAATTCAAAACTCAAAACCCAAAACTAATTCAATTCCTATTTCTGCTCGTTACCTGAAAAGCTTGGCTTTCTCTAGGGAGGGCGGGAGAAGGCCAAAATTGGAGACGCCCTCAGACTAACTTGAACCACAGTGTCCAGCTGTACTCGTTCGGGGCAGCCGGATTTTTCTTGGTGGCTGAATGTTCGAGGCTTAATCCCCAGCAAAATCAGCAGCGCCAATTTTGCTGGGGGCAAATGGCAAAATGTGGAGCGATCGCCTCGCCTTTCCGCCAAGACTGCCCCTATTTTTACGAGCGGGCCTCTTTCAGCTCTTTGCTCTGCCTAAGTCAGCGAACCATCTCTACACCAGTCGTTTTGTTTCAAACCCTATAAGGCAATTGCATAATTGCGCGATCGCTAAACTGCCGCTCTAAAGAAATCATATCTAGTTTTCAACAGTGCCCAAACTTGCAAATTTTGCAAAACCTGGCGTTCTCTCTCAGCGCTGTGAACCGTTTCCATAAATAAAGCCCCCGACCAAAAGGCCGGAGGCTATGTTCATGCCTCACTATCTGACTAACACCTTTAATCAGCCAAATATGCTGTTATCGAGTCCAGTAACCCCCTGGATAACGCCCAATAGCTCATCGCTATTGGGCATGATGAGGGTGTTTTCGTTGGCCGTTACCAGTTTGACGCCCTCAGGAGTGAGACCGCTGAGGATAACCTGATCGACGCCGATTTCAAAATCAGTGATCGTATTAACTCCTTGGTGCAAAGCTAAAACGAACTGATCGGCACCGGCACCCCCGGTGTCGGTATCGTCGCCCGCTAGGCTATCCAGGCTCGTCACGTGCCTACCAAGACATCGGCACTGCTGGTGCCAATAATGTCGGATTCGCCGCCAATCAGAGCCAGGGCCTCGTCAATGTTGGAGACATCGGGAACGATGACAAAGCTGTCTTCGCCGATTCCTGTCGCCTCCACATTATTGAGGACTGCCAAAACTTCACTGGTCTCCGTAACGGTCAGCAGCGTATTGCCGCCGTTCTGAGTCAGCGTTAGGTCAGCAAAGGTCAGCTCCCCTTCCACCAGGCCAATTTGGTCAATGCCCACTTCAAAGTCCAGGATGATGTCGGTGCCATCGTCATTGCCGTAGACAAACAGATCGCTGCCACCGCCGCTGGAGAGGGAATCGCCAATCAGATAATCGGTGCCCGTAACCCCCATCAGGGTATCGTTCCCAGCGCCACCGATGACGATATCGCTGCCCTCGGCCCCACTGACAACATCATCACCGGCTTGCCCGTCAACGATGTCGTCGCCGCCACCGCCAAAGGCAATATCGCTGCCATCGCCAGCCCGCAGCACATCGGCTCCGTCAGCGCCCAACAGCAGGTCATTGCCACCAGCTCCTGCCAGAATATCGTCACCGTCGAGACCAGCCAGGCTATTGTCGGCATCGTCACCCTGCAAAATATCGCTGGCGCTCGTACCAGCGGTCTCAAAATCATTGATTGTGAGTGCGATCGTGCCCCCCGAACCATTTTCAGCCACGGAAGCGACAACCGGACTGCCGCGTTCTGCCAAACTGTCTTGAACTGATTCCAGATAGGCATCGCCCACCTTCCCGGTTTCAATTAAATCAGCCACAGTTTCCGTTGGGAAAGAAACATCTTCATGGCTGCTGTAGCCGATGGGGAAGCCAAATTCGTCTGCCCAGTCATCCACGTGCAGGTGTGGTAGCTTGTCGTCCGCAGGGCGAGTCCAGAAGGCCAGTCCTGACTGCACGCCGACTTCGCTTCTGAGGTCCGGATTCCCCTCACCGAGCATAAAGCCGTTTCTCGTCAAATCGACATTATCATCGACATCCCAAGTACCGTCTTGTAAAATCTCTCCGGTCTCAGTGTCGAAGGCAAAGTTAACTGTAGGATACAGACTCTGGTCTTGAGCGTCAGTGTAGGTGCGTAGTAAATTGCCATCCGGATCAAAGAAGGACACTTCGAGTGATAACAGGTCTTCTTCTCGCACAATGCCCGCTTCATAGGACTGGCTAGCATCGTAGCTAAACTCTCCCTCAACGCTAAATCCAGCAATTTGGCCAGTCCAAGCAAAATCGTAGGTGGCAATGGAGTTCACTTCATATTGCTCGCCATCGACTAAGGTGAAGGTTAATGACTCGGGTCCTTCGTTAGCGCCGTCGTCAAATACTGAGAGAGTAAT
>JBCCJU010000206.1:0-9164 GCA_039027715.1 Cyanobacteria bacterium P01_C01_bin.120
GGCTTTATCGAAATGGCTTTTCATAACACCGGGCTCTACAACATTGACGGCAACGGGGCCTATCCGCCCGACAATATTGGCGTCAAGGAGATTACCCACGCAGCGGCGGATATGGGCAAATTTAGAGCGCCCACCCTGCGTAATATCGAGGTGACGGCACCCTATATGCACGACGGCAGCGTGGCGACCCTCGAAGAGGCGATCGCCCACTACGCGGCGGGCGGCCGCACTATTGAAACCGGCCCTGATGCTGGCGTCGGCAGTCAAAATCCGTTGAAGAGTCACTTTATCCGGGGCTTCACCCTCACGGATGCCGAAAAACAGGATCTACTGGCGTTCCTCCGCAGTCTGACGGATGAAACGTTTTTGACCAATCCGCAGTTCAGCTCACCGTTTGAATAGCTCAAAGGCTGATGCCGTGAGAATTGGCGCCTAACTCTGATCAACGGGTTGTCGCCGCGACGACGACCTTGAGATTTCTAAGGTTTGGGACATTGCGATCGCAACGGGCCACTGCTGTGAAAACAAATCCACACAGCCTTTGTAGCAGAACCTTTTTGACGACTCTAAATTGCCTGACGAGCTTTTCCCAATCAAATTTGATACGGAATATGTCTTCCTGGCCTTTCCGGGGTTTGGAGGCGATGTTTTAGCCGGCTATGGCGATCGCCGCACCTTTGGTCTTCAAATCCGTAGCCAGTTTTGACAGTTTGCAAGAACTGGCCCAGGTGCTGCCTGTGTTCAACACCTGGAATCAGCTCTTCCTCAGCGTCCTCATAGCTTCTGAGTTAGTCAGTGACGATGATTCTGGGAGCAAAGCCCATAGGTCGTTAACGCTGCTTGAAGGCATTGAGCCACTCGCGAATTTGCTCCGAGGCAATATCGCGACCACCCAGGCCAAACGCGATCGCGATCGCCACGGCAACCGCTCCCAACAGCAAGCCAAACGCCAAATTCACGATATCGGTTGCAACGCCCATTTGCTGCAGCCCCATCGCAGTCACCAGGGCAATTAGGGCAATCCGGGCCGACTGAGCCAGGATATTAGCCTGAGCACCGCCCATATTGCGAATTAGGCGGAAGGCCAGATTCGCAAAATATAGACCCACAGCAAAGACCACCACACCACTTAATACTCTGGCCGAAATTCGCAGAATCGCCCGCACAATGGTGGAAAGAGTTTCAAAGCCCAGGATTTCAGTCGCGGTAATCGCGCCGAAGAGCACGATGCCTACCAAAGCGACCAAGCCCAACACCTCAGAAGGCGATGTGCTGGCCGTTTCAACTCGAGTAGCCGGTCGACCTTCGGCATCAATCGTCTCAACGCCAGACGCCGGTGCATTGAGCTCTGGCAGCCCCAGAATGCTGAGAATATTGTCGAATCCGGCAGTACGCAACAGCCCAGTAACCAAGTCTGAGACAAACTGACCCACCACATAGGCCACTGCCAGCACAACACCGGCCATGATGATGCGAGGAATGGAATCGAGAATCAGCTCCAGCATGGAAATGGCCGGCCCCGAAATCGCATCGATATCGAGCTCGTTGAGTGCAGCCACTACAGCAGGAATCAAAATCAAGACGAAAACAATGGTGCCGGCTAGCTTGGAAAGCGACATGCCTTCACTCACGTCGCTAGAGGTGCCGGTAGTCTCAGCAGTCGTGGTCGCTGAAGAGAGGCCAAACCGTGCGCCAATCGCATCGGCTCGGGTAGCCTGCAACAGATTGGTCACGATCTTGCGCACAATGCGAGCAATAAACCAGCCAACGGCCAAAATTATGCCGGCGGTTAAAATCCGGGGAATCGCCTGTAAGAAATCATTGATGAGCGCTTCAATGGGAGCCAACAGCCCTGGCAGGTTGAGCGCACTCAAAATCAGTGGCACAAACAGCAGGAAGATGAACCAGTAGAGAATGCTGCCGATAGACTCATTCAGCACAATCGGGCTGCTGTCCTCGCCCATTTCCTCCGACAAGCGATCGTCCAAGTTAAAGCGTGCCAAGCCTTGCGTAATTAGTACCTTGACAATAGTTGCCGTAGCCCAAGCGACTGCGAGTAAAAGCGCAGCTCCACCAATGCGCGGCAAATACTGGAAAATCTCTTGTAAAAAATCATTCAGGGGCTCAGAAACGACTTCTAGCTCAAGGGCATTGAGAAACGCTACCAGCGTAAAAATGAGAATGATCCAGTAAACCGCCGTAGCAGCCCAAGCCTCGACAGGAACATCACGGTCGGGAGCTTGCCCCATAATCATATTGGTGAGACGGTCGTCTAACGTTGTCCGCTTTAGCACGCTTTTAGTAATAGAGGCGGCGACTGTGGCCACAATCCAACCGGCGATTAAGATGACGATCGCCCAAATTAAACTGGGCAAAAATGCACCCAAATTTGTGCTCATCTCGGAAACAAAGCTTTCCAGAGGCGCCATATCTACCTGGGCTAATACAGACGGCACATCCACAGGGGGAGATATCCACAGAGGTTGAGAGAAATAGTTGAGACTGACTGTCATGGTTCCTGAGATACGATTTTTTGGCTACTTAGCGTCAGATTGGGCCATAATGCAGACTTTGCTCGACCCAGATGCCATCGAGTTCGCTCATGCAGCTATATTTGCGTGAAATCTCCATTAGCACAACCCCAAGCAAATTTTTATTAGACTGATACATCCTCATGAAAATAATAAGTACTTGTGCTGTTGAGAATTACCAGCGGTGTTTTGCTGATGCCAAACCCTCTAGATTTCGGCCAAACTGATTGTGGTTCAGTCTGGACCCATGGCGCCGGACAACCTAGCAGCTTCGTTTGATGAGTTTACGCTATCGCTGCTTCAGTAAAGCTACATCTACCCGAAGAGTTAAGGACTCATCGGTAGCAGAAATCTTCAAATATCTGAAGAGTGGTGACTCAGAAGGCGTTCAAGCGATTGTCTCATTTGCCTTGACACTATTTCGAATACCCCTTCGCCGCTCCTTTTAGACAGCCAACTGCCACAGTAAAAATACTCCCATGCCGACGGTGATCGTCAGCAGCAGATTTTGGCGCCAAAGGCCGATCGCGACCGTCACAATTGCCCCCACAATGCGCGGATTCTGCCAGCTAAACCAAAGGTCGCCTGATTCGACAAATATGGCTGGCACCACGATCGCGACGAGCACCGCCGGCGGCACATAGTTCAGAGCCTGCAGTAATTTAGCCGGCAGCTTTAGGCGACCACTGAGCGCTAATGCGGGATAGCGAATTAAGAAAGTGACTAAGGCCATGCCGCTAACTAGCCACCATTCTGTAGGGCTCATCAATTTATTCCTCCGGTTTCATCAGGTCTTCCACAATCATGCCGGTGGCGATGCCGGCGATCGCTGCCACCATTAACCCCAGCTGATGAGGGAGAGATCGAGCTAACAAGGCCGTCCCCCCCGAAACCACTACCGTTGCCACCATTGGGCGGGTCTGCAGATAGGGCATAGTCATGCCAATAAACGTGGCGACCATGGCAAAATCTAAGCCCCAGTTGGCCGCATTGGGAATCGATTGGCCCAGCGTCAGGCCGAGCCAAGTACAAAGCTGCCAATTGCCATACATTGATAGGGCTGAGCCCAACTGAAACCAGTGCTTGTGAGAGGAGGAGTCAGGCTGGCGATATCGTTGAATCGCCACCATAAATGTTTCGTCCGTCAGCCAAAAGGCCAGCACTGCTTTCCATCCGGCTCCCAGCGGCTGCAAGTAGGGCACTAAGCCAATGGAGTACAGCAGATGACGCAGATTAACCACCAACGTGGTCAAAATAATGACTCCGACGGGTGAGCTCGTCCCCAACAGGCCTAGGGCAATAAATTGCGACGAGCCCGCAAACACACAGACCGACATCGCCGCCGCCGCCGCCAACGACAGCCCACTACTTTGCGCTAACGTCCCAAAAATAATCCCAAAGGGAATAGCTCCCACAATTAGGGGGATTGTCTGCCGGGCGCCAGCCCAAAACTCTCGCCACGGAGTCGATTTAGGCATGGAATTAGCGGCGATCGCCATAGGATTTCACGACCTTGATGTCAGTTTCTCCTTAGGCTATCGAACACTATTTCGGTCTGTCTTGTACGTTTTTTCTGTGGCTGCCTTCATCCAGCAGCGGCGGCATATCTAGCGGCATCGGTTGTTTTAGCCCCCACTTTGGATGAGGATTGTGCGGGTGAACTTGGTAGGATAAAGCCACCCACAATCAAGACGAGTGAGGATTTCTACTATGGTGATGGTCAGCTCGACAATGTTGGAACTGGGTACCACTGCCCCGGATTTTGCTCTGCCGGATGTGGTTTCTGGCGACACGACTACCCTCGAAACTTTCGCCGATAAGTCGGTGCTCGTAGTGATGTTTATCTGCCAGCACTGTCCTTTTGTTAAGCATGTGCAAGACGAACTCGCCAAATTGGGTCAGGACTATGTGCCCAAAAACGTGGGTATTTTAGCCGTCAGCGCTAACAGTGTTCAGACCCATCCCCAAGACGCCCCCGAGCATCTCAAGGCCATGGCCGCTACCCTGCAGTTCAATTTTCCCTACTGCTACGACGAAACTCAGGCCATGGCAAAGGCTTATACCGCTGCCTGCACGCCCGATTTCTTTGTGTTCGATGGCGATCGCAAGCTGGTTTATCGGGGGCAACTCGACGACAGTCGTCCCGGCAACGATGTTCCGGTTACGGGCAAAGATTTGCGGGCAGCGATTGATGGTGTGCTCAAAGGCGACACCTTGAGTCCTGATCAAAAACCCAGCATTGGCTGCAACATCAAGTGGACCCCTGGGAACGAGCCTGAATACTTTGGTGTGGCTTAGTTTTACCCAAAGAGGCTGCATTGGCAGGGCCTTTGCCAAGCGAATCGATCACTCCCCTGCGGTCCCACTTTGCGGACAATCGGGACTCCCTGAAACTGTGTTTACCGAAATATTCAAACTTTGAAGGCTGCTTCCAATACTTGTGAGATTGGCTATATTCGGCTTTCTGCATTCTGGATTTCAAACTCTCCGTTTCTATGCCGTCGCGATCGCTCTCAGCCCCTGACGCTCGCCACGCTCTTGTCTTCTGCGCCAGCTTGGTACAAAATCCCATGAATTTGGGCGCCCTATGCCGTACTGCCGAGGTTCTGCAATTGCAGGAGTTGGTACTGTCATCGACACATATCTCCGCAGACCCGGCGTTTCGAAAAGTCGCCGTCTCCGCTGAGCGCTGGCAGCCCATCAGTGTTTGTGCCGTCGAGCAGCTTCCGGTCTGGATTACTCAACAGCAACGCCAAGCCGCCACGGTTATCGCTTTGACCCGCCACACCCGCGCCGTTTCCCTAACGAGATTTGCCTTTCCCAGGCAATCGGTGCTGCTGCTGGGTCGCGAACTGACTGGCATTCCCTCCAGCTTGCTGGAACAGTGCGATCAGATGGTTGAAATTCCCCAGTGGGGACGGGTCGAATCTTTAAATGTGTCGACGGCAGCGGCGATCGCCGCCTACGAATACCTGCGTCAGCATGGCGAAACTCTGCAGTGATTGCTCTGCAGGCGGCTTATACCAGTTCTCTTTCCCAGGAATGCCTGCAGGCGTAACTAACGGCTACCGAGCAGATTTCGTGAAAATGGCGCGAAAGACCGGCAGGCCCTTGCTAAGCGTCAAGAGTTCGCGGTCAGTTTGCGCCGGAAAAGGACTGTCGGCTAGCCAATCAGCCGCAGTGCGTTGAAAAGCGGGATTTTCGCCAAAGCGATCGCACATTTCCTGCGCTACCGATTCCACGTCTGACTGCAGCACCACTCGCCCAATTGTCGGTAAATGCTGGGCCAATGTCTGCACCAGTTCTGGCTGTACAACGCGCCGCTTTTGATGGCGCTTCTTAAACCAGGGATCGGGAAACTGAATGCTGACCTGCTGCAGCGTCCCAGATGGCAAGGTTTCTAGCAGTTCTGCCAGCGAGACATTGGCATTGCTAAACAAAAAATGGAGATTGCTGAACCCATCGCGATCGCGCTGTTGCAAAGCTTGCTCCACCAAAGGAGCGCGAATTTCCAGACCTAAAAAATTCCACCCTGGCTGCAGACTGGCCATCTGACTAACAAAATGCCCCTTGGCACAACCAATATCCAGATGCAGAGGCTGCTCAAAATGCTGGTAAATGTCGGCCCAGTTCAGTTGACCAACTTGCGTCTGATACTATGGCTGAGGGGATTAACGTGTTGCCGAACTCGAACAGCCACCACCAGCAAAACTCCTGAACGATATCTGGACTATTACCCTACAGCAAAACCGCCAAAACCGGCCGGCGATCGCGGCCAGCCATAATAAATACCCTGTTCAAAGCTTGAAACAAACCGCTAAAAGTTTTCTTTTAACGTTTCTCTGAGCGCGAAAGCCATGTCATCATCCGTGCTGGAAACCATAATCATGACCGTAGTATTACCAGCGTTTTCTAGACAGACAAAGACCGCTGTCGAATCTTCGGTCGTACCAGCAACACTGTTGCCTTCAACTTGAATATTGTTGAGTTCTTGGTTGGTTAAGACAGCAGTAGCACGCTCAAGACAAGCTACTGAATCGCTATTAATTAATCGCCAAGCATAATACAAGCCCGGTGATTGCGCTTGAGCTGGCCAAGCCGCGCAGGCAAAACCTAGCCCCATTGTCAAAATTGCCTTTACCCGACTATTTGCCATCGTCTCTCCTAAGTTTTTCTATCACATTGTTTCTTATTCATACACCAGTCTGCATTTACGACTCATTTCTAGCAGTTTCCTAAAATGTCGTCTTAAATATCTTCCGTCAACGGGCCGGTTAATCCGTGGTTTTCGAGTGGCGATCGCAAAATCTGACTAGCCGACATACCTCAACAAAAAAGGCGAGTTATGCTGAATAACGTTGCTTGGTAAGGGGCAAAACCATGTCTAAGATAAGAAAAATATGTCAAGGACTAGCGCTAGCCCTTTGTGTCGGCGCAATTTCAGCTTGTCAGACGGCGGTCGAAACGACCGAGCAGCCAGCCCCCGATTCGGCAACCACAACTGAGCCATCAAGCACCAATGGTTCGCCAGGCGGAGCATCCAGCACCCCTGAATCTCCCGCATCCACCAGTACGACTTCCTCTGGGAGCGCAGGCGCAGAATCAACCGAAGCCTTTGAACCAGCACCGATTCCCCCTTTGCCGGCAGAATGTGCTGATCCCACGACTCAGATGGCTATGACCATGTGTGCTGCTGCTGAATATGAGCAGGCCGATATCCAACTTAACAACGTCTATCAAGCGGTCAAAACATCTGTCAGCGCTAATCAGGCCGACCAACTGATAGCCGCTGAGCAAGCTTGGATAGACTTTCGCGATATTAATTGTGATTTTGTCGCCTCCCAATATGCCGGAGGCTCAATCGAGCCCATGATTTATAACAACTGCATGACTCGGCTGACGAGCGATCGCACCGCTGTGCTGGGGCAAACTGCTACTACTACAGCCAGCTTAGAAGTGGTTGACCAAGAACTTAATGCCGTCTATCAGGAACTGCAGACCTATCTCACCTCGGCGGAGCAAGAACACTTGACCGATGCCCAACTCGCTTGGCTAGATTATCGTGATGCCCACTGCGCCTTTGCCAGTGGCAATACTAATACTTGCCTGGCCCAGCTAACGGATATTCGCACCAAGCAGCTTAAAGTACAGTCGGAAAACCGCTCACTGTAATATTTTTCCGAGTTCAGCGCGGGTCATCATTTGGTGCTTTCTTCTGAATTGGCAACAGTCATGAAAGGTACTCATACTAAGCATGTCTGTCACTATTAGGTGACGCAGGTAAAGTTGCGCTACTGTACCGAAAGTCAGCATTCAGGGAGGCGAAATCGCATGGCGCAACTGACGACTCAAAATAACTGGCGATCGCCGATTCTGCTGCTATTTCTTTCAATGGCGTCGATTCACTCGGGGGCCGCGATTGCTAAGGGCCTGTTTAATCAGATAAGTCCGTTTGGCATGGTGAGCTTGCGGTTAGGGCTGGGCGCGCTAGTGTTGTTAGTGCTGTTTCGACCGCGTTGGAAAAATTATTCATGGCCAGCATATCGCCTCCTAGCGCTATTGGGACTCTCCATGGGCGTCATGAATGCTTGCCTGTATCATGCGATCGCCTACATTCCGATTGGCGTCGCCGTCACTCTAGAATTTATTGGCCCGTTGGGAGTAGCGCTGGCCTATTCTCGGAAAAAAGTCGATGGCTTATGGGTAGCCATGGCGGCTGCCGGTGTGCTGCTACTGGCTCCAGTCGGCGGACTTTCGCTGCATCCCCTAGGAGTGCTGCTGGCGCTAATTGCCGGAGCTTGTTGGGCCGCTTATATTGTATTTTCATCGCAGGTGAGCAAGGTATTTCCCGGCGCCGACGGAGTAGCGCTGGCCATGACCGCAGGAGCAATTGTGATTGTGCCTTTCGGCCTCGCGACGGAAGGCGTAAAGCTATTTGATCCCTATATCTTGTTGATGGGACTGTTGGTAGCGATTCTGTCCTCAGCTTTGCCTTACTCGCTGGAAATAGCGGCACTGCGGCAGTTACCCGTCAGGGTATTTGGCGTGCTGATGAGCCTTGAACCTGCGGTCGCATCCTGTATGAGCCTGCTGCTTTTGGGAGAACAGCTAACGGGGCGCATGGCCATGGCGATCGCCTTAGTTAGTCTGGCTAGCGCTGGTTCCACCATTAAATCGAGAGCGGCAAATTAATCAATATATTGGTTCATTACCATCAGGCAGATATCGTCAACGGGCAAAACGCCAGCCTATAAATATACTTGCTGGCATCGCGGTCTGATAAGTCAATAAGCTAATAAGCTCAATACTGATAAAGCATCGTTACAGTCGTAGATCAACGCACCACAAGGAACCTCAATTTTTGCGGCTCTTAGCCGTAGGTCTTCAGCTGAACCTCTTAAAATAGGCTCAATCCCGTTAGTGTTCTAGAAATGCCTAAGCCTCGCCTATTAATTATCGGTTTAGATTGTATGGAACCGTCGCTAGTATTTGAGCGCTGGCGAGATGATTTGCCCAACCTCAGTCAGTTAATGGCAAAGGGCAGTTATGGGCGTCTGGAAAGCAGTATTCCCGCCATTACGGTACCCGCCTGGAGCTGCATGATGACCGGGCGCGATCCCGGTGAGCTAGGCA
>JBCCJU010000207.1:0-9095 GCA_039027715.1 Cyanobacteria bacterium P01_C01_bin.120
AATGCCATGCCAGCACCAGCGCCCACTCCAAAAAGATTTCCCAATAGCTGAGCCATAGGTTTTTCAGGCTGCATGGCCGGTTCAAAAACATGATCGGCCAGGGGACCTGCGATCGCAGCCCCAAACGGTGTTGCCAACTGAGTCAACAAAAACCGTGTAGAAAACACTCTTCCCTGCACCTCTGGTTCTACTTTTGAGCGCCAGATAGCCTGACTGCAGCTACCGGGAAACGGTGAACAAAATCCACTGACCAGGGCCGTACCAATTTTGGTAGACACTGTTTGGGAAAGTGCCAGCACGATTAGACCTGCCTTCCAAACTGCACTAAAAATTAGGATCCCATGGATACGCCGCCTCGGACCACCCCAAATACTAAGGGTAAGTCCACCCAACAGTCCGCCGATGCCAAAAAAAGAAAATAGCGTCCCTAAAATGGTGGAGTTATTTTGCATACGTGCCAACACCATGGGGGGTAATAGGGTAAAGCTGGCGCTGTCGATAAAATTAAGAATTAGAAAAAAACTTAGCAGGACCCTAAGACTGGGACGATTCCACAAATAGTGGAGACCAAAGGTGAGCTGTTGCCAGACGGGTTCAGTTGTTTGGGAGCAGGCGGTTGGTTGAGGGATAGTAACGGTGCTGAGAGTTGCGATCGCAATCCCAAAAGTAACCAAATCAATAGCAAGAATCCCACTCAGACCCGTAACCGCATACACAGTTCCGGCAATGGCCGGTGCAATCACATAGCTGCCAGACATCTGTAAGGACTCAAAAGCAGATGCGCGGGCATAGTGCTGTTCTGCCACAATCAGCGACATAGAGGCTGAATGGGCTAACCCCTGGATGTAGCCGAAGAGGCCATTAACGGCACCCGAGACATAGAGATGCCAGATTTGTAGATGATCCGTCAGAAATAAAATTAGTAGGGCAATAGTGGAGAGCCCGGCGACAGTATCCCCTAAAAACATTAGATGTTTGCGATTAAATCGATCAACCCAGATGCCAGCAAAAGGTGAAATCAATAGCCTGGGAATCTGAGTCACGGCCAGGATAAAGGAAAGTGGGGTAGCTTGCCCCGTCACTTCCCAGGCCCAGATGGTAATGGCGAAGTTGGTCATCTCAGAGCCTAGCAGTGAGGCGAATTGACCAAGCCAGATGATTAGAAAAGTTCGCACGCGAAAGAAGGGGAGAGGGGGTGCAGGGGAGAGGGGGGAAAGTGATCCATCTCACCAAGCTTAGGTTAGCTAGCGAACATATCCCTATAGGTTTTGGCTCCGAAACGCATTTTTTTTGCGCCCAAAACGCATTTTGTAACTGACCACATACTTCATCCGGGCTAACAACTCAAAATTCAATTGAGAATGAGCCAATGAGCGTAAAGGGCTCACCTGGATTAATGCCAACTCTCCGGGTAGTGCTAGCAGATTCAATGTAGTCAATATCGAACAAATTGCGGATATTGAGCGCAGCGCGCCAGTTATCGCGTTCATAGGAGACAGCGGCGTTGGTGAGGAAATAGTCCTCTACCTCAAAGCTGTTGGCATTGTCGCCAAAGCGCTCACTCACATAGTTAACGCCCAGGCCAAAGCCCAGACCTTTCAGCGGTCCAGCTTGAAGGGCATAGGTCGTCCACAGGTTAAAATTGTGCTCGGGCACGCCCGCCAGTCGGTTCCCGTCGTTGCCATCTTCATCTTCAGTGATGTCGGCGTCGAGAAACGCATAGTTGGTGATGATGTTCCAACCGGGCAGAATTTCTCCGGCAATATCTAACTCAATCCCTCGGCTTCTTTCCTCTCCGGTTGCAACCGAGAACAATGTATTATCGGGGTCAGTGGTGGCGACGTTCTGTTTAGTGAGATCAAACAAGGCTAAGTTGGCGTTCAATCTGCCCTCCAGCAGTTCAGCTCTGGCACCGACTTCAAATTGTTCTCCCCGTTCTGGTGGGATAATATCACCGTCAACCGTCGTTACTGAGTTAGGCGCAAAAGACCGACTAAAGCTGCCATACAGTGAAACTTCTTCGATGGGCTGATAGACTAGCCCCACTCGGGGAGTGAAGGCGTCTTCATTGATGGTTGATTCAGAACCTGTTGGATTAAAAAAGGTTGGCTTGAAAACGCTTTCTTGCTCAACGGTATCATAGCGGACACCGGCCAGAAGCTTTAGATTATCCAACAGGGTTACTTGGTCTTGGAGGTAAACGCCAAGCGCATCATCCTCACTTGTTCCCGAGATAACGAAGGGAATATCCTCTTCATCGGGGCGAGGAACTGTACCATAAACTGGATTAAAGATATTAATGGTAAACGGTGAGAACAGATCAGCTCGAGCAAAATTTTCAGCCGGTGTACGTTCTCGTAACAGGTCAACCCCGACCAACACTGTGTGCTCAACTGAGCCCGTGTTGAATTCACCCACAAGATTAGTCTGTAATTCAAATGTGTCCCGAGCGCCGCCCTGAGAAACCCAGACTAAAGGGATTTCTCCTGTGGTTTCATTGAGAGGGAGAAGAGAGCTTGAAGCGTAGACAGCATCTTCTTTGATGTTACGGTAACTGAACCTGTTCCGTAACGTCCAACGATCACTAAAGCGGTGCTCAAAGTTATAGGCGACTCGCAGACTTTCCTCAGTGCTGATATCATCTAGTTCGCCTAATGCCCGGTCAAAGGGAATATCGGCCACTTCATCTCCAATCGCAACCAGACCTTGACTTGCAGGTTGCTCATCATCACTATATTCGAGCCTGACGGTTAAATCGGTAAGATCGCTAATTTGCCAGCTCAGCGTTGGTGCTACAAAAAATCGCTCAATATCCGTGTCAAAATCTTGAAAACTCTCCTCATTTCGATAGAGGGCATTTAGCCGATAGAGTAAACGACCATCGGCGGTCAATGGACCTGAAAGATCAATACTCGGTGAGATAAACTCACGATTACCACCTTGAAGTTCTAGATTGTAAAACGGTTCACTCAGGGGTTGTTTGCTGACTAAGTTAATCACTCCCCCGGGCTCCAGACTGCCAAAAAGAATTGAGGCAGGACCTTTGAGCACTTCCACGGTTTCAAGGTTAGAGAGTTCTGGGAATGTGAGGTTCGAACTAAACACCTCCTGTCTAAATCCGTCCCGCAGAATTGCAGCGTTATCAAAACCACGGATAATGAATCGCTCACCATTGAAAGTTTGTGCGCCTCTCACCACACTACTGACATTTCGCAGGGCGTCGCCCAACCGAATCACCTGCTGGTCTTCAATCACCTCCCGTGGGATCACCTGAATTGATTGGGGAATATCCCGCAGCGGCGTATCGGTTCGGGTTCCAGTAGCGGCAGTTGGTTCAACGTAGCGACTCCCCTCCTCGCCTGTTACCACAATTCTCAGAGTCTCATCCGATTGGTCCACCTGGGCAATTCCTGGTGTTACACTCAGGGTCAATCCGGCTGCGGTTGTACTGACCGCTGCGGTTGGGGCGGCATCTGCCCCCGTGATCACCACCTGCACCCGGTCACCTGGTAATTCCGATACCTGTACCAGGGAAATCTCCTCAGTCGGTTCAAACTGCTGAAACTCATCTCCTTCCGATAGCAACAGTACTGCATTGGAAATTTCTGCAATCAGGGCATTGCCTGACACTGTCGTCGTTGGCGTGGCTAGCTCACTGTCAGCTGTCTCTAATATGACCTGTAAACCCGCTTCGGTTTCTTCTAAACGTACGCCAGTAATCTGTGCCAATGGGGCTGTAATTTGCGCTGTCCAGTCGGTGATGGGTGGGGCGTGTGGGTCAGGTTGTTGCGCTAATGCGGCTTCTGCAACAACTAGCTGTCCACCTGCTACGGCCCACAGGGTCAGCAGATTCAAACTCTTTAACGACTTTCCCATCTTCTCACACATACCTTTGTAAACTCAGCAAGCATCTCAGCAACGGGCTAACAGCCGCTGCCAAGACTTAGACCTTGAACTTAAAGAGAATTCTTATTGGCTAGAGTAGGGGAATGGCCGATTGCTTACTAGGGATTTTTAGGCAAAAGCGCAATTTTTTGATTGCTCACTTTTAATAGCGCCTTGCCAAGCCGCCATCTGAAATGCTTTGGGGTTGAGGCCCATCCCTCGACGAAACGCCTTGGTAAAGTGGCTAGGGCAGGTGTAGCCCACAGCGACCGCCACTTTGCCAATCGAAAGGTCTGAGGTCAGAAGCAGCCGTCGGGCTTGCCACAGACGGCAGTCTCGTGAGTACCCAAAGGGCGTTACGCCATACACCTGGTGAAAGCCCCGATTCAGATAGAGCCGATTCGTGCCTACCAGTCGGGCCAGCGCCTCCACGGTCGGAGGATTGGCGACCTGTTTTCTCAAAATTGCCGCTGCCTGGTCAATGCAGTTGAAGTCAACTTCCTTAAGCCGCGGCCGAATCATCCCTTTAAGGTAAAGACCTACTAGCTCCAGTGCTTTGCACTCCAGATAGGTGCGACGGGTGGACCCCTGATACGGGCAACTGAGAATCTGGCCAATCAGCTGCTGCATGGCAGACGTCATCGGACTGCGGACTGCGTATTTGAGGGCGATCGCTTCAGCATAAAGGGCGGCGGTTGAAACTTGCTCGGGGGTACAGTGTGGATCAGCTGCGATCGCACAGTCGAAAATCCGGTTTACCATCCCAATCAAGGTTGAGCTTGAGCCGCCGCCCTGGTATCGATACACGGCTTGAATGGCGCGCTCAGCAACGCAGCGTGTTTGAGGTGACAGGCGCTCCAGGAATGCTTGAAAATAGGTAATGAGTGTAGGGCGTTTGAAGCAAACTTTAACGTTGAAAACCCGTTTTCGGGCTTGTTTGGGATTAAATTCTTTCGAGCCATAGAAAGGGATAAAAAAGCTGTATCCCGCGTTAGAGCCGATTTGAAACGCCAATTCAAGGCGTTCCCTCTTACTAGATACGTCGACTAGCACATCCTGATTGAGCGTATAGTCACAGATGAAGAGGGTTAAATCATCTTGTAGCAGGATTTCTTGAAAATAGCCTTGACCTAAGTGAGGCGGACAGACATGAATGCGATCAGAGGAATCTGAGTGGAAAAGCCTTGAATCGCTTGGGCTTCCGGGCAGAAGCCAATCTCGCCAATGATTCAAGATCAAGCGCATTGTCATGATGGAGCCAAATGCAAACGTTTTCTACTGATGAGAATAGTTTGCATTATAAGCTAACGTTTACGCTAAACTAATTCAAAACTCAATTGAGAATGAGCCAATCAGGGTAAAGGGCTCCCCAGGTCCAATTCCAATTGTTCTAGTTCTACCCGCAGATTCAATATAGTCAACATCAAACAAGTTACGAATATTGAGGGCAGCACGCCAGTTATCTCGTTTATAAGAGATAGCGGCATTGGTCAGGAAATACTCGTCAGCGGTAAAGCTGTTGGCCACATCGCCAAAACGCTCACTCACATAGTTAACACCGAGACCAAAGCCTAAACCTTCTAGGGGACCATTTTGAATATCGTAGGTGGTCCATAGGTTAACGTTATTCTCTGGCACGCCGCTTAGTCGATTCCCTTCATTTTCACTGTTGTCCGATGTGATTTCGGCGTCCGTATAGGCATAGTTGGCAATGATATTCCATCCCGGCAGAATCTCTCCAGCAATATCTAATTCAACACCTCGGCTGCGTTGCTCTCCCGTCGCAATAGAAAAGCCAAAGTTGTCTGGGTCAGCGGTGGCAACATTCTCTTTAGTAATGTCAAACAAGGCTAAGTTGGCCGTTAGCCTTCCTTCTAATAATTCAGCTCTAGCGCCAATTTCAAACTGTTCCCCCCGTTCAGGTTTAATTAGCTCACCCTCGACGGTGGTTGCAGTATTTGGCAAAAACGACGTACTGTAACTGCCATATAGGGAAACTTCTTCAATCGGCTGATAGACTAACCCGACCCTCGGCGTGAAGGCATCTTCATTGATAGTGGATTCAGAACTGTTTGGGTTAGAAAAAGTTGGGCTGCTAGTGACTTCTTGCTCAATAGTGTCATAGCGAACCCCAGCCAAAAGCTTGAGATTATCCAGCAGGGTTACCTGGTCCTGAAGGTAAATGCCAAGCCCATCGTCACGAATGTCTTGAAGGGCCAAAATGGGAGTATCTTCTCTATCGGGACGAGGAACCGTGCCGTAGACTGGATCGAAGACATTAAAGGGAATCGGTGAGAAAAAATCAACTCGAAGATCACGGTCGTCTAAGACATTTCGAAAGAGGTCAACCCCAACCAACACTCGATGCTCGATGGAGCCCGTGTTGAATTCGCCCACAACATTTGTTTGTAAATCAAACGCCGTCTCAACGTCACTATCAAAGGCTGAAACTAAAAGAACGTCCCCTGTAGTGTCATCCAGCACAGAAATAGCTGAAGTAAGCTCAGAAGATAAATCGCTTCTAAAAAAACTAAAGCCGTTCCGTAGTTTCCAGCGTTGGCATGCCTGGACGCAGTCCGTATCGCTAAAGCGGTGCTCAAATTGGTAGGCAACTCGCAGGGTTTCTTCTCGAGCAATATCATCAAGCTCGCCAATCACTAAATCACTGGGAACATCGGCTACTTCATCTCCCAGAGCAATCAGACCGTCATCCCCAGGACGCTCATCGTCAAGATATTCGAGATAGACGGTTAAATCGGTGCGGTCTCCAATTTGCCAACTCACCGTTGGAGCCACAAAACCTCGCTCAATATCAGTGTCGTACCCACGAAAACTGTCTTGATTTCGGTAGAGGGCATTTAAGCGATAGCGTAAGCGACTATCGGCGGTCAGCGGACCTGACAGATCAATACTGGGTGAGATCAGTCCGCGATTGTCGGCCTGGAATTCTAAATTGTAAAACGGCTCACTCAGGGGTTGTTTAGTGACTAAGTTAATCGCTCCCCCTGGATTTATAGAACCCGCCAGGATTGAAGCCGGGCCTTTGAGGACTTCAATGGTTTCAAGGTTAGAGAGTTCTAAAAAACCTACTCTCCCGCCATCATTGAGTCGAAATCCATCCCGCAGGGTCGTGGAACCATTAAACCCACGAATGATGAATTGTTCACCATTAAAGATTTGTTCGCTTCTGACCACACCACTGACATTTCGCAGAGCATCCCCCAGGGTAATGACTTGCTGATCTTCAAGCACTTCCCGAGGCACCACCTGAATCGACTGGGGAGTATCTCGCAGAGGGGTGTCGGTACGGGTGGCGGTTGAGGTGTCTGGCTCAAAGTAACGACTACCCTCCTCGCCTGTCACCACAAGTCTCAGTGTCTCATCTGACTCGCCACGGGCTACACCTGGTGCTATGCTCAGCGTCAACCCGTTTGCAGCTGTACTGACCTCGGCTGTTGGGGCCGCATCTGCCCCAGTAATCACCACCTGCACCCGGTTATCCGGCAACTCTGTTACCTGCACCAGGGCAATACCCTCAGTCGGTTCAAACTGTTGAAACTCGTCCAGCGCCAGCACCGCATTGGGAATTTTCGCAATTAAGGCATCGCCTGAAACAGTTGTGGTGGGCGCGGCTAGCTCACCGTCAGCTGTTTCTAATACCACCTGCAAGCCTGTCTCAGTGTCTTCTAACCGCACGTTTGTGATTTGCACTGGCGAGGCTTCTAGTTGAGCTGTCCATTCTGTAGCGGTATTGCGAGCTGGGGAGTTGGAGAGCTTGGGTACAGCTTGCCCCAATGCAGCTTCTGCGACAGCAATCTGTACACCCGCTAAGGTCAACAAGGTAAACAGACTCAAACTAGACAACGACTTTTTCATCAGATTCCTCACACCAGTATTCAAGCTCACCTGGAATCTAGGCAGCTGGCTCTGCAGCCGCTACCATGATTCAGAAATTTTGCTTGCAGCTAATAATTCTCAACTAGAGTATGGGAACTGCTGATTGCTTTCTAGGGATTTTGAACCCGAGATGCAGTTTTTCGCTGTTGCTATCTAAATCAGCGTCGCCGTTGTCAGCTACTTGCGCAAAGTTATATTCAACCCATGCCTTGCCAGGCTTCCATCTGAAAGGCTTTAGGGTTAAGGCCTATCTGTTGACGAAACGCCAGGGCAAAGTTACTGCGGCTGGTGTAACCTACGGCGGTGGCAATTTTGCCAATCGATAGCTCCGAAGTCATCAATAGCTGTCGGGCTTTCAATAGGCGGCAGTCGCGTAAGTAGCCAAAGGGAGTGGTGCCGTACATCTGTTGAAAGCCCTGATACAAATAGAAGCGATTTGTTCCCACCTGTCGTGCCAGCGCTTCAATGGTGGGCGGATTTACCAGCTGGTTTCTCAGGATGATCCCTGCCTGGTAGATATAATCGAGGCTAGTTTCACTAATACGACGCTGTACCATCGCTTCTAGGTAAAGGTCCACCAGCTCAATTGCCTGGTGCTTTAGATAGGTGCGACGGGTTTTACCCTGATACGAACAACCGAGAATCCGCTCAATTACCTGTTCCATAGCGGGCGTTATTGGATTGCGAGCAGCATCATTGAGAGCGATCGCATCGACATAGAGACTATCGGTTAACATTTGCTCTAAGGTGCAAGAATGCCCAGGTATCTCTGCATAGTCGAAAATCTGATTTAGCATCCCGATTGGGGTTAAGCTTGAACCACCTCCCTGGTGTCGATATATCAACTGGACAATTCGCTCAGCAGTACCTCGGGCTTGAGGAGACAGGCGCTCCATAAATGCCTGAAAATAGGTGATCAGTGTGGGTCGTTTGAACCAAACTTCAACGTTGAAACATCGTTTCTGTGATGGTTTGACTCCAAACTCCTTTAAGCCAAAGTAAGGGACAAAAGAGCAATACCCAGCGTCAGGGCCAGCCAGCCGAAACTCAAATTCCAGGCAATTGACCTTACCTGGCCTGTCAAAAACCCTATCCTGATTGAGAGTATAATCGAGGACTTCCAGGGTCAAATCATCTTGAAGCGTAATTGTTTGGGAGTAGCCTTTCCCAGCATTAGGCGAACAGACCCACATGCGATCAGAGTCATCTGCATGATATAGCCGTGAATCATTTGAGGTTCCAGGTAAAAACCAGTCATCAAACCGATTTATAGTCAGTGGCGTTTTCATGGTGGCACCTGGTGCAAATGATGG
>JBCCJU010000208.1:0-9064 GCA_039027715.1 Cyanobacteria bacterium P01_C01_bin.120
CGGATTTAAATCCCATTGAGCATCAATGGTTTGTTTTGAAAAACCGCATGCGAAAACAGATTCAGTCTGGCCAACCCTTTCGGCAAGTCGTTGACCAAGCTTTCATTGACTGACCGGATCTATCCACGGATTGCTATATGGGTGTTTATTTTCGGAAATAACGTCGTTGAATTTGCTACTTCCTTAGATGATTTCAGGACTAACCCACAGTTTTTATGTTGTTTGTTCTGAGAAGCAATAACCGCAAAATAGCTGTTTAATTTTTGCCTAGCTAAACAAATCAACGAAAAACGCGGGCAGAATTCGAACTAAGTTGGTCAAGACTCAGGCTTGCTTGATTTTTTATCAGTCGCCGCCTTTTTGCGAGTCGAAGTTTTCTTAGCAGTGGTCGTTTTAGCCCCCGTAGATTTAGAAGCTGCGGCTCGTTTTGTGGTTGTGGTCTTGCGAGCGGTGGTTTTCTTAGCGGTAGATTTTTTCGCTGTGGATTTCTTGGCTGTTGTCTTTTTGGCCGTAGTTTTGGTGCCAGATTTAGCGGTGGACTTTTTGCGGGTGGACTTTTTCTTGGTACCGGCTTTAGCGTTGATTAGCGCGATCGCCTCTTCCAAGGTGATGTCTTTCTCGGTCTTGCCCTCTGGCAGACCCGCATTCGTCTTGCCATGCTTGACGTACAGTCCATAGGGGCCCTTATACACCGCAATTAGCTCTTCGTCTTCCGGATGCTTGCCCAACTCTTTCAGCGGCTCTGCCTTACGGCGACCGCGACCGGCTTTGGGCTGCGACAACAGTTCCATGGCCCGCTCGAAGGTGACGGTAAGGACGTCATCTTCGGCTTTGAGCGATCGATAATCCTTACCGTCTTTACCCTGGTCGTGAACCACATAGGGACCAAATCGCCCCAAGCTGGCTTTAATCGGCTTACCCGTCTCTGGATGCGGCCCCAGCAAGCGCGGCAAAGCCAACAGTCCCACCGCCATTTCCACCGTCACATCTTCGGGTTTCTTGCCCTTGGGTAGGGACGCTCGCTTCGGCTTCGGCTGCTCTTCGGTGGCCTCCCCCAGTTGAACATAGGGGCCATATTGACCGACGAGCACATAAATCGGTTCGCCCGTCTCTGGGTGTAAGCCCAGCTTTTCTGGACCTTCCAGTTTCTGCTTCAGCAGCAGCGTGACTTGATCCGCATCCAGATCGGCAGGGGAAACGTCTACAGGAACCGACGCCTTGACCGGGCCACTCTCGTCCTCAGTTTCCACATAGGGACCATAGCGACCGATGCGCACCTTGGCTTCCAGCCCATCCAAATCAACCGTTCGGGCTTCAGCCGGATCAATATTGTCTTCCCGCTCTTGCACCTGGGTTTCCAGGCCCTCTTCTCCGGCATAAAAGTCCTTCAGATAGGGCAGCCAATCGGCCTCACCGGTGGAAATATGGTCGAGGGTGCGCTCCATGCGGGCAGTGAACCCCACATCCACCAGGTCAGGAAAGTGACTGGAGAGCAGGTCGGTGACGGCAAACGCCGTAAAGGTGGGCGTCAGGCTATTGCCGTTGGCGGTAACGTAGCCGCGATCAATGATCGTGCCGATAACGCTGGCATAGGTGCTGGGACGGCCAATGCCTTCGCTTTCCAAAGTTTTGACTAAGGTGGCTTCCGTGTAGCGGGCGGGGGGCTGGGTTTCGTGACCAACGGCCTCCAGTTCATGACAGTTCACGGCGTCACCCACCGTCAAGCGAGGCAGCAAAATCTCCTGACCTTCAATGGCCGCATCCGGATCATCCGAGCCCTCCACATAGGCCCGAAAGAAGCCGGGAAAGTCAATGCGCTTACCGCTAGCTCGGAAGATGGCGTTATCGACCTCAATCTGCACTGTAATATTGGTTTGACGAGCTTCGGCCATCTGAGTCGCGACCGTGCGCTTCCAGATGAGGTCATAGAGGGAAAATTCTCGACCGCTCAGTCCCGTTTCCTGGGGGGTACGAAAAGACTGACCCGCAGGGCGAATGGCCTCATGGGCCTCTTGGGCGGACTTACTCTTGGTCGCATACTGGCGAGATTTAGGACTTAAATATTCCCTGCCGTACTTTTGTTCAACGCAGTTACGGGCCGCCGCGATCGCCTGCTGTGACAAATGCACCGAGTCCGTCCGCATATAGGTAATGTAACCCTGTTCGTAGAGGCTTTGAGCCACTCGCATAGTGTCTCGGGCCGAGAGTCGCAGCTTCCGGTTAGCCTCCTGCTGCAGCGTCGAGGTGGTAAACGGCGGCGAGGGTTTGCGGGTAGACGGTCGCTCTTCAAGATTGGCAATGGTCCAAGCACCCTCCTGCAGCCGGGCTTGCAGAGCATTGGCTTCGGCCTCGTTCAGCAAGACGACATCGCGACCGGCGGCAATCTGCCCCGTGTTTTCATCGAAGTCGCTCCCGGTCGCCAGTCGCTTACCGTCTAAGGTAATGAGCTTGGCCTCAAACGATTCGGTGTCTTTAAGCAGTTGCGCTTTGAGATCCCAATAGGCACCTCGGCGAAAGGCGCGACGGGCTCGCTCGCGGGCGACCAACAGTTTGACGGCGACTGACTGAACTCGGCCTGCGGACAGTCCCCAAGCAATCTTTTTCCACAGTAAAGGCGACAGCGTGTAGCCCACGAGACGATCAAGAATGCGGCGAGTTTCTTGCGCTCTGACTAACTGGTCATCAATGTCGCGGCAGTTGTCGAGGGCTGCCTGAATGGCTTCTTCCGTAATCTCGTGAAACACCATGCGCTTGATCGGCACTTTCGGCTTCAACACCTGCAGCAAGTGCCAGCTAATGCTTTCCCCTTCGCGGTCTTCGTCAGTTGCCAGGACCAATTCGTCCGCATTTTTCAAGGCGTCTTTAAGGGTTTTGACAACCTTCTTTTTATCCGAAGGCACTACATAAATCGGCTCAAAATCCGCTTCTGGATTCACCCCTAGCTGTGCCCACTTTTCGCCCTTAACAGCCGCTGGAATCTCACTGGCCGATCGCGGCAAGTCTCGCACATGTCCCATGGACGCCTCCACTCGATACCCAGAAGGCAGGTAGTTGCGAATCGTTTTGGCTTTAGTAGGGGATTCAACAATAACGAGGGTGGACATAGACGTTGAAATGATGATCGGGATAAATTTATTGAATGGTGTGACGTTAGCGAACAAATGCGGCTAGCGGCAGGAATCGTTAACTAAATGTTTAAGTCTGGCTCGCCGCCCAGATTTACAAAACAATGTTTGTTCACTCCTAGCACATCTTTTAGCGATCGCTAAATCGAACATAGCGTATTTGTTCCGGAGAATACCCAGATTAGCCAGCCAGGATACCAATAAAGCTAAGTCAGGCATTTACAATTCCATTTCGCCTGGCGATCGCCAAGACGAAGAGCCTAAAAGACTGTGGCCTCGGGGTGGCATCCTCAAGCAGCGGCGATTGAATCGTAGCGATGAAAAGAATTCGTTGGATAGAGATTACCCCAAAACCAGAAGACACAAGGTAATATGCCAAAGGAACCTTTAAGTTTTATAAGCCTTTAAGAGTCAGGTAAGTTATTGCCAAGGTCTGGGTGAAGACTTAGAGGCCATGGGTCAGGTCATGGGTATTTAGTTGGAGCAGTCAGCCGGATGGACGTTTCGAATCTTGCCTCTCAGCTTAATGCGGGCATTGTTCTACCCGAAGGAATTGTTGTCGCCACGCTGCTAATCGTGCTGATTGGCGATTTGATTGCTGGCCGCGCTTCAACCCGCTGGACTCCTTACGTCACCATGGCTGGTTTGTTGGCAGCGATCGTGGCGCTGGTCTATCAGTGGGACACAGCCACTCCAATGAGCTTCTTGGGCAGCTTTATTGGCGATGACTTGAGTATCGTTTTTCGAGGCATTATTGCGCTGTCGGCGATCGCCACGGTGCCGATGTCCATTCGCTATGTAGAGCAGTCAGGCACCTCTCTGGCCGAATTCCTCGTCATTATGACGACGGCGGCTTTGGGCGGTATGTTTTTGTCTGGGGCCAACAACCTGGTGATGGTCTTCGTTTCGTTAGAGACGCTGAGTATTTCCTCATATTTATTGACGGGATACATGAAGCGAGATCCTCGCTCCAATGAAGCAGCGCTGAAATATTTGCTGATTGGAGCCGCCAGTTCCGCTATTTTCCTTTACGGCATGTCTTTGCTGTATGGCCTTTCTGGCGGCAAGATGCAGCTAGTTGAGATTGCCCAGAATCTAGCAGTGACCGATAGTGATGCGCCCATTGGTTTAGTGGTGGCGCTGGTCTTTGTGATTGCTGGTATTGCCTTCAAAATTGCCGCTGTGCCGTTTCACCAGTGGACGCCGGATGTCTATGAGGGCTCACCCACTCCAGTAGTAGCGTTCCTCTCGGTCGGTTCTAAGGCAGCCGGCTTTGCCCTGGCGATTCGCCTTTTGGTGGCCATCTTTCCGCTGGTGTCAGAACAGTGGCATTTCGTGTTTACGGCGCTGGCGATTTTGAGCATGGTGCTAGGTAACGTGGTCGCTCTGGCGCAAACCAGCATGAAGCGACTGTTGGCCTATTCGTCGATCGCCCAAGCTGGCTTTTTGATGATTGGCCTGGTCATCGGCACCGAAGCCGGTTACTCCAGCATGGTGTTCTATCTGCTGGTTTATCTGTTTATGAATTTGGGCGGTTTCACTTGCGTCATTCTCTTTTCTTTGCGCACCGGCACCGACCAAATCAGCGAATATAGCGGCCTGTACCAAAAGGATCCACTATTGACTCTGGGATTGAGCATTTGTTTGCTTTCCCTCGGTGGCATTCCTCCGCTGGCCGGCTTTTTTGGCAAGCTATACATCTTTTGGGCCGGCTGGCAGGCGGGAGCCTACGGTTTAGTGCTAGTCGGTCTGGTCACCAGCGTGATTTCCATCTATTACTACATTCGCGTGGTCAAGATGATGGTGGTCAAAGAGCCCCAAGAGATGTCCGATGTGATTAAGAACTATCCAGAAGTGCGCTGGGATTTGCCGGGACTGCGTCCCATGCAGGTGAGCTTGATCTTAGCCGTGGCGGCGACCTCATTGGCCGGTATTCTCTCCAATCCACTGTTTACCCTGGCCAACAATTCCATTAGCCACACGCCGCTGCTGCAGGCATCCCTAACGCAAAATGACGAACCGGTTGAAGCAGCCGAATCGGTGGCGATGACGACAACGGTGATTCAGGAGTCCGCTACCCCGATGCTGAGCAAATAGGCCCTAGCGGTGAATTCTCAATTTTTAGGTTTAAGCTTTGAGAGTTGAAGCTGCAGGCATTGGTCTGAAGGCGACTGTCAATTCTCAATCGAAACCTAAAATCAAGAATTGGTATTCGGGGGCACGATCGCATGGCATCTAGGATTGTGGTGGTGGGGGCGGGTCCCGCTGGCGTAGCGATCGCCTATCTGCTGGCGGCTCGCGGCATTCCGGTAACGCTGATTGAAAAAGAAACCCAGTTCGATCGCGTATTTCGGGGTGAGGGACTGATGCCGTCTGGCGTGGCCGCCCTCTCAGAGATGGGGCTACAGGACTGTCTTGCCAACATTCCCACCCGTCAGCTAGACGCCTGGGATTTTTATGTGGATGGCCAGCGTCGCATGCGCGTAGTTGAGCCAGCGTCTCCCGGTTCGCCACCCACTCGCATCATTCAGCAATCGGCGCTGCTGCGGGCGATCGTCGAGCGCTCCAAAGCTTTCGAGGGCTTCCAGTTTTATTCCGGCTGGCGAGTGCAGGAACTGATTTATCAGGACGAACAGATCTGTGGCGTCCAAGCCAAACAGGAAAATGAGACGCGGGCATTTACCGGCAATTTGGTGATTGCGGCTGATGGGCGCTACTCTCGCTTGCGCAAACTAGCCGGACTGTCGCTGCAAAAAGCCCCTACCCAATTTGATGTCCTATGGTTCAAGCTGCCTGCTCCCGCTGAGCTTCTAGGCGAAACCGCCTTTACCGCTTGTCTGCAGCAGCAGCGCCAGTTCGCTTTCTATCCCTCCTGGGACGATCGCCTGCAAATTGGCTGGATAGTGGAAAAAGGCCAGGCCAAAAAACTGAGCGATCGCGACTGGCTAGAAGAATTTGCCCAGGCCGTTCCCCCCGCGCTAGCCGACCACTTTCGGCAGCATCGAGATGATTTAGTGGGGCCGATTTTTCTAGACGTGATTGTCGGCTGTGCAACCCAGTGGTCGGTGCCGGGACTTTTGCTAATGGGCGATGCAGCCCACCCGATGGCTCCCAATCGCGCCCAGGGCATCAACATGGCTTTTCGAGACGCCATGGCGATCGCCAATCACCTGGTTCCCTGGTGGCAGCAGGGCCACGCCGCCGCTGCCCTCACCGACATTCTGAAAGCCATCCAAGCGGTTCGCCAACCGGAAATTACCGCTGCCCAAAAGCTCCAGCTGGAAGAATGGGAGAAAATTGCCCTAATTACTGCCTCCCCGTTGACCTACCAACCCTTCAAACTCCTGATCACCGCCCTGGGCCGCTTTGGCTTTACCCAACAGGCCTGGCTGCGACAGCAACAGGGCCTACGATACGGCATCACGCCAGTCAAACTTGAGGTCTAGAGAAGGATGTAGGGCTCTGCCCGTGCGGAGCAGGCAGAAGTAGAAGCATCACTACGTCAGAACTGCAGCAGCCAAAGAGGACCAAAGCCGTCTCAAAGAAGCGAACGGCCGTTCGCCCCTACCCCATCACCCTGCCACCCCATCACCCCATCACCCCACCACCCTGCCACCCCATCCCCCTCACACCCCGCCACCCCATCCCCCTCACACCCAACTACCCCACCACCCCATCACCCTGCCACCCCATCACCCCATCACCCCTCCACCCCTCCATGCATCTCCTCTTCGACCTCGATGGTACTTTGACCAATCCGCAGCAGGGCATTACTGCCTGCATTCAGCATGCCTTTCGTGAGCTGGGCGAGCCGGTTCCTGACGCTGCTACCCTGACAGGCTGGATTGGGCCGCCCTTGCAGGAGTCATTTTTAACGGTTTTAGGCGATCGCGATCGCGCCACCCGGGCCGTGCAGTTTTATCGCGATCGCTTCAGCACCATTGGCCTGTATGAAAATCAGGTGTATGCAGGCCTGCCAGCGATCTTGGCTGACCTCCGGCAGGCGGGGCACCAGTTGTGGGTGTGCACCTCAAAACCGCAGATCTTTGCCCACAAGATTGTCGAGCATTTTGCCCTGGCGCCGCTGTTTCAGGGTGTTTACGGCAGCGAGCTGACCGGCGATCGCGCTTACAAAACTGACCTAATTGCCTATGTTCTGCAGTCGGAGCGGATACTCCCTGAAGCAGCGGTGATGATCGGCGATCGCCACCATGACATTCACGGAGCCCTGCAGAACGGCCTACGAGCGATCGGGGTGACCTGGGGCTTTGGCTCTGTGGCGGAACTGAAACAGGCTGGGGCAGACAGACTGTGCCGGCGGCCAGCAGATTTAGCTGGTTCGCTAAGATTGTTGTGAACTAGAATTTGTTATCCTCCTCGCCGGTCTTAAGTTATGGTTCAGACGCCCGCTCAACTCATTACCCTTAAGGAGTTTCTGCGGCGACCTGAAACGAAACCGGCCAGCGAGTATGCTGACGGACAGGTTATCCAAAAACCAATGTCTCAGGGGCAACACAGCCGACTTCAGCAAAAGCTGATGAGCACTATCAATGCGGTTACCGAAGATGCGCAGATCGCTCTCGCCCTGCCTGAACTGCGCTGTACTTTTGGTGGGCGCTCCATTGTTCCGGATATAGCCGTGTTTCAATGGGGCCGTCTGCCGGTGAATGAAGATGGCAGCATCGCCAATAGTTTCAACGCTCAACCTAACTGGACAATCGAAATCCTCAGTCCTGACCAGTCCTCCACTCGGGTAATTAGCAACATTCTTCACTGTCTAGAGCATGGCTGTCGGCTGGGTTGGCTGATCGATCCGGGTGAACGGCTGGTGCAGATTTATCATCCTGAGCAACGCCCGCTCTCTTTAGAATTACCTGAAGATCACCTACCAACGCCGACTTTTGCCCCGGCGCTACAGCTTGATTTGGCAACTCTTTTTGGCTGGCTGCGGTTACGATAAACCGCTAGACGCCGTGGACTCGACTCTGGTTAGCTGTCCACCTCAAGAAAATCTTAAGAGTCTTAAACATCTATCGGAGCAGGGCAAGACATTAGCGAATTTTGGGTTCTATACGGTTGATTCCGCTGCTAATGGAAAATTTTAGATATGACGAGCACCGATTCAAACAAAAATGAAAAGAAAATCATTGCTGGAGTTTTAGGCATTCTTTTAGGCTCATTTGGCGTCCACAAATTTGTGCTGGGCTACACCACCGAAGGCATCATTATGTTGGCCGTCACTTTAGTGACTTGCGGCTTTGGGGCCACCGTGATTGGCGTAATTGGCCTGATTGAAGGCATTATTTACTTGACTAAAACGGACGCTGAGTTTGAAGCCACCTATGAGCAAAATAAGCGCGGCTGGTTCTAAGCAGTGGCGCCGTGACTTGCTGGAAAGAGAGATGAAATTTCCCTCCCCGGTTTTATGCCCTCAAAATTTATCGCTGTTGACCGTTCGCTCATCTCTGGAACGGTTGCCGCGGCTACGATCGCCCTTTTGGCGCATCGTCACTTTGGTGACCTTGCTAAGTCCGCTGCTGATTGCCGTTGGCGTGGGGCGTTGGGGACTGTCGTTGCCGCTGCCGCGCTGTTTGGTGCAGTGGGCGCTGGGGTTTCCGGCTCCTAGTTGCGGGCTGACGCGCTCACTGTTGGCGCTGGCGGCGGGTGACTGGTCAAAGGCCCTCAGCTATCACCTATTTGGGCCGCCAATCGCGCTTTTGGCGTTGCTGCTCGCGGTATCCATGGCGACAGAACTGATAACGCAGCGCTCGTGGGCTCACTGGTATGGACGCCTGGCTCGATCGCGCCCTGCAGTAGCAATGATTGGCCTCTATGTGCTGTACTACGGCCTCCGCATGGGGGTACGATATGGTACGCCGTCGCTGCCTTGGGGATGGGGAGAAACAGCCCTGTGGCAGCAGTTTGTCTCCGGAGCGATC
>JBCCJU010000209.1:0-8933 GCA_039027715.1 Cyanobacteria bacterium P01_C01_bin.120
CCGCAATATCCGTCGCCGCCGATGACTAAGACTTTCATATTAATCGATCAAAACTTCGATACCAGCTAAATTTATCAGCTTTATGTCCCCTAAACATACTTTCCTGAAAAAGTATGGCAATGAGAAAGCGTTGGTTGGCGGTTAATTTAGCCGAAAATCATGATCTATTCCCCTTTCTCCATCGCTGGACTGATGCTGGGGCGATCGCTCCCCCAACTAATGCCACCAGCAAATCCTTCGTTAGATTGATTTCTGGGAACGGCCATGACATCGATCACTTACCCATGCCCCGTTAGCAAAATGGGTGGTGAAGACGGTATTCGGTATCGGCGGCATCGCTGCTGTGACTCAGAGTCCAGAGAACTGAACGGCTCATCAGTTAAGACGTGTAAGACGTTTCCGCCTGAAGAATTATGTCATTGCCATCTGCATTGAATGTGTCTCCCAATAGGATGAAATCTTGAAAGAAAGTCCTGTGGTACAGCACATCCATGTCTATTGAACTCTGGCTAGCTTTCGTCACAGCGTCTATCCTCTTGCTGATTATTCCGGGGCCAACCATTCTGACCGTTATTAGCTACTCGCTGGCCCACGGTCGTCGAGCCAACCTACCCTTGATTATTGCGGTGACGTTGGGTGATTCCACGGCGCTGTTTCTCTCTTTAGCGGGGCTGGGGGCGGTGCTCTCAGCCTCTGTCTTTTGGTTTGGCTTGGTTAAATGGATGGGGGGGCTGTATCTGCTTTATCTGGGCATCAAACTGTTGCGGAAAGGCGCCGCTCGCCAGCCGCATCAGCGCCTAATCGACAACACAGAACGGCGCTGGAAGCTTTTTGTCAATACTTATCTAGTGACCGCCCTGAACCCTAAAGGCGTGGTCTTTTTCGTGGCGTTTTTGCCGCAGTTTGTGGATGTGAATGCAGAGCCGACCCATCAGCTGTGGATTCTGGCCCTCACCTTCCTGGCCCTATCGATGCTAAATGCCACGACCTATGCTCTGTTTGCGGGAGCCGCTCGGCGGGTGCTGAATTCGCCTCGGATCCAACGGCGATTTAATTTGGCGGGGGGTGCCATACTGTCTATCGCCGGATTGTGGGCCCTGACGGCCAAGAAACCATCTTGACCGAGCTATGGGGATTTACCTTTGAGGTGATTGGGAGATCGCCAGGCGAAACAGCCACACCTGGGTCGTTTGGACGTCAGAAAAATTGTCGTCGCTAATTAGCCAAAGGGTGGCACTGCCGTCGGGCAATGGCGGCCCGAGGGTCATGCCTTCCAGATTGTCGATCGCCTCGACGGGCAATGTCAGCGTCGAAAAGTCCAGCACTAGCTGCTTGCGAATCGCATTGAAGCCTTCTAACGATGGCAGGTTGTCCAAAGTGGAGACATCGGTGGCACCGCCCGTAGCTAACTGAAATAGCTTGATTTCAAAGCCGCGAATGCCAAATACCCGTTCCAGGGCTAGAAAATGCCCGGCCGGATCAATCGCCACTAACTCTGTCAGACCGTTGACGACGGCACCCAGCGGCTCCAAGCTCAGGGGATAAGCGTATTCCGCAATAAACGTAGACTGCTGGGGGCCAATTAGATAGTGCAGAAAGCGGCTGACCAGAGGATTTTCAGGATTTTCGTCAAAGTCTTGGGCGAGGGCTGATTCGGTGGCCATAAACATGCGGAAGGGCTCATATTCCCCCACGCTGGAAGTCGGCCCCAGCGTTAGTGCCTCAATCCCTAAGTTGTCACGCACGCCCAAATCAGTCTCCGTTTCCGCAGTGGCCACAGCCGGCATGAGGCGCTGGGGCAAGCGAAATTCGGTCTGCAAAACGCCGGTGGTTAGGTCATATTCGTTCAGCGCCGGCGGCGACTGGGTCGCCATAATTCCTTCGCTGGCCACAATTACCGTTTGGCGGGGAGAAAGCACCATGCCCTCCGGATCGAGGCGATCGCGCTCGTAGACGTTACCTGCCGCATCTTTGAGAGTCGTGACTGCCTGCACCGTTACCGCTGCAATGGTGGGCGCAGTCGCGTCGGCGGCGTCAGTTTGGATCTCCAGAGTATAGAACCGGGGCGCTGCCAGTTCACCGCGATCGTCTGACAGGGCATAAAAAACGTTGCGCTGCGGGTCATAACTCAGGGAAGATAGCCCGCCTACGGGCACATCCGCAAAAGTTTGTTTGGGCAGCGTCGCCACATCCAGCAACTCCACCTGCAGCGACAAAAACAGCCGCTCCTCAGCACTCACTTGAGGTAGGCTACATCCATTCAATGACAACAGCAGACCGGCCACTGCCAACACCAGCCCTAAACGCGAGCAGCCCCACCGCCAGAATGTCAAAAACTTGATGAATTTAGTCACGCTCGCCTGCTACCCATAATCGCGCACCGCCTTTTCTCTTACCAGTAGTAGCGTAGCTTTTGCTCCACCAAAAAGTTTTGCAAATCGCCGATCTGATTAGTCACGACAATTTGCGCCGGGGTGAGGTCCGCCGGCTGAGCAACTTCTATAAGCCAGCCTGCAGTAGCGCCAGCGGCAGCTCCCACACTCCACTCGCCATGGTGCACCCGCGTCATGGCGTTGACAATGTGTGACCCAGCAATGCTTTTGCCGCCAATTAGCAGATTATCAACGCCTACGGGTACCAACGCCTCCAGCGGAATCGGCAGGGGGCGAGCCAGTCGTTCGTTCACACTCGCCCCCGTCGCCTCGAACGAGGGTTGCCAGTTGCGATAACGGCAGCCGTGGATATCAATGTCATAGTGGGTCAGCGCGACGGCGGTGGGCGCAAACTCCCGGCCACCGCTGATGTCTACCCGCAAGTCACGCTCGGTCATCATAAATTGCTCTTGGTTGTAGGCGGGGCGGCCAATGATGCGGCGACCTTCGCGAATATAAGGCACCATACTCAGCCCTGATCGTGTCCACATAGGAGCATCCGGGCCATAGAGAAAAGTTAGGGGAAATTCTTGGGTGGCCTGGTAATCAATCAGCCATTCAGCAAACAACAGAGCATGGTTTTCGCCATTCTTCAGCGCCCTGATAGAGAGGCCGCCCATCCAGTTGCGGTACTGACCAGTCTCTTGCAAAACGTCCTGGGTCATTACCAGCGGGTCGTCCATGATGTTCCAGTCGTTGCCTTCCGTCCAGTTCACCATGGTCCACTCGCCAGTGGTGGTGCGAGCGATGCCGTTTTTTCCAGGGTAGCGGCTAATAATCCGGCGGTAGTTGAATAGACCGCGATCGTGAAACATGGGAAAGCCTTCCATGCCGAACGATCGCCGATGTTCTGCTTTGGGCATGCCAGTTTCCAAGCGGGCCAGCGCCTGCTTGCTGCCCCCTTCGTCATCCACGATCGCCATTACAAAAGGATAGGTGAAGGCCTGCGTGCAGGCGGGATTAGACTCGATGGGAGCGTTCGGCTCATCAAGCACTTTTTTGCCGTCAGAACCGACCCGAAAGGGCACCTGTGCCCAAGCGATAAATTCCCCCGTATCCGTAGCGTCAATCACAATCATGCGCTGCCCCGGAGGCGGCTGCAGGCGAACCGAAATTTTTTCGTACTGGTCGTTGCTCGACCAGGCATACCAGTCATAGAGCTCGTCGGATAAGCGCCCGCGCGGCAGATAATTCTCCTGTTTGGAAATGCGCTTAACCGCATAGACTGCGGTAATGTTGCGTCCCGAAGTGTCGAAGGCGGCTCCCTTAAAAGCTGTAGAGGTGGCCCACTGGCTTTGGGGTGAAGCTTGCTGGGCCGATTGCAAAAACTGCTCGGCCGCTGCCGCGCCAGCCCGGGGGAGGAAACAGAGTGAGCCCACCCAGCAACTATTGGTTTCGTGGATAAAGCGGCGATCGCTCATCCCCGTCCAGTCGGGCAAATTCACCGGCTGGCTGCGAATGATGCGCTTAAAGTCGCGCCAGCTTTGGGAGAAGTTTTGCAGCGATCGCATCGACCGCGATTCATCAATGGCCGACACCCCCTGGGAGCTAATTTGTCCGCCCAGCCAGGGCGTCAGCTCGATCAAACAGGTTTGCGCCCCGGCTCGCATGGCATGGGCCGCTGCTGCCACGCCGCCCAAGGTGCCCCCCACCACTACCACCTCACATTCCCACACCTCTTTGGCCTGGGGCAACGGCGAAATTTGTGGGCGACCGTTGACCGCTTTGACTTCTTGCAAACCAATCAGCGCTGAGCTGCCGGTTAGTGTTTCGCCCACCGGCACGGTTCCCACAGTGGCCGGCACTTCAAAATAGCTGGCAGCAACTTGAAACGCCTGCAGTAGCAGCGCCCCCCCGGCGATCCCCATGATGGCAAAAATGGACAACACGGTAGCACGGCGTTTGCGGTACCGACGCTGAGCGGCGAGATTACGATATAGGCGGCGCGTTACCATACGGCGGGAGTACGGGCGAATGCGATCTAAACGTCTCAGAGTGTAGCAATAGAAACCCGTAATGGCGCACTTTCTGGTAAATCCATCGGCAGCGGTGCGGCAGTTGTTGGAGAATATGACGCTAGCGCGATCGCTCCCTCGGGACAAAACTGGCCAAACCGGCGGCTAAGGGGCATCAACTGCGCTGCTTGAGCTTATACCAGGACTCGGCCTTCGTGAAGGGGCGCTGCCAACTGGCCATCGTGAAATATGCAGGTGGGCTGGGAACTGGGTATTGAAGTGGATATCGTTGAGGCCAACGGTCGTTTGTCCGTATCGGGGAGCAAATTACTTTGGCTTTCGGCTTTTGGTTCTTTGCGCCTAATTCTGCTTCTGCTTTACGCAAGCATAGCCTTACAGTCTTGGGGTTATGCGAAGTCGGCATTCCGCATTCTGTGGAGCGGTGGCCTTCCCGCGGTGGCCCCCCAAGTTCTGTAAACCTTCGCTGCATTGGCTTGACAATGCTGGTTACTCAACCTAACTTAGGCAGTGCTTTTATTCCTCGACAGCAGCGCTGATTGCTTGTGAGGCAGCGCGATCTCCAGGGTGTCTACAGTGCGAATATGGATGCGAATCTTTAACTTTTGGCACGCGGCGTCTGATAGTCAAACGGCGATCGCCGGCGCTTTAATCTCTACTCTGGTCGATGGTAATGTTGAAAGCTTTTACCAAAGCTGATTATTTAATCCGCGAGACGCTGCTAGGGCTGCGACGGGGCGGTTGGATGAACTGGGCCGCCATCAGCACCATGACAGTGCTGCTATTCCTCTTTGGCATCAGCTTACAGGCCAGTTGGCAGCTCGAAGGCTTGCTCAACCAATTTGGCAGTCAGCTTGAAGTATCCGTGTATTTAGACAGCGGCGTGCAGGCAGACTCGCTCCAAGCGACGGTGGAGAATCTTCCAGAGGTCATTACGGTCGAGTCAATTTCTAAAGAAGTAGCTTGGGAGCAGTTGGTGGCCGACCTAGGGATTTCTGATATCGCCGGGGCCACCGAGCAGCTTAAAGGCAATCCACTGGTGGATGCGCTGCGGGTCAAGGCGCGACGCTCAGAAGCGGTGCCTCAACTGGCTTCTGAACTAAAGAGTCTGCAGGGCGTCAGCGAAGTCCTGTACGTTGATGAGGCAGTTAAGCGCATTGAGCAGTTAAATCAAGGGCTACGCTGGTCTAGCTTTTTTGTGATTGGCATTTTGAGTCTGACCGCGATCGCTGTAATCACGACGACGATTCGATTAATCGTGATGGCGCGCCGCCAAGAAATTGAGGTGATGCAATTGGTCGGTGCGACCAACATCTGGATCTATTTGCCTTTCATTCTGCAAGGGGCGTTCTTTGGCCTCGTTGGAGCCGGTTTCGCTTGGGGTTTGCTGGCAGGCATTCACCAATTTCTCTATGAATTAGTGAATCAACAGCCTGACTTTATTCAGTTCTTAGTAAATGGCCTGCAGCTTACGCCTCAGCAAACTTTGCTGTTGCCCTCTTCTCTGCTGGGATTAGGCTGCATTGTTGGGCTGTTGGGCAGTTTGGTTGCCGTTCGCAAATATGCCCTACGGTAAGCGAGCAAACCGATACTTTGGCGCTTAGGGCGATGGCTGAGAATTCGCGATCGCCTTTAGGCTCGCCCTTCGTCATCTTCCTCGATGTAAGCCGTTTCCTCAACATCAGTCGTGTTCAGCTCATCCTTGACAATGCGTAAAGTCTTACCCAAGGCATTGCCGAGTTCAGGAATCTTTTTGGGGCCAAAGATTAATAGTCCTACCCCCAACACCAAAATGACTTCAGTCCAGCCAATGTTAAACATAGAATGACATTCCGTGGATAAAGTTTAATTGTAGAGACTTTAAGACTTATCGAGGAAGTTCAGGGCATCGAATGTGATGTTTGATGGGACGTGAGTAAAGCGATAACTTTCCTTGCTCAAAATCTCAAAGGAGTCGCTCCTGCTTTCTCGCCAAGCTCCCAAGCAATTAAGCAAATGGTCTGCCAGCGGTTTAATTCAAACACAAAATTGCAGCTCTGTATGGAAGTAGCCTCGCTGTTATCGCCAAAGTCTCCTAGCTTCCTTATTCATTCGCTTGCGCAGAGCTACGATTGGCGAGAGGGTCGCTGTACGAACCTCTTTTATTGTGGTAGATTGCTCGCCTGTCGGGCTATCTCATTGGGCGGTGAACACAGGAAATATCATCAAGTTCGCTCATTGTCATAACGGATGAACGTCGCTAAGGTAGCGTTAATTCTTGCCACAATAGAGATCAACCAATAGGAAATGTTTAGCGATCGCTCATACTGAGTCCAGATCCATGGCCGCGATCGTGTAACGGCTTGTTAACTGAGGCAGCATTGGGCATGACCTTGCCACCACTAGCCAACTTTATTTGCTTGATACCTGCTAGTGCCGCATCGGCATCTCCGAGTCGCTGGTTAGAAGATTGTCTGCAAAGTGGCATGGATTTTTTGGTGTTACTCGATGAAGCCGGGACGCCCACCAGGGGGCTGGCGCTTAATCAATTGCTTGGTCTGACCGATTCCTGGAGCATTTCATCGACTGATCCCCATCTCCATACATCCTTGGATCAGACTACTTTGTTATCGGTACCGGCGACTCAACATAGACTGCCAGAACCCGTTGAACAAGCCTCAGTGCCTCTGGAGTTAATTGAACTGACGACCACTACCGTCATCGCTGTTCAGCGCCTATCTGAAGCCCCAGAGCGCTGGTGGGCCGTGGTTGATGAGCAGCGCCACTATCAGGGATTGCTCGACAAATCAAAGCTGCTGGCGGCGGCTGTGCGAGAGGAAGCTGCCGCAGCGCCGGCAGCGGCAAGCACCCCTGCAACGTTTGCCGACCACCAGGCATTTCGCAGTAACACTGACCTATTAACCTATTTAGGACACGAACTCAAGACTCCCCTGACATCTTTACTGGGGCTATCTAGCCTGCTCAAAATGGGGGGCGAAAATCTGACCCAGCGTCAAACTCGATATGCCACTCTCATTCAGCAGCACTGTCGTCGCCTAGCCGCCTGGGTCAATACCCTGATTGACCTTGGCCGGATTGAAAGCGGCTCACTGCGACTGGTTCCTCAGCTGATTGATCTGCATACCGTCTGGTCAGAGGCCTATGCTCAGGCAGCACTAAGGGTCGGATTTGACCAGCCACCATCGCCGCCAGAGCCGGCTGTTTTACAATCAAATCCAGCCTTGACGTTGATCGCTGACCAAACTCGTCTGCGCCAGATGTTAGGCTGCTTGATGCAAATTGCGATGGTGAGCCGAGAAAGCGATTCATCTACCTCGCCACTGCCGTTACAAATCATGCAGTGGCAAAACTGGATTGGCTTTGCTGTGGAAGGAGTTGCCGAGGCTGTATCCCTCGAACACTTGTCCCAAGCAGTTTTAATGCTGCCTTTTATGGGACCGCCGCCGCCAGCCACGCCAATTTCGACTGAGATTGGCCATTGGCTAGAGTGGCTGTTGGCCCGAAAGCTGGCGCAATTGCACCGCGGCGAGCTGGTCTTAATGGTGCGGCCACCGGCAGTCGTCTGTCCGACTTTATTATTGCCAACTTCGCCGCTGCCAGCGATCGCTCACAACAGTCGGTTTTTGCTAGCGGTGGCGCCGCTCACCGCAGCATCCCTAGAAACGTTACGACAGCAGGCCGATCAGCTCAACTATCAACTATTTCTCACGCCACAAATCAACGATGCATTGGAGATTGCAACGCAGTTACCCATTGCTGCCGTCTTGGTATTGCTGCAGTCGCAGCAAATGCGGGCAGAGTTGCAGAAACTCAAAGCTGCTCTGGCAGATACGGACAGTTTGGTAATTGCTCTGGTGCCGCCACATATGTCAGCTTATTTAGGAGAGTTGCCGGTGGATCGTGAGCTGCTGTGGCCCACAGGTCGACTCGGTAGCGTTCTGTTGCAGCCGTCATCGAATCTGCCAGCGCCTAGTCGTTTAACGCTTTTGTATTTGCGCTCGGGTGCACAGCCGCCACCTATCAATGCTAAGTTCCCTCACATTTTTCACGACTTTGGCTGCCGAGTCCTTGAAGTCGACGACTTGGAGCAAGCTAGTCTGCTCTGTCGCGTTTGGAAACCTAACGTAGCAGTTCTTGATCCGGCGATCGCGGCGCCTCAAACTTATCTGCAGGCGCTGGGACAAATAGCGGAATTAACCACTCTGCCAATTATTACTTTGACGATGGCCGCCACCCACGCCGCCCATGCCATTACCAACATTTCGGTCTATCCCTGTTTGGTCGAAGAAGCTTCCTGGGACACTCCCGAAGCGGTCGAACGCATGACGGCTTGGTTAGTTCAAGCCTTGCAAATTGCTGCTATCAAAGGTAATGAAAAGCGATGATTGCTGAAAAGAGATGTGACTTTTGTCCTAATCGGGTCCTGTCATCCATCAGCGTTAAAACCTCGCAGTGAAGGGGCACTGGCACACCGGCCCTAATGCCAATTCTCGGATTTTCGCTGGTAGAGGCGAATTTTTTTTCATCC
>JBCCJU010000210.1:0-8904 GCA_039027715.1 Cyanobacteria bacterium P01_C01_bin.120
CCGCCAGTGTGAGAACTTTCTGAGCAAACGGAGCCTGGCGGGCATTGGCGTCGCGCAACTGCTCAGCGATCGCCTTGAGCTGCTGCACGTCACCGTCTTGCAGAGCCGTCAGTAATGCCCGCAGATCCGCTTGAGCAGGCGGTACGATTTCTTCTGTGGTTGCCTCTGAGACCGCCGATACTTCGGTTTTATCAGTTTCGGACTCACCTTCATACACCCACTCTAGCTGCAGGAGCTGCTGCAGGGTTTCAAACAGGTCATCCGCCTGAATAGGCTTGGGCAGAAAGACGTTGGCACCGACATCGATCGCCTCTTGCTGGCTGCTGTCAAACACGCTGGCGGCGGAGGCGATCGCGGCAATGGTTTGGAATGTCTCGGATGCCCGCATCGCCTTCAGCAATTCGTACCCATCCATTTCCGGCATCATTAGGTCAGTGATTACCAGATCTGGCGGCTGCGTTTTCATCTGCTCCAGCGCGGCAAAGCCGTTCGTCGCTTCACTGACCTCAAATCCCACTGGCTCCAGCAAACTGGTGACGACGGAGCGATTTTCCCAGCGGTCATCCACCACCAGCACGCGACGCGGATTGCCCTGATAGCCGAGAATTTTTCCCTGAGCCAGGCGGCGAGACACCGCTGCCCATTCCGCTACCTCGGGTACAGTCACCTCAAACCAAAAGGTACTGCCCTGGTCTGCCGTACTTTCCATCTGAAGCTGGCTGCCCATCAGCGTCACGATTCTTTGGCTGATGGCGAGGCCGAGTCCGGTGCCTTCGGCCTGCTTTTGGCGATCGCCCACCTGCTCAAACGGCTGAAAAATTTTCTCCAACTGCTCTGGCGTCATGCCCACGCCGGTATCTTCTACTTGAAACCGCAGGCGATGTTGATGGTCGGCGGCGGGCTGCGAGCTGACCTGAAACGTCACGCTGCCAGCATCTGTAAATTTAACCGCATTGCCGAGCAGATTAATCAGCACTTGCCGCAGGCGCTTTTGGTCGGCTCGAATGCCCGAGGGCAGCGGTTCCTCAGGCCGATATTGAAACTGAATGCCCTTTTGTTCAGCTTTGATGCGGCAAATCTCCATTACGCCCTGTAAAAAAGCCGGAAAATGAAATTCTTGCGGCGACAAATCAAGCTTGCGAGCCTCAATTTTAGAGAGATCAAGCACATCGTTAATCAGGGTGAGCAAGTGATTGCCGCACTGGGCGATGATGTCGATGCCCTTGCGCTCTTTGCCGCCCAGCAGCGGCGATCTCTGCAAAATCTGTGTGTAGCCCAGCACGCCATTCAGTGGGGTGCGCAGTTCGTGACTCATATTGGCAAGAAATTCGCTTTTGGCTTGGTTAGCCGAATCAGCCTGTTCCTTAGCCTGGCGCAGTTCCACCGTGCGTGCGGCTACCCGGTCTTCTAATTTAGTAAACGAGGTTTTGAGCTGGGCCGCCATTTGGTTAAACGCGCGTCCCAACCGCTCTAGCTCTTGAATGCCCTGCACGTCCACTCTACGGTCGAGCTCGCCGGCCGCGATCTCTTCACTCGCCGCTTGAAATCTCAGAATTGGGCGCGTAATCCACCGAGACGTGTAGAGTCCTAGTGCCGTGGCTCCCGCAAGCGCGATTAGACACAGCCAAATCGTCGTTCGCGTATTGGCATTGATTTGCCCCATAAAATCCGACTCGGGCACCACGACGAATGTCAGCCAGCGGATACCGCCCTCATTTTCAAAAGGATGAACGCTAACGAGTTGGCGCTCGCCCGCTAACATGAAACTGATTTGTTCTGCCGATTGCAGGTTTTCGAATCTATCAAAACGCTCTAAAATCGCTTGAGCTGTTGCTTGAATCATGGGATTACTGCTGCTCGCAGCCGTGATGCGCTTCGGATCTTGTCCCTCATGTCGGATCGAAAGTGGTTCTTCAGCAGAGCTCGCAACTAGCTCACCGTCAGGCTCAACGATGAACATCACTGCTGAAGGGCTGACATGCTTGCTTCTTAAAAAATCGCTGATGTCTTGCAGTCCTAAATTAACTCCGGCGATACCCAACAGTTGGCCCGCACCATCGACAATCGGCTGACTAGCGGAAATATGGAGCACCGGCGAGCCAAAGTCGGGATAGACTTCGCTCCAGTATTGACCCTCAGCAGCTACAGCACCGCTATACCATGGGCGCTCACGCGAATCGTACTGCTTGCCAATTTCAGGGGGTTCAAGCCGCTGGCCGTTTGCATTCGTATCGTAATAGTAGTTAAGAAAATTTGTAGAGGAATTAACTTCAATAAACTGGAGCTTGCGCTCAACGCCGCGTCTGCCAATGCCCAAAAATGCCCCATCACGCTCGCTGCCCAACATGATCCAGCCGATTTCAGGAAAGTAGTGAAAATGCTGCCATAATGTGAGGTCGCTCCCGGATTCTTCAATATTTACACGTCCGTCCACTACCGCATCGGCCATCATTTGATTGACCAGATGAGCTGTGTCTAAGTAGGAGTTCAAGTATTCATCGACATCATTCGCTGCCTCATCACGAAGCTGAGTTGATAGATCGTTTACAGCCTTTTGACCATTACGAATAGACAAGTATCCGGTGAGGCCGACAGCGCCAAAAATTTGCAGCAAAAATGGAAAAACTAAAACGCATCGTAACGGAAGAGAAGGAAATATTTTCATGACACAGATACAAGCTGACTGCAGTGCTGGGTGAACTGAATTTTCTAAGCAAGCCCGCTCACGCAAGAACCATGACTAGCCTGGAAATGAGATTGCGTTTTGCCGATAATTGATGGGCTCAATGCGTTTACAGCGGGCTTTGATTCGAGTAGCAGACCGGGGCTTTTAAATCTCTGGCAATGTGGTTAAAAATATCGTCGCTGTGCTTCTCTCTAGAAGAGCGGTATTACGATTTTGAACGTTGTTCCCTTGCCGATTTGAGACTCGACATTGAGCTGCCCTTGGTGCTTTTCAACCACAATTTGATGGGCGATCGCTAATCCCAAGCCCGTACCTTTGCCAACTGGTTTAGTCGTAAATAGGGACTCAAACAATCGTTCCTGAATTGCTTCTGGAACGCCAACGCCGTTGTCTCCAATACTGACGGCAATGCTTTCTTCATCTTCTTTTCGAGTTGTGATGTGGATTTGCGGCGTCAAATCCTGCAGTTTTCCTTGGGAAATGGCATCTTCTATGGCGTCAATTGCGTTAGCCAAGATGTTCATAAATACCTGATTCATTTGACCCGGATAGCAGCGCACAGACGGCAACTGCCCGTAGGATTTGAGTACTTCAATAGTGGGGCGATCGCCTTTGCCCTTGAGACGATGCTGCAAAATTACCAGCGTACTGTCTAAGCCCTGATGCAGATCGGCCAGCGCCTGCGATTCGCTATCGGCCCGGGAAAATGTCCGTAGAGAATTAGAAATACTTTTGATGCGATCGGTTCCTGTCACAAAGGAATTGAGAATATTGCCAATGTCTTCTAAGGCAAAACCGAGATCGAGATTGGCCAGCGCGTTCTGTAGTTCTGTAGTTGGGTCAGGACAGGCTTTTTGATAGAGGCTCAGCGCCTCAGTCAGACTTTCTACGCAGTCTTTTAGTGGATCGATATTGCTGGCGATGAAGTTGATGGGATTATTAATTTCATGGGCAATTCCGGCCACCATTTCCCCCAAGCCAGACAGTTTTTCCTGCTGCACTAGCTGCACCTGAGCTTTCTGCAGTGCCGCAGTGCGATCGCGCACCTGCTCTTCCAGTGACTGCCTCAGACGGTTAAGCTCTAAATGCACTTTTACTCGCGACAGCACTTCCGCCTGGTCAAAGGGTTTAGGAATATAGTCAATGGCTCCCAGCGAAAAGGCTTTAGCTTTGCTATCAGTATCGGCTAAAGCAGTGGTAAATATAACTGGAATAGATTGGAAATCAGGATTTTCTTTGAGGCGACGACAGGTTTCAAACCCATCAATTCCTGGCATTTGCACATCCAGCAGAATTAAATCAGGCCGGTTTCTTTCAACTAAGGCTAAAGCGCTTTTCCCATCCATTGCCACTCGATAATGCAGTCCAGCCTCATCCAAGACTTCAGAAAGCATTGATAGATTAGTCGGATTATCATCTACTACTAAAATCAATCCAGAAGTATTTTTTTGATTCATCTAAAATCTCCTGGAGCATTTGCTTCCTAAGCTCAGTTATTAGAGACAATTAGGATATTAACGATATAGCCGATATGGTCTTGAAGTCTTTTTAGACTACCCAAGAATAGATGATTGATAACGTGACGATCGCCGCTCGTTCAAAGAGCGACATATTTCGATATTAAGACTTTTTTTGCTCAAACTTTGTCGGGGTCAACGCCGAGCGATCGCAGTCTTTTCGCCAATCTTGCTGTTTTCTCGCTCCCCCATAGCAGCAGCCTACTGTCAGCATCCCACCAGCGCAGCCAAGTCCCGTCACGATTTTCTCGCTGTCCTGACCAGCCGCCCAAACTTAGATTCATTTCAGAAATCCAGTAGCGACCAGCCTCATCGGGCGCCACAATTTTATAACGCTGCTCATCTTCCAAGCGGTAGAACTCCAGATTGCTGCTGGTTAAGTCAAACAGAGCGTAATAGGGCACCTGCAGCACCTGCTCATAGAAAAACCATTTTCCGAGCGGATAGGTGGGCTTAATGGAATATTCGCTGCCGTCTTCGTCGGACCAAAACTGCATCACAATTAGCGGTAAATCACCCTGGAGCTGCGGCGTGTAGCTGCGGTGAACTGCGTCGCGAGGCACGGAAATGCGAGGAATATAGGCCCAGTCGGGCGCTTTGACCACAACTTTGTCGTTAACGGTGGCGCAGATGCCATAGTTGGTCGTGATCAGAGCGTCTGCTGTGAGATAGCCGGCGGTGGTCAGAGCGTCAGTTAGGGCCGCAGCTAGCGCTGGTTGAGCAATATTATCCACAGGATCATCGGGCAGAATAAAGTCGTCGGGCAGCTTTTCCCAGCGGATATCGAGCTTATAGGGGCTGGCAACCATTGGCGCCTCCTCACAAAACGGATGCTCCCATCATGGCAATGGTGGGGAGTCGTGATCATCAAACAGCCGAGCTACATCAGTAATGTTATCAACCCCATAGCCGGCAGCGATCGCCAGCCTTTTCCATGGTTGACCACTGGGATTGCTTCAACATAGGCATCATCAAACGCTTGGGGTGATGGCTCAGGCTAGAATTTCAACAGGCTATGGGCCGTCAGCCCTAGGCATGATTAACAGGCAGTCGAACTGTCACCGTCGTACCGGCTTCCGCCGTTGAGGCAAAGTGAATGGTGCCGCCGTGGGCCTCGACAATGCGGCGGGTGATGGCTAGCCCCAAACCGTTGCCAGTGGATTTGGTAGTAAAGAACGGTTGGGTCAGCTTGGGTAGAATATCAGGCGGAATGGGGGCGCCGCCATTATGAACTGCTACCGTGACGGTGCCAGCGGCTTCAATTAGTGAACAGGTGATGCAGTCGCCTGCCGCCACGGCCTCGCAGGCATTACTGAGCAAGTTGATAAACACCTGCTTGAGACGATCACGATCGCCCATTACCGCTCCCGCTGTTTCTAGGCCCACAGTTTGGAGAATGCGATCGTGGGCGGCGGGCTGATGACCGAATTCGTCCTGCAGCGTTTGCAAAAACGGTCCCAGCTTCAAGGGTTCTAGATCGAGCTGCTGCTCGCGGGCGTATAGCAAAATTTCGTTTAGCAGCCGCTGCAGTCGTTCCGATTCTTCGAGCGCAAAGGAGAGCCGCATTTTGGAGCGATCCGGCAATTCCATCTGCTCAAACGATCGCAGCCCCATGAGCACTGTCGTCAATGGATTTCGCACCTCATGGACGATCATGGCGGCTAGTTCGCCAATTTCGGCTAGGCGAGATTGAGCTCGCTCCATCTCTCGGCGGGCCGAAATATCCCGAGCTAGGGCCAAAAGTACCGGCTTACTGCCGATTTCAATGCGGCCTAGGCGCACTTCCACTGGAAATTGACTGCCGTCTTGACGCTGGTGCCAGCCTTCACGGGTCACGGCTTCCCCCGGCTGCAGATTCCAGTCATGGGCCAAGTCTTCAAGGGAGATGGCTTTTTGCACATCTGGTACCGAAAGCTGCAGCAGTTCTTCTCGGGTATAGCCCAGAGTCTGGCAGGCTTCTTGGTTGACGTCGATTAGTTGACCGGCGGAGTCCACGACAAATAAGGCATCCGTGGCCTGCTCCACCAAAGTACGAAAGCGCTGTTCGCTCTCGCTAAGCGCTTCTTCCGCAATTTTGCGTTCAGTAATGTCGTTGGAAACTGAAAGAATGCAGTCTTCGCCATTGAGCTTGGTCAGTTCGGCGGAGTATAGCACGGTGCGCAAGTCTCCCTGGGCGGTGCGAAACTGATATTCTCGGTTCCGCACAAAGGCCTGCTGCTTTAGGGTGACAAGCACAGCAGCGCGATCGCTCAAGTCAGCCCATAACCCTAGATTAGCGGCGGTTTTGCCAACCACAGCATCCCGTTTAGCCCCATAGAAACTTAGAAAACTGTCGTTAACCTCCAGCAGCTTGCCAGTTTCCAGCATGCTTAAACTCATGGGATTGGGACTGGCGTAGAAGGACTTGGAAAATTTTTCTTCAGAAAGCCGTAAATCAGCTTCCGCCTGATCGCGCTCGGCGATTGCATCGCCAGCCTGATTGACCATTTGCTTAAACGTCACCATCACTTCGCCCAGCTCATCCTGACGAGACGCACCCAACTGCACGGATTCAAAGGACAGCGATCGCGCATCTTGATTCTGGCGCAGGGCGTTTCCCGCCTGACGCAAGTCTCGTCGCAGGGCCAATACTGGCGAAATCACCAAATGATTCAGCACGATCATCGTGGCTCCCGTCACAAAAACGGAGATAATCAGTACCAGTCCCGAGATCCGGCCAATAAAAAAATAAAACTCGCGACCAACCCAAGTTGCGTCGTGGCGAATCACCAGCTCATAGCGTCCGGCTAGGGGGGCCATTTCCCAAACCGCATCATAGCGCTGAGTTTGACGATCATAGCGATCGCGCTGCTCGGCTGCCAACGTGGCCGGGTTGCCCAATTCAGGCGGCTCCCCAAAGGTGCCTGCCAGAGTATTGTCAGTCCGATAGAGGGCCCCCCCGAGGATGACATCGCTGTTTAACAGCGTCTCCAATCGGGCCAGCACTTCAGCATCATCGGCGTCAGCAATATCGTTTTCAGCACCGAGCAGTCCTTCTGCCTGGGCGGCGGAGAGCGATCGCAAATAATTTAATAGTTCGCGCTCACGCCGCATCACCGACGGCACGAGGATAATGGCTTCGATGACGACAATGCTGAGAAAGACCCAAAAAACAATGCGGCGCGACAGTCGCGCCCGCCACAGGTTGGACGGCAATTTGGGTTTACCAAGGCTAGAGGGCATAGGCCGTAATCATTCAGCTGTGGAGCTATTGTAGTCTTGGCCGCCAGGGAATGCAGCAGGCTGGACAGTTCAGTCACTGGGCCACAGCCGAGTGCGGCGGGGTGGTTTTTGGTGCAGCGCAAAGGCTTCTGGCGACTCTGCTGTAAATTTGAAGCGATGAGACAAGCTGCGATCGTCCACTTGAAAGAGATATAGCGAAAGGCAGAAGGCAAAAAGTAGAAGGCAAAGTTAAGAGCCTCGCTGCGTGAGAATTGTAGCCACTGTACATGTCCAAACCTGAGTGTGGTTTGCTATATCTTGCTCAAATTTCATTCAACAGTGCTTGAAACTCGGGATGCTCGCGAATCGCATCAAACTCGCTTGATGTCGCTAGCCGTGGCGATAATGATTGGCTGATTTCCGGGGTAACCTGCGCCGACATCTGACCCCGGAAGGTTTCCTTTGATGCCTACTAATATAGTGAGGCCCTCTAAATCGCTGCCTTTTGCAGCCTTAAACTCGTCTAAATGACTAACACAACGCATAATTAGCCAGCTCCACCAGCTTATGCCGCAGCGTTTCAAGGCCGATACGCTGCTGCGCAGAGACAAAAACGGCGTGGGGAAATTCTTCTTTAGCGATTTCGAGGGCGTCACTATTGACCTGATCGAGTTTGTTGAACGCCAACAAGATGGGGCCAGGGGTCGTCGGCATATCGCCCAAAATGCTCATCACGGAACGAACCTGACTTTGCCAAGCGGGGTGTGAAAGATCGACAACATGCAGCAGCGCATCAGCTTCCGTCACTTCTTCCAGGGTGGCGCGAAAGGCGTCAATCAGCGACTCGGGCAGGTCACGAATAAAGCCCACCGTGTCAGTCAAGACTAGCTGCGTTTGCGCTTGGGTTTCGCTGTCCAGCACGCTTAGTCGTCGGGTCGTCGGGTCAAGGGTGGCAAACAGCTGGTCGGCGGCGTAAATTTCGGAGTTGGTGAGAGCGTTAAGTAAAGTAGATTTGCCCGCGTTAGTGTAGCCAACTACTGCAATTGAAGGAATATCGGTACGCTGCCGCCGCTGCCGCAGGCGATCGCGGTGGGCCTGGAGCTGATTCACCTCGCGCTGTAGCCGGGAAATTCGTCGCTGAATGGCGCGTCGCTCCGTCTCTAGCTTAGTTTCACCCGGGCCACGAGTACCGATGCCGCCTCCGAGTCGAGACATGGCCTGACCGCGTCCGGTCAAGCGGGGCAGCTGATATTCTAGTTGGGCTAGTTCCACCTGCAGTTTTCCCGCCCCCGTGCGCGCCCGCTGCGCAAAGATATCGAGAATAACCTCGGTGCGGTCAACTACCCGTACGCCCATTTGCAATTCGAGATTACGGACTTGGGCCGGTGAAAGATCCCGATCAAAAACGACCAGCGTAGCGCCGAGAGTTTGCGTCTCCAGGGCAATTTCTTGCACCTTACCAGCGCCCAAAACTGTTTGAGGATGGGGGCGATCGCGGCG
>JBCCJU010000211.1:0-8897 GCA_039027715.1 Cyanobacteria bacterium P01_C01_bin.120
GGCCGGACTTGGGGTGACTCAACGGCAGGACTTACCCTCGAAGGCCGTATTCCAGCGGCGGTTCGGCAGGCGCTGAGCGATCGCGGTCATCCGGTGAACGCGGCTCCTGACTGGACTGAGAAAATGGGCCACGCCCACGTCATTCGGTTGGGTGACGAACCTGGCAACTGCCAGGCCGGCTGCGATCCACGCAGCGACGGCGCGGCGATCGCTCCCTGAGGGGAATGGGATAATAGAGCAATTGCTGGAGCCATCGCTACAGGATGACAGGCTCAGCATTTCATTTGTCTGCTCTTCCAGGCCCCGAAGTAGGGCAACTGGGATGAGAGTAACGTAGTTCCCATCAACCAAATAAAGGCAACAATTTAACCTCAAATAGTGAGTGGCGGAAAACCGAAAATTTACCACAGAGTCTAGATTTGGTCGGAATCGCTTTTGAGTTATGCAAAGCTCCACGTTTAATGCGCTAGGCTCTACAAGTCCCCCATGAAACCTGAATCTTTCCCGACAATACCGGCGCTAGCAACCATGTCAATTCCATCTAAGCCATCGACTGAGCCCTGCATAACCACATTCGATGAGTTTGTGCGATTGGCGGACTATTCGCTGATGGACACTTTAAATGCCGATCCGGATGCCACGGTCGATGGTGCTGATCACCGTCCCCGCCAGGTTTTTTTGGGTCATTTTGTCCCGGTGACGCCCACGCCGCTGCCAGAATCCGAATATGTCGCCCATAGCAGCACTTTTTTCAATGAACTTGGGTTGAGCGATGAGCTGGCGCATGATGAAAAATTTCGCCAGGTATTTTCGGGTGACCTCTTGCCTGCCCATGAGCCGATGCGACAGGTGGGCTGGGCAACGGGGTATGCCCTATCGATTTATGGCACCGAATATATTCAAAATTGTCCCTTCGGTACGGGTAATGGGTATGGCGATGGTCGGGCGATCTCTGTGTTTGAAGGAATACTCAATGGTCAGCGCTGGGAAATGCAGTTGAAAGGGGGTGGCCCCACGCCTTATTGCCGGGGTGCTGACGGGCGCGCCGTGCTGCGTTCAAGCGTGCGTGAGTTTCTCGCGCAAGACTATATGCATGCTTTAGGGGTGCCCACATCGCGCTCTTTAACCCTATATGTTTCTAAATCTGAGACCGTGACCCGGCCCTGGTATTCTCAAGACTCCTGCTCCACTGAGCCGGATGTTTTGGTGGACGATCCGGTGGCTATTTCCACTCGCGTTGCACCGTCCTTTTTGCGCGTGGGTCAGCTAGAGTTATTTGCCCGCCGCGCTCGCAGCAACGCTCATCCAAACGCATCAGAAGAGTTGCGTATGATTGTGTCGCATTTAATTGAGCGGGAATATAAAAGCGACGTTAATCAAACCCTTGGTTTTGCCGATCAATTGGTTGAGTTGGCTAAGCACTTTCGCCAGCGTCTGACCTCACTGGTGGCCAATTGGCTACGGGTGGGTTATTGCCAGGGGAATTTCAATAGTGACAACTGCGCCGCTGGCGGCTTTACCCTCGACTATGGCCCCTTTGGGTTTTGTGAAATTTTTGACCCTTGGTTTCAACCTTGGACGGGCGGTGGCACCCATTTTGCCTTCATCAATCAGCCGAGGGCAGCAGAAGCAAATTACTATATGTTTTGGAAAGCAGTGAGACCGCTACTGGCAGACGATGCTGAAGCTTTAGAACAGTTCGACCAAGTCGGTCGTGGCTTTGCAGAAGCCATGCAAATACAAATTCAAAACATGTGGGCAGCCAAACTGGGATTGGCTGAATTTAACCCGGATCTGTTTAAGCAGTTAATGCAGTTAATGACCCACTCCGATGTGGATTACACTATTTTTTTCCGCGAGTTATCCCACATACCAGAGGATGTCTCAGCCTTGAAAAAGAGCTTCTATGGTAAAACGTCACAGCAGTTTGAGGATCAATGGCAAGCTTGGCTCAAAAGCTGGCGTGGCCTCATCAACGACGGCCCAGTTGAGATATCACTGGCTGAGATATCAGCCAAGATGAAGCAGACTAACCCCAAATACACCTGGCGAGAGTGGTTGATTGTCCCGGCCTATCAACAAGCCATGCAGAGTGATTACACGCTAATTGAAGAGCTGCAGGCAGTTTTTCGCGATCCCTATGATGAGCAATCCCAAGAGGTAGAAGATAAATACTATCGTCTAAGACCTAGCGCGTTTTCTGATGTAGGTGGCGTGTCGCACTACAGCTGTTCATCTTGATGTTGAATTACAACTGACACCTGGAATTAGATTTGTCGAGCTGATTATATCCAACAAGGGGTGAAGATCCAATTAGATATCAGATGTGGAATGCCATGCTCTAGTTACTAAAGATTCCCTCTGGGCCCTACGATCGCGAAATTTTGCTGCTGTTAACTCTGGAGCACAATCTGGAAATCGTTGGTCCAGTCATCAAGTCATCAGCACCAAAACTATCTATCGCTCTCAAACCATTCGTTCCCCTAAGGCTGCCTTTGCCTTTGCCATACTTCTACCCGATTAACACTGGCAGTGGTGTGCGGCTGCCAGCGATGCCAATTTCGGCAGAAAGACAACGTTCCGGATGGGCAGTGCTCGCCGATTCGGGGCAGTGCCCTTACTGCAATCCTTAGCGGGTTAAAGGCAGAGTTGGCCCATCGACAGCGACAAAATTAAGCAGTAGAACCCGATGCAGACCCTCGCTTCTCTAAGCAATGTCAGTCGTCAAGAACCAACAAAAAGCGGGAACCGAAATTCCCGCGATCGCTGTACTAGAGGTGTTGAGAGGATTAAAGAGAGCAAAGGTAATTTAATCCTTGACTAGCAGTCATAGATCCGACACTCGGGAGCATCGGGGTTAGCTGCGCAGTACTGAGTAAATGCCGATGGCGAGGTGGCGGACTTGCGGCCTTTAGCGGTTTGTAGTTCTTCAACCGTTTCCCACGCGATCGCCAGGTCAATAGGGCTGATGCCATCCATCTCAGTCAAACGACGAGCATGTTCTAGCGCAGCTTTCAGTCTAGTTTCGAGATTGAGGGCTGTCGGTGTAGTAGACGTTGAAGTCGTTTCGGCAGATGCAAGCGTAATGTAAACCATGATGATTACCTAAGGAGTAGAGTGCTTTGAACTAACTACACCTTACTGATAACTTTTGCGGATAGCAATGCCTGAATAATATAAGCTTCATCTATGATATATGAGTTTCTTTAAACTGTTGCAGGGGGAACCGGCGGGGCACTGGTTTCTATCCGTTGGTCTGGAGCGACAATAAATTAGGCTGACCGTACCCGTTTTGGTCAGTCCCAGTGGTGTTGTCGAGCTTCTTCGACGATCGCTTGAGCTTCTTCGAGTGAGATATCATAACGAGCGCTCAAAAGTTGGGGCATACGACTGCAGGCGCGATTGGGATTGACATCTGGCTGCTGAGCATAAGCGGGCAGCGCAACATTGCATAAAAAAGGTGAAGGTTTCGCCTCTAGTTGCAGTGGTTCGAGATTCAGAGCGTCTCGTAAATTGGTAAAAAATAGCAGAGCATTGCTCAGGTTGGCATCGCTCAGATTGGTATCGGTGAGGAGGACACAGTTGAGGTTGGCACCGCTGAGGTTGGCGTGTCTGAGGTCAGCCCCGCTGAGGTTGGTATATCTGAGGTCGGCACCATTGAGGTTGGCATATCTGAACTCAGCCCGGTTGAGGTTGGCACCGAACAGATTGGCCCTGATGAGGTTGGCACCGTTGAGGTCGGCCCCACTGAGGTCAGCGCCTCTAAGGTTGGCACCGTTGAGGTCGGCCCCATTGAGGTCAGCGCCGCTGAGGTCAGCGTTGCTGAAGTCGACCTCGTTGAGGTCAGCAACGCTCAGGTCGGCTGTCTCGGGATTGCTTTTGCTGAAGCGAAACTTGAGCAGTAGGAAGACTCCACCACTAACCGCCGTAATCATCCTAATCCTGTTGATAAGGGGTTCACGATGGGAATGAGCTAGCGGTGCTGTGTCGTTGGGGGATAGGTAATTGGAATTTGCTTGAAGTCTAGGCTCAGAGATTAACCAAAGCCACCCCACCATCCCAAGCATGACTGGAGTGGCGATCGCTCCCATCATCCACCGTTTGGTGATTCTGGTCTTTGACTGCCACTGCTTAGATTGCTCCCGCATGCTTGCGCCCTCTCAGTGCTGAGCCCATTGTTGCTCCCCTGATTCGGGAATGCTCTGATCTTTATACCTGCTTAACCCCTTAAAGATATCCAGTACAGCCGAAATTGGGTGGCGCTAATCCAACATCAAGGGAGCCGTGAAATCAGACCTTGAGGGAGACACAGTGTTCGACCGTTGGGGTGTGGGACTGAGATTACAGATAGTTAACGTTACCCCCATTCCTCAAACCAAACCCGCGAGAAAAGTCCAACTGTGGGAAGCTGCCAATGCGCAGAGCAAACGCCGCTCCTGTCCATAAATTTGCATCATCCAGCCTTCGGCAGTGGAGGCGTTTAGCTTGTTCATGATGACGCTCCCAACAGGATCGAGATGTAGACAACTATGGCTGACGACCCGACTTGCGATGCTGCATGGCTGTAATGCCGGTGGCTTCGAGCACATTGCCTTGCTCGACTCTGGCGTAGACTAGCCAGCGATCGCCGCAGGGCATCCAGCTCTGGACCGTACATTCTACATAGGCCAGTGCCTCATCTAAGATCAGGCAGCCATTTTGGGCCGGGTGATGGCTGAGTTGGGCAAACGGATTTTTCCCTGGCTGGGGCTGGTGAGAGAAGTGTCGCCGCACCGTGCGGCCCTCTTGCAAGATATTGATCACCAAGGGGGCCTGGGGCTGTATGAAACGCTGAGCATAGGGAGTATCAGCGATCGCAATCATCACGCCAGGCGGATTGAAGGATGCCTGCGAGACGGACGTCGTCAACACACCACTGTGGTTATCCCCCTGGCACGTTGTGACTACGCCGATGGTACTGATGACTTGCCCCACAGCTTGTTCAGTACGATTTGTCTGAGTTTCAGTGATGGCCTGCCGGGGAGCCTGCTTTTTCTTCTGCTGGCGAAGTTGCCGGGCAAACTGCAGTCCGGCAGCTTTGCAAGTTTTCAGGGCTGCAGTATCGGGACTAAAGCGAACTCGAATGGTCTCAAAGCCAAAGCGGTAGTTACCATCGGTCAGTTTTTCTTCCAGCAGGTCAATGGCTTCACCGCGCCAGCCATAGGAACCAAAAACACCGACCAGTTTGGTTTTGGCTGCTGCCGTCAGAATGACGCCCAGCGCCGCTTGAATTTGTACTGGCGCATGCCCCCCCAGCGTGGGCGACCCAATAATCAACCCGTCACTCGTTTCAATCGCTTGTGCCAAATGGGTATGATCGCTCAGCTCGCAGTTAATCGACTCCACAGCAACCCCTGCCTGAAGGAGTCCCTGCGCGATCGCGTCAGCGAGTATCGCAGTGTTGCCATAGGCTGACGCATAGATCAAGACCACTCGTAACGTCTGGTGTTGCTGATGCTGGCACCACTGACGATAGTCATTTTGCAAACGGCTGAGGCTGTAGCGTACCAACGGCCCGTGCCCCGGTGCTAAGCATTGGATTGAGAGCGGCGCGATTTGGTCGAGAGTAGTCTGTACCTGCCGAGCTTGGGTGGCGTGGAGGCAGTCGAAGTAGTAGCGACGATCAACCTCTAACTTGCGCCAGTCTTCGTCGAAGAGAGTGTCGCTGCAAAGGTGTGCTCCAAACAGCTTATCGCTAAAGAGCATACGGATAGCCGGGTCGTAGGTGCAGAGTCCGTCTGGCCAGCGGGGCGTGGGCATGGGCGTCAGCCGTAATTGATGACCCTGGCCCAAATCCAGCCTGTCGTAAGGTGAACACACTGTCTGAAGGCGGTGCTCCCAGTGGGGAAAAGTGGCTCTTAATGCCTGAGCCGCTGGACGGGAACACACTAGGGTCAGCTGGGGCAATTGCTCCACCAGTTTTGCTAGGGTGGCCATGCGATTGGGATTCACATGGCTAATCACGATGTAGTCCAAGGGAGCTGTTTCCAGGTATGGCTGCAATGCCTGGATGAAAATCTGCGTGAAGGACTCGCCTGGGGGGTCGATTAGCGCTGTGCGATCGCTCTGAATCAGATAGGCGTTGGCGGTGGTGCCTTGACAGAGGCTGTATTCCACCTCAAACTTCAGGCGTTCCCAGGTGCGCGATCGCAACACCGTTGTCTGTGGGGCAATTTCTACCACTTGTACATCTCGTGGGCGAGGTGCGGTGAGGAGAGTTTGTGAGGTTGGTTGTGAGGAGTTCATGGGGAATAGAGCGTAAGGAAATGAGGGGGATGGGGAGTAAGTTTGAGTTTTGTAGGGCCTTGCCCTTGCCGAAGGGAATTTTGAATTCACTTAATAGTGATTACCGACTTTGCGGTGGTGGACAGCAGTGAGGCCGTCTCGTTTGGCCGCCCGCCCAGTGTGAACGGTGCCATAGACAAGCCAGTGATCGCCGCCATCGAGCCGTCCAGTGACTTCGCACTCCATATAGGCCAGGGCTTGGGCCAGAATGGGGCAGCCATTCTTAGCTTGGTAGGTGTCAATTCCGGCAAAGCGATCGGCTCCGGGAGGAAATCGCCTGAGAAAATGCTTCATCAGCGGCTGATAACGGCCTTCTTCGAGAACGTTAAGAACAAAGCGATCGCTGACGTGCAGCAGGGACTCAATAGCCCGCTCTTTAGAAACGGCGATCGCCACGCCTAGAGGGGCAAAGCTAGCCTGAATCACCCAAGAGGCCAGCATAGCGCTAGTGACATCGCCCTTCTTGGCAGTGATGATATAGAGACCATTGCTGATCCGTCCCAAGGCCCGATCTAATTGCGAATCCAGAGATTTACTCTGTTTGACGGTTTGCTTTCGCGTCAGCCATTGGCCGAGGTCAGTGCCTGCCTCGTCGCAGAGTTTATCGGTGACGTCTGTCGGAGCAGATTTCATCAAAATCGGAGGAAAGGCTTCGGTAAGGCCCAGTTCTTGTAGGTGCGATCGCAGTGGGAACAGGGGCTCATCTTCGCTGCCGCCGGTTTCAAATAGGCCAAAGACCTGTCGGGCGGAGGCCGTAGCCAGCAGGGTGCTGATGCCAGGGTGGGTGGCTGTGGCTTGAGGAGATTGGGGCGGCATGCCGATCACCAGTCCCGCAGCACAGCTCACCAAGGCCCGAATTTCCTGGGTTTCGGCTACTGAGAGGTCTACTAATTCAACTGCGACTCCGGTTTTAGCGATGCCGTCAGCAATGGCCCGCACAAGGCGATCGCTGTGGCCGTATTCCTCCATATAAAACAGTGCTACAAAAGTTTCGGTTTTGGTCTGGGTTTGGCTCCAGGTGCGATAGCGATCAACCCAATCTTCGCGGTGGTGCCGCAACAGGGGGCCATGACCAGTGGCAATCAGATCGACCTCAAACTTATCGATACGTTTCAGCGCCATCAACACCGAGCGAGCATTCGGCCCCATGAGGCAGTCGTAATAAGTCTGAAAGTCAGCCTCTAGCAAATGGGGCATGTCATCGGTCAGACAGTCGTCGCAGTAGTGCATGCCAAACACATCGCAGGTGAAGAGAACGCGAGTACCCGTGTCGTAGGTAAAAATCGTATCGGGCCAGTGGAGATTGGGAGCCGACACAAACTCCAGCCGATGCCCTTGGCCCAAATCCAATTCGCGACCGCTTTTCACGACCAGCGATTCAAAGGGCTGATGCACCATGTTTTGTAAGAATTGAATCGCCACCCTAGAGCCGACAACGGTGACCTGCGGTGCCCGTTGCAAAACAGCTTTGACCAGACCGCTGTGGTCCGGTTCAGTATGGTTCACAATCAAATAGTCCAGCGTCGTCAGGTCAATGTGCTGGGCCAATTCCGGCAGATATAGTTCTTCAAACTTGCCGTGGGAAGTATCGATCAGCGCGGTTTTGTCGCCTTGGATGAAGAAGGAGTTGTAGGTCGTCCCGTTTTGCAACTCAAATTCGATGTCGAAGCGATCGCGATCCCAATCGAGACTGCGGATGGTGGTCGTATCACGAGCAATTTCAGTAGTTTGCAGCGTCAACCGTCCCGCCGGACGTACTGCTTGAGGAGATTCGACTAGAGCAACCATGAGACTTTTCTCAATGAAACAACACGAACTGTTACGTTCTTGTGTTCCTATGGTTGCCTAGATATTATCAAGTGTAAAATGTCAATCTCAAAAGTCAATTATAAGATAATCGTATATTTTCACTATTGCGACAAAAGTTTTACAAATATCTATGTCAGGCGTCTCATATCCAGTTTTCGACCAAGGAAAACACGCGAATAGGAGAGTGAACGTTGCCCATCACCCGCCTCCGATAGCCTTTGCATCACAACCAATGCATTTTCGATGGTCGGTGTGCATGAGCCTTGCTAGGGTGAGATCGCTTGCTTCAGGAATTCATGAGCATGGTGCATTCTCAAAAATCTATCGGTGAGGTAATAAGAGTTGCAGTAAGGAACGCATCATACAAGATTTGCGATTGCTTTCTCAGCCAAGCTTGCCTGGTGGGGAGAGTCAGGCACTAAATCATTAAGCGACTTATTACTCATCTGCTAGGTAACAGCAATTCCAAATTCAAAATTTGACAGCGGATTGAATTAGGATGAGCTGAAGAATTCTGCCTGAGGACAGGATGATGAAGCCATTAGTCTTGAGTTTTGGCGTATTACTCGGCTACCTGCAGCAAAGCATTGAGCGCATCCCGGATCCTCGGCAAGCGAGCAATGGCTCCCGTTACTGTTTGGGCGATGCCATTTTAGCCGCCTTTTCAGTGTTCTTTATGCAGTGCGAATCCTTCTTGGAGCACCAACGGCAGATGCAAAGTCGGCACGGCAAAGACAATGCGCAAACGCTGTTTGGGCTGGACC
>JBCCJU010000212.1:0-8773 GCA_039027715.1 Cyanobacteria bacterium P01_C01_bin.120
ATGCTAAACGCCTCGATGATGGGGGCGATCGCCTTTCAGAAGGGGCTTGGCGTCACCCACTCCTGTGCCCATGCCCTATCAACGGTGTGCGACACGCACCACGGCCTCGCCAACGCCATGATGCTGCCCGCCGCCATGCGCTTTAACCTGGCGGCGGAACCCCAAAAGTTCCTACGGATGGCCCAAACCGTTCAACCTGGAGCCACCAGTAGCGACGCATTTATTGAATGGATTCTAGATTTACGCCAGGCCATTGGCATTCCCCACACCCTGACGGCCTTGGGCATCTCTGCCGCCGCCACCGACCAGCTGGTGGGCGTTGCCATGCAGGACGGCTGCCACCAGATGAATCCTCGGCCCGTCGCCCCAGCCGACTTCCACGCCCTCTATCAAGATGCATTTGCGGCATGAGTGATTTACTCTCTATCACCAACCCGGCTACCGAGAGCTTGGTCAAAGAAATTCCCATGGACGATGCTGCTGGCATCCAGCAGAAGGCGACGGCAGCACGGCAGGCGCAGTCAGCTTGGGCGGCAACTGATTTGTCTGAACGGATTGGGGCGATCGCTCGATTTCGCGACTTGCTCGACCAGCGGCAAGCCGATCTGGCAGCCACATTAACCGTGGAAACTGGCAAACCGATTGCCCAGGCCCGCAGTGAGATTGCTGCAACTCAGACCCGCATTGATTTTTTCATCCATCATGTGGCCGAGTTGCTGGCTCCAGAGTTGGTTCACCAAGAACCGACTGGCATTTCTGGCACAGCGGCGCTGGAAGAGGTTATCACCCATGAACCGCTGGGGATAATAGCCAATATTTCCGCCTGGAACTATCCCTACTTTGTTGGCGCCAACGTCTTTGTTCCGGCGCTGCTAACGGGGAATGCTGTGCTGTATAAGCCTTCAGAATTTGCGTCATTGACGGGTTTAGCGATCGCCGACCTGCTGCACACCGCCGGCATTCCCTCAGACATTTTTGTCCCGATAATCGGGGGCGGTGCTGTCGGAGTCCAACTGCTGGATCAGCCCCTAAACGGCGTGTTCTTTACCGGTTCTTACCCCACAGGCAAGAAAATCGCTGCCGCTGCCGCCGCGCAGTTAGCCAAAGTGCAGTTGGAACTGGGAGGCAAAGATCCCGCCTACGTTTGTGACGACGTGACGGACGTGGTCGCCATCGCCGCTGCCGTGGCGGACGGCGCCTTCTATAACAATGGTCAAAGCTGCTGTGCAGTTGAACGCATCTACGTCCACGCTGCCGTCTACGAAGAATTTCTGGAGGCGTTTTTGACGACGGTCAAAGGCTTCGTCATGGGCGACCCCACCGACCCAAATACGTACTTAGGCCCGATCAGCCGTCAGGTGCATTTGGCGGAACTGGAACGCCAGGTCAAAGATGCCGTAACCCAAGGGGCCACGCTGCACTGCGGCGGTCACCGGGTTGACCGCACCGGCTGGTACTTCGAGCCCACGGTGTTAACGGACGTGACGCATGAAATGGCCGTCATGCGTGACGAGACCTTTGGCCCCGTCATTGGCATTCAAAAGGTCGCCAGTGACGACGAAGCGATCGCCCTGATGAATGACACTAATTACGGACTGACTGCCGCAGTCTACAGCGCTCAGCGCGATCGTGCGGTCGCCATCCTCCGACCAATCAATAGCGGTACGGCTTACTGGAACTGCTGCGATCGCGTTAGTCCCCAGCTTCCGTGGTCAGGGCGCGGTCATTCGGGTCTGGGCGCCACCCTTTCACGGGAAGGCATCTGCACCTTTACTCAACCGCGCGCCTGGCATATGCGGCACTAATCTACGCTAATTCAGAAGTGTTTGCCAGTCGTAGGCGGGTTTAGCCTGTATTATGCATGAGCTTTGGCAATTAGCCTGAGATGCGGCCTTGACAGAGCTCAATATGAACCGATGGACCATACCGATGAGGCTATGCCTGCAAGCGATGCCAAGATTGGCTGTTTTGAGTCCAAAAGGGCTCAATTAGACACCCGACTCCCGTACGGGGTGGAAATTAGTCAATTTGGCCAGTTGGCAAGTTCCGTCATCGTTGGGCAGTCGACCTGATTTCCGTGGTAAAGGATGAGTAGGTTACCAACTCGACCACTACCCATCGCACCGACACTCGAACCTGCGCTGCTCCTTCAATCAATGCTTTCCGCAAGCATGGGTAATGTTCTAGACCTGTGGATAGCGGTCATATAGCTCGGCCAAATTCGTAGCGGTTGATGAACAGCCCGATGACGGGGTCAGGCATCAGCACGAATTTGGAGAAGCAAATCATTTTGCGGGCCAGACGCTTGACGCGAGTAGGTAAAGTGAGGTGCTTATGCTCAATTTTTTGAGTAGTTTTGCCAATGGGGTGCGGTTGAGCATCGAGTTGCCGTGAATAAGTACCCCAGTTGTCGGTATAGAACTGTTGAATCCCAAAGGGGGGCTAGTCACTCCATCAGTGGGCAATGGCAATCATGTTCGCAGAGAAATTGATCGCCCGAATAGAGAAATTGATCGCCCGAATATGGTTCACATGGGGAGCATGAAGAATCGCAGTTGACCCAGTACCGCAGCCAATTTCCAATACCTGCATATCAGAACGAAAGTAGCTGCTAGTGACTGTCAACTTCTTTTGATCCGCGACTTCATCGGTGATTAGCGCTGGGAATACTTCTCGGTAATTTTGTCCTAAAATTTGGTTGGCTGAAACATGCTTCCATTCTTCACAGCTTATCTATCGTGGAAATTTGCAAACGCTTTCAAAACTAAGGTTAGATCAGCATCCGGGAGAAAATTTCATTGTGAGTGCTAACGGTAAAACATCCAGCTAGCCTAAACGCTCTAAGGCTGACGCCGCGTGGAGTGCAACCTGCGGCTGAGAATGTGCCTTGAGCTGGTTTAGGGCAGCGGTCGCGCGGGGATCTTCAAGCAGTTCCCAAGCATGGGCTAGCGCTTGTAAAACGGTGGGGGCCAACTCATCAGAGGCTTCATGAGCGGCCCAAAACGATAGCAGCGCCGTGGCTGCTTGAGTTTGGAGGAGGCTGCCTGGAACTCGACCCAAAACCTGAATGATCTCCAAAACCGCCGGCTCGGGAAGTAGAAATAAAGCCTGCTCTAAAAAAGACAGCGCTAGGGGAGTTTCCGTCCAAGAAAGGGCCCGAATCAATGCTATTTGTAGAGACAGCGGGGTCAGCGGTGACTGCAATTCGGCCGCCAGCACTTTCACTGCACCTTCGGTTTTCAGACGACCCAGGGCGATCGCAGCCTGCTCGCAGACTGGGAGTTGCCAATCTTTCAGCAGGGGTGCTAAAACCGGCAGCAAAGCTGACTCATCAGCATGAACGGCAGCCCAGCGCCCAAGACCCACAGCGGCGGCTCGGCGCACAATGGTTACTCGGTCATGCACCGCTGACACCAGTGCTGGAAAAACGCGCTCGTCTCGAAAGTTACTCAGGGTCACGATAGCCGCTGACCGCACTTCTGGATCGGTATGGTTCACAATTGCCAATAAAGGCGGCACCACGGCAGCGTCGGGAATCTGCGACAGGGCATGGAGTGCATAGGAACAGGCCGATGGATGCTCCAACAGTGAGGCTAATGCAGGAATGGCTACGGTTCCTTGACTGGCGATGGCATGGGCGGCAATGGCAGCCAGGTCAGGATCGGTGGTCTCTTGCAGCACATGGACCAAAACAGCAATCACTTCCGGACCCCGAAATTTACCCAGCAAGCGCCCGGCAAACCAGCGCTCTTCTAAGTCCACTTCGTTGTCTGCCAAGATAGCAATTAAAGGCGTAATGGCGATTGAACCGAGCGCCGGCAGCAGTTTTGCCACATGCCAGCGAGTAGAAAAGTCGCCGATTTCTAAAACCTGTAGTCCCAGATTGAGCACCGCTTCCTGGACTTCTGGTGACCACTGACGAGGCTGGGAATCACCCGTCTGGAGCAATTGACGGAGAATGCTGACAACGCTGCCCCAATCGCCATCACTGGCCGCCTCTTGAGCGGCCTCAACCTGCTGCAAAACCATGGCGATTTCTACTTTTTTCCAATGATTATTTGGCGCGATCGCTACTGTCTAGCATTAGATACTAACAGACTGCTGAACTGGAAACGCTGTCATTCCCTACCTCATTGAAGATCTCACCTAATCAAAAGAAATGTCGCAAACGGGAAATGATGTTTCGACCATAATTCAGATAAGGTTTTCATGACAAAGTTTCTGTTAGATGATTTTTGGATAACTGACATCATCCAATAACCGATGAAACGGTCAAACTTTTGACTCCTCAACCCTTGATTAATTTTCAGACCGTATGGGGTAATGTCTGCACGCCTTGCACTCAATCTTGGACTGGCAAAGGCTTTTCCGAGCCCGCTTCTGCTGAACCAAGTCAAGCCACTCTTACACGAAAAATAGAGTTTCCTCTGATGACCAATAAATAAGAATCTCATGACATAACCATCAGAAAATTTTTCTCGGCCAACTGCCAACCCAAATGAATACTAGTTAGATGATATGCCGCAATTCCAAGAACTATCTGCCGCCTATAACCTCATAATCCGAGTAAAATCAGCTACTTTGAGCACATAATTATTCCAAAAACGCATCAGTCTAATGTAATAAATAAAGTAGATGAGTGGAAAAATTAGCGTACATCTCTATGGGTTCCATAAATTCCTAAAACTCTTTTCTGACAAGGATTACGCGACCAAATACCCGGATGATGAGTGACTCCTATCCTAAGACAGATGACTCGCTAGATAAAAAATAGTCGCCATTTATACGGAATGAATAAAAATCGCTCTTTAATATGCGAAACATATTGTGACAAAACACAATAAAAAGAAATTTTTCACCTAGAAGCAGGATTTTGGGTGGAGGTCTTGTGAGGCTTCCGCAGTTTTGACGTGCTTCTAATCGCAGGATTTCTGAAATTGCAGAGATTCCTTTTGGTGCTTTTAATTGTGGAGAGAAGACAGTGGGTTCGGAAGCAAATACGAAGGTAAAGCTCAATAAGGTAGAGGTTGCAAAGGCGGCAAAGGATGGGCTTGCCGTTAGGGATGAACTGGAGCATTTTGCCAAAATTGGCTGGGAGAATGTAGAAAAGTCTGACCTGGAACTGCGGCTTAAATGGTTAGGAATTTTCTTCCGGCCGGTGACGCCCGGCCAGTTTATGTTGCGAATGCGTACTCCCAATGGCTATTTGGATAGTAAGAAAATGCGGCTGCTGGCCGATATTATTCAGCGCTATGGCGATGATGGTAGCGGCGACATTACGACTCGGCAAAATATTCAGTTGCGAGGTGTTCGCTTAGAGGACACGCCTGATATTTTTCGTCGTTTGAAGGACGCTGATATGACGACGATGCAGTCGGGGTTTGACAATGTGCGGAACATTACGGGTTCTCCCATTGCCGGTATTGATCCAGACGAGGTGGTGGATACCCGTGAGTTGATCCAGCAGCTTCAGGACATGTTGACTGACTGCGGCCGGGGCAATGAGGAGTTTAGCAATTTGCCTCGCAAGTTCAACATTGCTCTGGAGGGTAGTCGCGACAATTCCATTCACGCTGAGATTAACGATATTGCTTTTGTGCCCGCTGAGCGCGACGGGAAGATTGGCTTTAACGTGCTGGTGGGAGGATATCTTTCCGCGCAGCGATGTGCTGAGGCTGTTTCCTTAGACGTTTGGGTGCCGCCGAATCATCAGGTATTGGATATTTCGCGGGCCATTCTGACGGTGTACACCGCAAACGGTTTGGCGGCAGGGTTGCGCACTAAGCGTGCTAAGGCGCGCCTGATGTGGTTGGTGGAAAAGTGGGGGCTGGAGCGCTTCCGCGCTGCAATCGAACAGGCGATGGGACAGACTCTGGCGCCGGCGTCACCTGTTACTTTAATTGACCGTGATAAGCAAGATCACTTGGGCGTCCATCCTCAGAAGCAGGCCGGTTTTGCTTATGTGGGTCTGCACGTTCCGGCGGGACGGCTATCGGCCGACACGATGTTCGAGCTGGCTCGTCTTGCTGATGTTTACGGGAATGGTGAGATTCGTTTGACGGTGGAGCAAAACGTAATTCTGCCGTTTATTCCCGAAGAGCGCGTGCCAATTCTGTTGGCAGAACCGCTTTTACAAACCTTGCGAATTGCTCCGCCGCCTCTGTCGCGATCGCTGGTTTCTTGCACTGGTAGTAAATACTGCAATTTTGCGCAGATTGAGACCAAGGGCCGGGGCGTCGCGATCGCCCAGCAGTTAGACGAGCAGTTGCATATTCCTCAGCGAGTGCGAATTCACTGGACGGGCTGCCCTAATTCCTGTGGTCAGGCCCAGGCCGGTGATATTGGATTGATTGGCACTAAGACTCGTAAAGATGGTGAAACCGTTGAAGCGGTGGACATCTACATGGGCGGCAAAGTGGGCAAGGATGCCGAGTTGGGGCACCTGATTCGCAAATCAGTGCCCTGTGATGAATTGCCTGAAGTATTAACCGACCTTTTGGTCGAAAACTTTGGGGCAACGCCAACCGGCGCAAAAGTATTGGTCAATGCCTAGCGTTGACTAATTGTGAGCAACAGACTGTAACCGTAATGCACGACTTACTGAGTGATTGTTTTTTAAGGAGAAACTAAAATGTCTGATTACACTACACCCGCAGATTTAATGACGGCGACAGTCAAAGCTGGCCAAGCAAAGGCTCGTATGGGTGTTCAAGATTTGTTAATTCGCGGGATTTACTCTGGTCTCGCTTTGGGAGTGGCAACCACTTTAGCGGTAACTGTTTCCGTACAGTCAGGAATTCCTTTCTTGGGAGCCGTTCTTTTCCCTTGGGGATTTGCCTCCATTGTTATTTTTGGCATGGAACTCGTTACTGGTAACTTTGCCATTTTTGCCGCTTCTTTATGGGCTGGCCGGGTCGGCTGGGGCAGCACTCTCAGAAACTGGCTCTGGGTTTATATAGGCAATTTCTTGGGCTGCTTGATCGCGGCACTGCTGATCAGCTTTTCCCTGACGAATGGGGGTACAGCGGAACCCAGCGAAGTGGGGGCCAAGATTATGGACATTGCCCTGGCCAAGTCTGTTGCTGTGCGTGAGCTGGGGCTTAACGGCTTTTTGCTCTTCATCGTACGTGGCATTGTCTGCAACTTCTTGGTTTGTATGGCGGTGATGTTCGGCATGGGCAGCAAGTCAGTGCCCGGCAAGATTCTCACCTGTTGGTGGCCGATCATGGCGTTCGTTGCTTTAGGCATGGAGCACATCGTCGTCAACATGTTCTTTTTGCTGACGGGTATGACTTTAGGAGCGCCAATTACGGGTACTGACATGGTGGTTTGGGACTTTATCCCCGTCACCATCGGTAACATCATTGGCGGCGGTATCTTTGTGGGCAGCCTGCTGTATTTCACCCACGGTTCTAAGGTGAACGCTAGTCTCGCTGTTGATTCAGTTTTTGAAAAAGAGGAAAAGCCTGCATCTCCTGTGCGTTAGGTAATGCATTCAGTGGCTGAAGGAGCAACAGCAAGCTGACGGCGGCGATGGCTAGACCGTTTAATCAGCTGCGCTTAGGCTGCAATTTGTTTTAGCTTCAGAGTGAGGAGGTTGGCGTAACTGCCGGCCTCCTCTTTATGACTGCGTTTCTAAACTCGAACTATGCAGCTCAATGCGAAATGCGAATTAGCTAAAATTCCAACGCAAAGTTGGCTTGTTTTGATGTGCAGGTGAAAGCTAAATGCGACGCGACCCGATCTTCTATCAAATGTTTCAACGCTCGCCCGAATGGCTGTTTGACTTAATCGGCGAGCGGCCTAGCAATGCCAGTGATTATCGGTTCGATGCAGTGGCTGTCAAAGAGCCCAAGTTTGAAATTGACGGAGTATTTTTGCCACCTGAATCAGCGCCTGGTGCAGTGTATTTTTGCGAAGTGCAGTTTCAAAAAGACGAGGCCCTCTACGAACGGCTATTTGGCGAATCGCTGCTGTACTTTTACCGCAACTATACGCGCTTTTCGGATTGGCAGGCAGTGGTTATTTACCCGTCACGCAGTATGGAACAAAGCAGTCGGTATCCCCATCGATCGCTGCTCGACGGTGATCAGGTTCATCGGATTTTTCTCAATGAGTTAGGCGAGGCGTCAGCGCTGCCGATTTCTGTGGCCACCGTAGTGTTGACGATTGTGGATGAGGCAGATGCGCCGAGGACGGCCCGTGAATTGCTAACCAGAACCGAGCAAGCCGCATTCACAGCTCCCGAAAAGCGCACCATAATAGATGTCGTGACCTCAATCATGATGTACAAGTTTACGACTCTGAGTCAACTGGAGATAAGAGAGATGCTGGGACTCAATTTGTCAGAAGAACCACGGGCCATTCGAGAGGCGAAGGATGAAGGACGAGAAGAGGGACGAGAAGAGGGACGAGAAGAAGGGCGAGAAGTGGAGGCGATCGCACTGGTCAATCGTTTATTAAAACGACGACTGCAGCGAGATGTGCCGGATCAAACTAGAGCGCGACTCTCAACACTCTCCCTACCTGAGCTGGAAAATTTGAGTGAGGCCCTGCTGGATTTCGCGAGTTTGGCCGATTTGGAAAATTGGTTGGTCAATCGAGAATAGCAGAGGGAGAGCCAGTCTGAAGAACGTGAGTTCGACGAACAGAAATGGGGAAGAAAAAAGCTGAGACTGGATTTGACGAATACACCCTCAGCTATGAACACCACTTTATCCGAAGTCTCTCGTCTAGATGTCTCACAAGTGTTTTGGGAAGTCGACGACTTTTG
>JBCCJU010000213.1:0-8716 GCA_039027715.1 Cyanobacteria bacterium P01_C01_bin.120
CAAAAAACATCAATGGATCCATAGAACTTCACAATATAGGGCGCGTGAGCGAAGCCCACACCATTAATGGAGACATCCATATTACACAGCGAGAAATTCCTACTCAAGATGCATTTTTCTCATTTATTGCTGGATGACACGGCTCCTTGGTCACTGTTTAAGCAAGGGCAGCAGTCTGAAACTGAACAAGTCTTGTATGCGGTTTTGGAGTCTGTTCGCCTAGCTGGATATTTGCTTTCCCCGATTGTGCCGGGCTTAGCCAACGCAATTTATGCACAGTTGGGCTTTGAAGGCGATTTTAATCACGCTAACATCGGTCACCACTGGGCATATACCGAGCACAGTCACTGGGGGCTGCTGCCTGGCGGTCAGGTCCTTGGCAAAGCCAGCCCAATTTTTCAGCGCATTGAAGTGGAGACATAGAATGCCGACACAAGACGTCAGCAGCGTCACCTCTCAAAATCCACATTTATTCTTTTACTAACCGGATACCATAATCAATGATAAACAACCACGACATGCTGAGTGATGATCCCATTTTCACACCTGAACAGGTGCTTGAAAATCGTGGGCGCGTTGCCATTTTTATCGACGGTTCTAACCTGTTTTATGCTGCCCTGCAGTTAGGCATTGAAATTGACTACACCAAGCTGCTGTGCCGCCTGACAGGAGGATCGCGTCTATTTCGAGCTTTTTTCTACACTGGAGTCGATCGCACGAACGAAAAGCAGCAGGGATTTTTGCTGTGGATGCGGCGCAATGGTTATCGAGTGATTGCTAAAGACCTGGTGCAACTGCCCGATGGCTCTAAAAAGGCCAATCTGGACGTGGAAATTGCGGTCGATATGATTGCTTTAGTAGATTTTTATGACACAGCGGTGCTGGTCAGTGGCGATGGTGATTTGGCTTATGCGGTGGATGCGGCCAGCTATCGGGGAGCTCGGATTGAAGTGGTCAGCCTGCGTTCAATGACCAGCGACAGCTTGATCAACGTTTCCGATCGCTATATCGATCTCGAACAAATTAAGGGTGAGGTGAAAAAGCTACCGCGTCCGGGCGCTTACACGTATCGTCCGCTGGCCGTGCCGGAACAGGAAGAAATCAATACGCAGATTTCCTGAACGCTGCTGACAAGCTGGGCCAGCCCTAAAATTCAGAGGCGGGGCTGCGGGCGAGCTCAGATGGCGGCTGCCAGCTAATAGAATCACCGGACACATAATCATCGACAAAATCGCCGGCGTTGGTTAACAAAGAAAAATGGCGTGCAGTGGGATCGCGACTCTAAGAATATTAGCTCTAATGCGGCGACAGTCGCTGGAAATGGGTGGCGCCTATCCAAAGAACACCTTAGTTGTGGCTGAAATATGAAACGTCCCCTGCGGTGGGTTTTAGGGGCGATCGCCGGCTTTGTGGTGATCGCGCTCGGAGTACGGATGTGTACTCCCAATGGCTCGTGGCTGACAGACAATGGTGAATCGACGGAAGAAATTGATCCCGCCCTAGTGCTACGGGATGTCACCTTAGAGCAGCAAGACGAAAACGGCAGGCTGCTGTGGAAAGTCAACGCCGACGAAGTAACCTATAGCGCTGATCAGGAAACCGCCAATTTAGTGAATCCGGAAGGAGAGTTTTATCAAGACGGCGAGCTGATCTATCGGGCCAAAGCTGACAGAGGCACTATTCAAGAAAATGGCCAAATCATTTTGCTTGAAAATAATCTGGTGGCGACGGGGATTCGTAACGGCATGGTGATCAATGGCCAAACCCTGGAATGGCAGCCTAGCAATAACTTGATGGTGATTAGCAACGGCCTGACTGGCACTCATCCCCAGGTGCGGGCGAAGGCCGATACAGCCCGTATCTACGAGCTGGAAAACCGCATGGAGCTGGTTGGCAACGTCATCGCCACCACCGTCACCGAAAATCCTGAGGTTGATCCCTGGGTGAAATTTCAGGGCGAAACCCTGCAGTGGCGCTGGGAAGATGAAACCTTGAACAGCGATCGCCCAATCCGTGCCGAACGCTTCGAAAATCAGCAGATTACTCAAGTGTTGACCGGGCAGCGCAGCTTGGTTGAGCTGGGGGCTGAACGGGTCACTTTAGAGGAGGCCGTGCAGGCTCAATTCCTAGACATGCCCATGACTCTGACTGCTGATAAAGCCATTTGGGAACTACCGACGCAAACAATTCAGGCGGACCGCTCAGTGCGGGTGGTTAATCCCCAAGAGCAAATTACTGTGACGGCGCAGCAGGGGCAGTTCGACCTTGACGCTGAAACTGCCGTGTTTAGTCAAGATGTGCTGGCGATCGCGGCTAAAAATAGTGGTCGTTTAACCTCCAATCGTTTGCAGTGGAATCTTGAAGATCAGACTGTGATCGCAGAAGGTCGCGTCAACTACCAGCAAGCTGATCCCCAACTGACGATTCGCGGAGAGCGGGCGCGGGGTCGCATCGAAGAGCAAGTGGTGGTGGTGGATGGCGGTAACGTGGTGACGGAAATCCAGCCCAACTTCTAGGTCCAAAACGGGCGCCCGTCAACCAAAATTGGCAAAATTGGCGGTCCCTGGCCAGCGGAGTCAGATGAAATCGTTACAAAGCGAATTTTTTGTTTTGCAAACAGAGCGCTGAGAAACGTCCAAAAGCCGCTAGCGTGAGCATAGATCGCGGTTTTCTCTGACCGAAACAAAGCGGTTACTCACTATTGCCACTGTTTGTTTATGACTCACACCTCAATGCTCGAAAACGCCCCCGAACTGTCTGCCGGCGATTATGTCGTGGTGGGCATCGCCACATGCTTCCGGCGGCAGGACGGCGAAATGGCAACCCTCAAAGTGTTGGAGCCGGTGCCCTCGGCTTATCTGGAATCGCTCTTGCAGGGTATCCCCACATCTTACGAAACGGTGATGGCGACGACCGTGGGTGAGCTGCTCGATGGCGACACGGTCATTCGCCAAATCGGCATTCCCGATGTGCTCCTGTGCGAAAACTTTAGCGATCGCGCAATCGCTGCGGCGCGCACATATCAGGGGCGACCCAGTGCCCAAACCTTGATCCCCATGGGCACCCAGCAGACCAATCTCAACTACTCGACTGAGAAAAAGCGCGTGCTCAACTTCAAAAATGTGGTGAAAACTGAAGACAACGTGCGTCAGCATGCCCACACCCACAAAAAGCTCTAGACGCTCTGGCAGATCTTCAGGTCTTTAGGCTGAAGTATCGACGGCAATATTTCACTGAGCTAGCGCAACCGGCGACTGTCAAAGAGCGCATTCTCTAATTGCTTTTAGAACACTTACGCGATCGCTCTATTTAGACTACAAAACCGGCTAGGTCATCGGGCCTAGCCGGTTTGCAAGAGCGGGCATTGACGTAGATTTAGTCCGGAACAACCCGGATATTGATGGTGGAAGTGACGTCAGCGTGCAGCTTAATGGTCACTCGATATTCGCCCAGCTTATTAATATCGGGAACGGAGATATCGCGGCGGTCAACCTCGCGCTGGGTCGCGGTTTGAATCGCCTCAGCGACATCGGCAGAAGTGACGGTGCCAAAAATTGCGTCGTCTTCGCCCACCGGCTTTTTGATCACGAACATGCCGATGGTTTCCATGGCCGTTTTCATGGATTCAGCATCCTGCTTGATTTGCTCCAAGCGCTGACGGATCTCTTCGCGCCGCCGCTCGACCTGCTTCAGCACGCCAGGAGTGGTGCGCACTGCCAATCCCTGGGGAAACAGATAGTTGCGAGCATAGCCTGGGGCAACCTCAACCAGGTCACCCGCAATGCCCAATTTCCGAATATCTTCTTGTAAAACGACTTGAACTCGTTTAGCCATAATTTTCCTTCGAACGCCCAGTCTAATACTTTACCCAATGGCTGCCCTAGCTGGCAAATAATCGTGTGGTGGCGATCGCAATGGCAAAATAGCGGTATTGAGCAAGAATGGTCCATGCCAAAACTTTTGTTAACAATAATTCCTGCTGGATGGATTGTGGCGATCGCCATTCTTTCAGTCCAAAACGCTACCCCAGTGACGATCAAATTTCTGGGGCTGCAGTCGGTAGCTCTACCTTTTGGCGTAGTGCTGAGCTTCGGCGTTGCCGGCGGGCTGATAGTCACAGCCGGCTTGTTGCTCCTATTGGGCGGTCGGCGGCGGCGCCGGCAGCCATAGCGTCAGCGGCCCTAGACCAGCCAGCGTCAGGTAAAAGCTTCGCGGGATTAGTCGCAGGGTGGTTGGGTAGCACGGTAAAAGAGTGTGATGATATTTTGGCGTTGCTGATAGAGGAATTTAATCGTGAGCAAGCTGCTCGCACTGTTCAAGATCATTTGTCCAGAGGAAGTGTGAGCGTCTCGCTCACGTCTGCACCAGACAAAATCCATCCCTTGATTAAGCAACACCGATATTTTAATTTGCACATCCCTAAGAGCCCTGGAGACTCCCGTCCTTAAGCCCTAGCTGTCGACATCCCACCAGCCAAAACCAGGGCCGATGAATCGAACTGTGACCCACAGCGCAATCATCGTGAAAATGCCAATCCAGGCTCCCTGTGTCGTCCAGCGGACGAACTTTTGGCTTTGCTCTTTGGTGATGGGCGTCCAGGGCAAAACCTTTTCCGCTTTGCCGTAATCATCTCCCAGTTTTTCCTTGCGGCGCTTAGCTTCTCCCATAACAAACCTGTGAAGGGGACAGACAATAAGACCCATGCAGGCGCTCACGGCTCAGTCAATTCTGAAACTGTGTCTGCTTGCCTTTCAGTTTGGGGCCAAGACAATACGCGGTTTTAATTAGCGTAAGGTCTACTTCAATCGAGATCGCAACCAATAGTCACTATCGTATTTACAGCATCATACCGCGTTCTAAAAGCGCTGCTGTCGAGGTGGCAGCGCTGCTGGTTCGGCTAGCCAAAGGTCTTGTCGGCGATGAAAAGGGATGGCGGGGTCTAGCGCCTGGAGAATTTGCCGACCATAGCTGCGATGGTTGACTCGACTATCGAGAATTGCGACAGTGCCCTGGTTGGCGCGAACGGGAGCGATCGCCCGCTGTAGTTCCATCAGGGCCGTGGGCAGCAGGTAAAGGCGAAACCAGTCCTGGCGCAGTTGTTTATAGTAGGCAACTCGACCTGCTACCAAAGGGTTTTCCAAGGATGGCAGCGGCAGGGTGGCCAGCACCAGCAAGCCAGGACGCGGCAGTTGCGTTTGGTGCGTTTGCCAAAATCGCCAGCCAGTCACCAGAACGCCATTTTCAGGCAGCCGTGCCGTCTCAACCTGCACGCGAGAGCCAAATTGCGAGGCCAGAGCGGCGGCCACCTGCTGTTTCAGCGGCGTGTCATCCACCAGCACGACCGTAAAACTACCGCGACTGGTCCCAGCTACGACCAAATAGGCCAGTTCTTCCTGCAATACAGGCTGAAACTCGGCGGTATTCGGCAAAGGAATGCGATCGGGTAGGTAGAGCTGAATTTCTTCGGTGTGGCGATCGGGATTAAATTTGAGGCAGGTCATATCTCCCAGACCGAGCCGCTGACGAAATTCTGCCGCTGCGGTCGTGGTGTCGAGGGCGCCCCCCATGAGCACCAGGGGCTGCTGCTCCCACTGGGTAGCCATAAACGATGCCACATTAATGGGCGCACAGTTCAGCGTCCAGCGTCCAGCGTCTCGATCAAGGCGAGCCCAACTCAGCGATTCTGCTCTCTCAAACTGTGGCCAAAATTGCGCCCACTGACGCGGCATGCTGGGCTGCAGGGCAGCTTCGCCTAGTAAGGTTTGTCGCAATGCCACCAAGATTCTCCGTTCGGGCTCATCAATCAAGTGGCAGTGATAGGGATTGGCTGGGTGCTGAAACACCTGGTGGGTGAGACTGACTCGCAGGTCGCGGATGGCGTTCTGCTGGCGGGGAAAGGCCTGCATCAGAGTTTGCCAAGCGTCGCCGTCCAGCGTCACCGTCAACACGTCGCGAATCCAGTGCTCCAAATCGTCAGCGCCGTCAATGAATACCGGCACGCCAGCGGGGAAGCGATCGCGACCCTGTAGGCGATCACGGAGCCAGACTTCGGGGCTGGTCAAAAATAAACCCTGAAACTGTTGATGGGGCCATTCATTCCCCCACTGCACGGGTTTTTGGCTGGGCATCCATTCTTGCAAACGCGGAATATCCCCAAGCAGCACTGACTGACGGATGGCATCAGGCAGGATCAAAATTGCGGGTCCTGGCCACAGCAGCAGCGACGTCAGATAGCTCAGCCGATAATGTCCCTGGTAGAGAGCGGCGGCACCTACCTGCAGCAAGGAACTCCGACCCAATCGCAAGGCGCGAGCCGCCAACCGGGCCATCGTCAAGTGATGTGGCCAGTCGATGCTGCCATGATGTCGCAGAAATGCCCGCAACTGTTCATGTACCTGTGCTTCCAGCACGCACTCGCTCCTTACTGAGTAACGCTCTTCATTGTGACATAGCCGTTCCAGGGTTCCCAGAAATTAGTGAAAGAGTGCGAGGGTGGTGGGTGTGAGGGAGTGGAGGGGTGGGGGGCAGGGAGTAAGGGGGCAGGGAACAGGGGATAGGGAATGAACTTGGTAGTTATCATTCCACATATCCCGCTCTACTTACACCTGGGCGAGGTGGCGATGGACAAATTGGACGCAAATGGAGCCTTCACCGACGCCAGAGGCCACGCGCTTGATGGAGCCGCTGCGGACATCTCCGACGGCAAAGACGCCGGGAACATTGGTTTCCAATAAAAAGCGATCGCGCTCCAGGGGCCAGGAGCTATGGGATGAAATATCGGGACCGGTGAAAATAAAGCCGCGCTCATCGCGTTCAATGATGCCGTCGAGCCATTCTGTGCTGGGAACGGCGCCAATAAAGATAAACAGCGAGTTGGTGGCAAAGGTTTTAACCGTATCGGTTTGAGAGTCTTTGACCAAAATTTGTTCGAGGCGATCGCCACCCCGGGCTTCCACCACGCTATGAAAGGGCATCACTTCAATATTGTCGGTACCGTCAATCTGGTCGATCAGATATTGCGACATGCTTTTAGTCAAAGACTCGCCGCGCACCAGTATGTATACTCGACGGGCATATTTCGAGAAATACATGGCGGCTTGCCCTGCCGAGTTAGCTCCGCCGACCACATAAACATCCTCATCTTGGCAAGCGGCGGCTTCGGTCTGGGCCGCGCCGTAATACACTCCTGCGCCGGTGAACTGCTCAATCCCCGGCACGGTCAGTCGCCGCCAGGCCACTCCTATCGCCAAAATGACCGCGTGACAGCTGATTTCGCTACCGTCTGACAAGGTGACGATGCGGTAATTATCTTCCAGACGCAGGCCCACAACTTCCTGGGGCGCTAGGAGTTCTACTCCAAAACGCTTGGCTTGAGTGACGGCGCGACGCGCCAAGTCACTGCCGCTGAGGCCAGCCGGAAATCCCAAATAGTTTTCGATGCGTGAGCTAGTGCCCGCTTGTCCACCAGGGGCTTCCTGCTCGACCATCACCGTGCGCAATCCTTCAGAAGCGCCATAGACGGCGGCGGCTAATCCCGCTGGCCCCCCGCCGACAATCACCAAGTCATAGAAAGGATTAGTGGCCTCGGTTTGCATGCCAATCTGCTGCGCCAGTTCTGCGGGCTGAGGCTGTACGAGCTTTTCACCGGTCGGCAAAAGCACCAAAGGTAAGCAATGGGCCTCGGCGGCCTCGGCGCAGGTGATGAGCTGCTGCGCTTCCGAACTGTTCTCGATGTCGAGCCAACGATAGGGTACCTGATTGCGGGCCAAAAAGTCTCGCAGGGAATGGGATTCGGGCGACCAGCGATCGCTAATCACTTTTACCCCCTGAAACTCGGGTTTGAAGGTGGCCTGCCAGTCCTGCAGCAAATCATCGAGCACTGGATACAGCTTTTCTTCGGGCGGGTCCCACGGCTTCAGCAAGTAATAGTCGAGCTGGGCCTGATTGATAGCCCCAATGGCGGCATCGGTGTCGGCATAGGCCGTGAGCAAAGCGCGTTTTGCCAAGGGAAACAGCTCACTGGCCTGCTGTAAAAACTCGACGCCGCTCATCCCTGGCATGCGCTGATCCACCAGGAATATGGCAATGGTGGTGCCTCGCAGTTTCAACTGCTGGACAGCTTCTAAGGCACTGGCACCAGAATCAGCTCGCATAATGCGGCAGCGATCGCTATATTGCTTGCGCAGATCACGAGCGATCGCCTGCAAAACGGCGGGGTCATCATCAACAGTCAAAATAACGGGCTTATCCATGATGGTCTCTTGGGGGGGCGAAGGAGCAATAAATAGAACTCAACTGTGTAAGTCCTAAGATATCGAGAATCAGTCGATCAAAAAAGCAGACCTCATCTCACGATAAGCTGCCTCATTTTCATCAACCGAAAATCTCACTCAATCCACTATGCGGCTGACTCGGCCTCGCGCGTCGACCAGCCTGAAGATCCCTCGTGTCACCGCCATCTCATATTTTGATGCTGTATCCGCAAATAGCTGGCGGTCTCAGCGTCCGATTAGTCATGCTTGACTCGATTGTGGGGTGGGTATGGCGATCGCCCGTCTAAAATAAGGGCATCTAATGTCTAGAGATTTCAGCACTGCAGGTGACGTGATGGTGCAAGCCTCAACCCGATACATAACTCAGGCGGAGTTTGAACAGCTTTGTCTAGACCAGCCTGACCTTATGATGGAGCGCACCGCCCAAGGAGAGTTGATCAACG
>JBCCJU010000214.1:0-8632 GCA_039027715.1 Cyanobacteria bacterium P01_C01_bin.120
ATGTGAAGCAGGAGTTGCAAAAAGCTGAGGCTGCAGAAAGCGCGATCGCTAACTAAAGCTGCCGTCAGCTAACGGCGATTATGCTTGGCTGAGGCGTTGTCGATTACCCTCACAGCGCCTCAGTTCTCATACCATGACTACTATGCCTCTGAGCATGCCGATTCAGCAGAGTTTTTAGCCAATCTGTCTTTGTTAATCAGCCCCCTTAGCGGACTCTATCGCGACAATTTTCCTCTAGGAGTGTGGTTTAAGATGGCACAGCAGTTTGACGCGATCGTGATTGGTGCTGGCGGCGTGGGCAGCGCTGCCGCTTATTATTTGGCAAAAGCTGGCCAAAAAGTCCTGCTATTAGAGCAGTTTGAGCTCAATCACCAAAATGGCAGCTCTTATGGCCATTCTCGCGTAATCCGCTACACCTACGACAATCCCATCTATGTCGATCTGATGCGCGATGCCTACCCGCTGTGGTTTGCCTTGCAAGACGAAGCCGGTGAGCAACTATACGTCAAAACTGGCGGCCTCGACTTTGGCTTTCCCGAAACCGACACCTTTCAGCGGATGCAGGCCAGCTTAGACGCCACTGCTTTGAATTATGAGCGCCTCACCCAAGCGGAAATTGCCCAGCGCTATCCCCAATTTGCGCTGGAAGACGGCATGGAGGGCCTGTTTCACGCGGACTCTGGCCTGCTGAAAACCTCGCGCTGTGTGCTAGCCCACACTCGCCTCGCGCAAGAGCGGGGCGCTACGGTCATCGACCAGTCGCCCGTGCTAAAAATCATCCCCTCGGAAAATGGGGTGGAAGTGCAGACTGAGCAGGAAATGTATGGGTGCGATCGCCTCGTCATTACCGTCGGCAGTTGGGCCAAAGGATTGCTGGCCGAACAGGGCATCGACCTGCCGCTCAAGATCATGCCCTGCCAGTTAGGCTTCTATCAGCCCAAAAACCCCGCTAGCTTTGAACCCAGTAAGTTTCCCGTATTCTTTGCTCATATGAACGGCGACTACGGCGAGATGCCCTACGGCATTCCCCACGAAGACCCCAGCCTGGGTCTCAAGATCACCACCTTCTACGGTTGGGACACAGTTGAGACCCCCAGCGAAATCGACTACACTCCCAGCCAAGACTGGACAGAACGCATTCGTAATTGGGCCAGCCAATACATTCCGGACGCTGCGGGGCCGCTGATTTCCACCCGCCGCTGCCTTTACACCCTGACCCCCGACAAGGACTTCGTAGTCGATCAGCATCCTGATTATCCACATATTGCGATCGGGGCGGGCTTCTCGGGGCACGGCTTCAAATTCACCACGCTGATGGGCAAAATGCTGGCTGACTTGGCGGTGGACGGGCAAACGCCCCACGACACAAGCTTATTTAAGCTGGCGCGGTTTCAGCTGGCCGCAGTTTAGAGCAGATTGGCGGTTGGGGCTTGGCAGTGCCAAGCCCGTACGAGAGAGTCTTGGGGAAAGCGAAAATCTGCTTAAAGGTGCTGTTTCAGGTTTTTTCTGTCAAGCTAAAAAATAACGCCTGAGCGTCCGAGATGCCCAGGTGGGTGACGGCAGAGCGCTTGATTGAGATGAGTAAACAACTTCCAGAACTTAGCAGTGACGATCGCAATCGCATTATTGAAATGGCTTGGGAAGACCGCACGCCGTTCGATGCCATTGAGCTACAGTTTGGCCTGCAGGAAAAAGACGTGATTACTCTTATGCGCCGGGAAATGAAGCCTAGCAGCTTTCGCATGTGGCGCAAGCGCGTCAGTGGTCGTAGTACTAAACATCGCCAGCAGCGCGATTTTGTCGCCGGGCGGTTTCGGTCAGCAAATCAGAAAGGCTCTTGAGAGTTTGCCGGCTGGAGCAAGATCGTTCCTTCGTACCATAGGTCGCCAACGACAGGATTGACGGAAATCGGCTTTTATAGCTTTTGGATAGTGAACTCCCACATTCACAGGTAAGACGACAGCGATCGCCGCTGGCGCACATCAGCTGTATTCACTAAGCTGTCTTGCGGCCAATCGAGACGATGCTGAACTTGCTCTGAAACGACGCTAACGGATGTTTGAGAGGGCACTGTTTGAGCTGGTCGAGCGGCATTTTCAGCCGCGATCGCGGGGTCGGCAACCAAAGGCTGTTGAGGGTCATAGGTCGCTAGTCGAGGTACGTTTCTGACGGATGAGTTCGCCTGAGCCGCCGAATTTTTATCAGCCGCTGGTGTAGTTGCTGGCTGAGCCGGTTTTACTTGAGACGCCAACCGATATTTTTTGTGCGGCAAAGACCGGCGGGGCGATCGCGCCTTAGGCTTGCGGGGCCGCTTGAGCAGCATTGACAAGAGCCAACTGCCGCCGGCGCAACTGCCAACCAAAGCTAATAAAGTCCACATCGACAGGCCATTAATCGGCTGCTCAATCAACGTTTCTGCATCTGTCGATGGGGGAACTTGATTGGGGTCAGCATCATTCACGCCAGGAGCGCCGTCTCCTTCATCTCCCTCTAAACGCTGCTCGCGGGGATGGCTGTTTGCAACTGAATTCGCGGCTTCAGTGTCAGAGGCAGTGTGCACCAACTGGCCGTAAGCAAATAGTGCGATCGCCAACAGACCCACCCAGATACTAGCGAGTACAACCAGCGGACGATAGGTATTGAACTGCTGCCACATTCGCGGCTGACGAAATAGCCGCTGCTGCACTGACGCTGAGCGTCGATTATCGGCACTGATAGGAGGCGGAATACGGCCTGACATAGGGACACCACGCAAAACGCTACCGTTATTTTATGAACTGGCTCAGTAATCGGCCAAGGAACACACGATTCTCTACACGCCCATAGTGACCTAATCAGGCCCGATTTTAGGTCAGCAAATGTATTTTTGAAGTGCTGTGCGGCTTCGTCAATAGCGAATCCGCGGATCGACGTAGGCATTAAGGATATCAATTGCAATGCTCACCAGAGCCACAATCATGGCAAAAAACACCATCAATCCTTGCACCACTGGATAATCTCGTTGTGAAATTGCTTCGTAAAGCCGGTTGGCCAGCCCCGGCCAGGAAAAAGTCACTTCTGTCAGCACTGCGCCCCCCAGGAGCGTCGCAAACGTGAGTCCTAGCACCGTGACGACTGGAATTAGGGCGTTTTTCAACGCATGGGCCATAACAATTTGCACTTCTGGAATGCCTCTAGCCCTAGCTGCTTCAACATAATCCGCCCGTAAAGTTTGCTTGAGATTAACTCGCACAATACGCTCGAAAACGCCGCTGATTAAAATTCCTAGCGTCAAACTTGGCAAAGCCAGATAATGCAGCGTTGTCAAAAAGAGGTCAACGCGCCCGGTCAACACACTGTCGAGCAGATACAGGCCCGTGGGGCCAGCCGGCGGCGTCTCTCCCAAGGGAAACCGGGTACCAATGGGAAACCAGCGCAACTGCACCGCAAACAAAAGCTGCAGCAGCATGCCGAACCAGTACATCGGCACTGCATAGGTCACAATGCCAAACAGTCGCCCCCCAGCATCCAGCGGAGAATTAGGGCGAGACGCCGCGATCGCGCCAACGGTTAAACCGACTCCTGCCGCCACCAACATGCCGCAGAGGGCTAATTCCACCGTCGCTGGAAAATGATCGCCAATGATTTCCCAAACAGTTTGTCCCTGGCTAGCGATCGAAGTCCCTAGATTCAAAGCCAGTAAATCTTTGAAATAGCGGAGGTATTGTATCCACAGCGGTGCATCTAACCCTAGCTGCAGCCTCAGAGTATCCTTCGCCGCATCAGGAGCCCGTGGCCCTAGCAAAGCATCAACGGGATCTCCAGGCGTGGCCCGCAGCAACAAAAACACTACTGTTGTAATCGTCCAAATCATTAGCGGCGCCAGCAGCAGCCGAGTGATGATGTAGTAACGTAGAGCATTTGAGCGAGACATACTCACTACCGATAAGACGCAATTTTACGCTCTCACCATACAGTGAAAAGACATTTAAGAGACGACCTTGCCACCGTCAGCTTCACAGCTTATGGAGCTGTTCCTCATTCACGAAATTGGTATCGTGGCTGTGTTTAGGCAGCGATCGCGGTAGGCCAAGGACTTAAATCAGTGAAAACCAGGAGTTGCTCAGACCTTTACTAAAGAGCTGCCAACGGTATTTAGGGAACGCTAGCCCAGGGGCTGAATTTGATAAAGCAGAAAAAATCGTCAAAGATCTGTAAATCTAATGTTGTTTTGCACACATTACAGAGCGGCTTAGAGGTAAGTTAGGTGAATATACTAATAAGGCGATTCAATTCACCCTTACTAGATAAACTCTTTGCATATGCCCCAAGTCGAGAGTTTTTCCTTTGATATGCTGCCCCCAAAAATTGACCTGAATCTTCACCCATTGTTTTTGTTGGAATCTGAGCATGAAGGAATTAAAGTTACCTCACACCCGACGGGCGTACATCAACGTCATGGAAAGCTTAGTGACTCAAGAAGTTGAAAATCAACTGCAGCGCGTTCCGGCGCGAGTTCGTCGCTATCTCAAATTAGAGGAAGTCGTGACCTATGCTCTGAACCGATTGCCGACGCTGTATGCCTCTAGTCAGAAAGGTTGGCAGTATCAGCAGAAAACGGCCAGCCAAAACATGGAGCATCAGATTACGGACACCGTAAGACAAGCGATCGCTGCAGTACAAGTTGATCCACTACGACTTTCCCAGCCGCTTAACCTGGCAGATGGAGAATCAGAAGCAGTTTTGCAAGCTTTGCGGACGCTCTTTCAGATGCCTGATCTCAACTGGGATGGGGCTTTGGAGAAACTTAGTGAGCTGCCGAATCAAGGGTCAGAGTCTTCAGTAAAAACTCCAACACAGCCCTGGCAGCCGACTAATCGCCTTGAGCAAGCGGCCTGGACGCATCGCCGCCGCCGTCCTGAGACTTCAAAACAAGAGGCCAAAAAGCCTCAAGAACCGCCTCAAGAACCTAAAACTGCTGAGCCCAAAAGCCAGGAAACCTGGGGCTGGGATGATCCCCGCTATCGCCTTTAAAGAAGCTTGAGGTTTGCAAACTGCAGGTAGAGCCAGGCATTTGAATCGATAATTTGCCTTGGATCGGCATTTACGGTTTGGTTATGCAGCGATCGCCCATCTGCAGAACTCAGCAGCTAGATGAGTGGATAGCCTATTCGTCGGAGTCTGGGCCTGGCCCTAGTTAGCAGTCAATTGGCGCCATCTCAGTTTTGGTTTGAAATGAACAAAACAATTCTGTGCTCAGTTCTTGCTCAAGCCTGTCAAGCGGCACGATGGAGGACGATGTACTCTACTATCGGTGCCGACAATATAAGCTGCCCTCTCTTGATAACGGCTTCTGCATAGGTTTTCATAAAAATATTTTGCTAGTTCCCGTGCTGTAATAAACCGTAGTGTAAGGCAGTTTCTTTTGGTTCTGGCCACCCGATGACCAACTACTACCAAATCGGCGGCAGTCTCGATTATGATGCCCCTACCTACATCGAACGCCAAGCGGATAAAGACCTCTACACTGCGTTGTTAGCGGGCGAGTTTTGCTACGTCTTCAATTCGCGTCAGATGGGCAAGTCGTCGCTGATGGTGCGCAGTTGGCATCGCTTACAGGCAGAGGGGTATCGCTGTGCTGTGGTGGATGTGACGAATATCGGCAGCGACCACATTACCCCCGAGCAATGGTACCGGGGCATGATGGGCACCCTGGCGATGCAGTTCAATCTGAAAACCCGCGACATTCGCACCTGGTGGGATGAGCACAGTCATCTCTCGTTAACCCAAATCCTGAGTCAGTTTATTGAAATGCTGTTGGCTCAATGCCCCGAGCAGCGACTGTTCATCTTTGTGGATGAAGTGGACAGCTTGCTGAATCTGCCCTTCTCCGTCGATGACTTTTTTGCGCTGATTCGCTTTTGCTATAACCGTCGCGCCATCGAGCCAGACTATAAGCGATTGACGTTTGCCATTTTTGGGGTGGCCGCTCCCGCCGATTTGATTGCCGATAAGCAGCGCACGCCGTTCAATATTGGTCGCGCCATTGTGTTGAACGGCTTCACGCTGGAAGAAGCGTCTCCCCTGGCTCAGGGATTGCAGATTCAGACCTCCAGTACTCAAGCAATTTTGCAAGAGGTTTTGAATTGGACCGGGGGACAGCCATTTTTGACTCAGAAGGTCTGTCAATTATTGGTCAGCTCTAGCCAAATGGCCGTGGATGAGCCGCTGAAAGTCCCCCCCGGAATGGAGAAATTTTGGGTGGATAGCGTAGTGCGATCGCACATCATTGACCACTGGGAATCTCAAGATGAGCCGGAGCATTTGCGCACGATTCGCGATCGCCTCCTCTATGACGATCGCCGCACGGGACGCTTGCTGGGCATTTATCAGCGCTGGTTAGAAGGTGAAGCGATACCGACCGACGATAGCCGAGACCAAATTGATCTGCTGCTGAGCGGACTAATGGTGCAGCACCAGGGAAATCTCTGTGCCAAAAATCGAATTTATGAAGCCGTTTTTAATCTGGAGTGGGTACAGCGGCAGTTAACGGCTCTACGCCCTTACTCAGAAGCCTTTGACGCTTGGGTCGCTTCCCAGCAGACCGACCAATCCCGACTGCTGCGGGGGCAGGCCCTACGGGATGCTCAAACCTGGACCAGGGGCAAAAGTCTCAGCGATTTAGACTATCGTTTTTTGGCTTTGGGGCAAGAACAGGAGCAAGCTGAAATTCAGAAGTCGCTTGACCTCGAAAAGGCAACCGCCGCTAAGCGGACTAGCCGTTTACAGCGGATCCTCTTAGGCATCACCTCAGGGGCCTTAGCGATCGTTTCATTACTGGGCGCTGCCGCATTTGTGCAATATCGGCGGGCGATCGCCAGTGAGCATACCGCTCGTTTGAATGAGGTTCAGGCACTCATTTCATCGGCAGAGGGGCAGTTTGCCGCCCACCACGAACTCGATGCCCTCGTGGATGCCATTAAGGCCAAGCGCAAACTCCAAGCGCTGGATGAGCCTCATCCGGAGTTAGAAGTCGATGCCGTTCGCGCACTGCATCAGATTGTCTACTGGATGAATGAACGGAATCGGCTATCAAAACATGCGACGTCGATTCTAGCGTTTGCCCATAGCCCAGACGGAAACTTGATTGTCACAACGAGTCGCGATGCCACCGCCAAGCTCTGGGCGCGGAATGGTCAGCTATTACATACGTTTGAAGATGCCGGTGACAGCTATGGTGCCGCGTTTCATCCTCAGCGGCCTCTAATGGCAACCGCTAATTTGGATGGCAGCTTGAAACTTTGGAACATCAATGACAAATCATTAGTTCGAACGATTCAGGCTCACACAGGCCCGGCTTGGGATGTCATCTTTAGTGTCCAGAGTGATGGAACCGAGGTTTTACTGTCAGGAGGAGCTGATCAAACCGTTAAAGTGTGGGATCTGGACGGCACCTTGCTCAATACCTTGGCTGGGCATCAAAGTGGTGTTTTGCGCGTGGCGGTGAATGCAGCCAAGCAACTGATTCTCTCAACGGGCCTGGATAACATTGCTAAAGTTTGGACCCTTGACGGTCAGCTTTTGAGTACTTTACCCGCTGCTGCTAGCGGCGGTAGCCTCTGGAGTGGCGCGGTCAACCCCACTGGCGACACGGTTGCCATCGGTGGGGATGACCGGATGGTGCAGCTTTGGCAGCCGGATGGCACACTGACGACAACGTTGGCGGGCCATACGAAACGCGTCGGCGGGGTTGACTTTAGCCCCGATGGTGAGGCGATCGCCTCCGCTGGGCTAGACCGCACGATTTGGATGCGGGGGATAGACGGCTCTCCCTGGCGTGTGCTCCAAACGGCGGGCGATATGCGGGGCATCAGCTTTCCCGACAGTGATGCTCAAACACTGGTGACGATAGACAGCAGCAACACCGCTCAACTGCGGCAATGGGAGTCCCCTCTGCTGCAAACTATCTTTTTGAATGATGATGTCTGGGATATTGCCATTAGCCCCGATGGTGAACGTCTCATTTCTGGCGACAGCCCTATCGTTCATGTTTGGGATCGCGATCGCAAAATCGTAGCCACCCTGGATGCTGGGCAAGACACGCTATTCGGGTTTGATTACAGCCCCAATGGTCAACTGATTGCAGCAGCGGGTGCTAACGGTACGGTTCAGCTCTGGAGTGCAACCGGGGAGCTTTTGCAAGACCTGCAAGGCCTCGGGGAGTTACAAGCCTGGGGGGTGAGCTTTAGTCCCGACAGTCAGCAGCTCGCTGCCATCGCTGAAGATGGGCGCATTCTTGTATGGACCATAGATGGCGAACTCATTCACACGCTTCAGGGCAATAAGGACTTAGGGCTCAGGGTCGAGTTTAGTCCCGATGGTCAGCAATTAGTTGCCTCCAGTGGCAGCGGTATGCTCCAGGTTTTTCAGGCTGATGGCACGCTGCTCCAGGAGATTAAGGGGCACGATGCTGCTGTTTTTGGCCTCTCAGTGAGTCCTGATGGTCAGTTTTTTGCCTCTTCCAGTAGTGATTCAACCGCCAAGCTGTGGCGTTGGGATGGCACCTTAGTCAGAACCTTGGAAGGGCATACCAACGCGGTCTTTGGCGTGGATTTTAGCGCTGATGGTCAAATGCTGGCGACTGCTGGTGCTG
>JBCCJU010000215.1:0-8598 GCA_039027715.1 Cyanobacteria bacterium P01_C01_bin.120
CCGAACATACCCAGCCGCATGGGCCATGGCTTCCGCTTCTAAAACAAACGAGAGATCGTCAGATTGCGTTGGACGCAGCAGAGCAGTGCGATCGTTCATCAGTAGCCGGCGCAGTAGGTGCTGTCGCCGATTCTAAACGATAGGCCTCCCGCAACTGTCGCCATCAAATTTCCGCCTTCTGGTACCAACGCAATCCATAGCTGCTTTTCTACTGCCACATCTCGCGCATTTCACATCTCATATGGTACAAACGCGATATGTCACGTACCTCTATATCTACCAATAAAATTTTGCAGCGATGACGGTGTCTTCGAAAAAAGCATGGTTTCATCGATTTGCCCGGTCGGCGAGGCTGCGGCTGACGATGACGTATGGGACGTTGAGTGCGATCGCGATCGCAATGCTCCTTCCCCTCTTCTGGCTCATCAGCACTGCCTTCAAGTCTGCTGACGAAAATATCTTTGCGTTTCCCCCTCAGCTGATTCCTGCTAGCCCGACGTTGACTAACTTCATCACAGTTTGGCAGCAAAATCCCTTTGGCCAATATTTTGTCAACAGCATTATTGTGGCGGTGCTGACGGTGAGCCTCAATCTCCTGTTTTGTTCCTTGGCCGCCTATCCCTTGGCGCGGCTGCGGTTTGCCGGACGCCAGACGCTGTTTGCGGTAATCGTCGCCACTATTTTGATTCCCTTCCAAATTGTCATGATTCCGCTCTATGTACTGGCGGTGCAGTTGGGATTGCGAAACAGTTATCTAGGACTGATTTTTCCCTTTATTGCCTCGGCCTTTGGGATCTTTTTAATGCGGCAGGCGTTCCTTGGGGTGCCCAAAGAATTGGAAGAAGCTGCTCGCATTGACGGCTGCTCTGAACTGGGCATCTGGTGGAACGTGATGATTGCTTCCACTCGTCCAGCCCTTGTCACCCTGGCCATTTTCGTTTTTATTGGGGCCTGGAGCGATTTTCTGTGGCCGCTAATTCTGCTCGACCGCCCCGAATATTACACGCTGCCGTTGGGCGTTGCCAAACTCGCAGGCAGCTTCTCTCTCGACTGGCGACTAATCGCTGCCGGTTCCGTCATCTCCATCCTGCCGGTGCTGATTTTCTTTGTGATCATGCAGCGCTACATCGTGCCCACAGAGTCCGGCAGCGGTGTTAAAGGATAAGAAAATGATTGTAAAACGCTTTTTGTAAACCTTGCTGTTGCTCTTTGCTGAGGAAGTTACTCACGGCCATAGCGACACGTCATAATGCTCCTGAGCTTCCCTTAATACGCAATCTATTTCGGTTTTGGCTTATCCCAGCGCTGTAAATCTGCGTTGGAGATTATGGCGAACTCACTGAACTTTTTAAAAACTCAGTTTTCAGAGTACTCAATCATCTTCCAGGATATGAGTCGCAACAATTTGCCTATCGACTCATTTCTAGCAGTCTCCGTAAATGTCTTCACCAGCGCATGTTCATCCATGGTTTCAGGGTGGCGATCACAAAATCTAACTAGCTAGCATACCTCAGCAAAAGAGGCGAGCTATGCTGAATAACGTTGCGTGACAAGGGGCAAAAACCATGACTGGGATAGGACAAAAATTTGGGCATGGACTAGCGCTAGCCCTCTGCTTTGGAGCAATTTCAGCCTGTCAGTCGGCGGTGGAAACAACCGAGCAGCCAGCTCCTGATTCGGCAACTACAACTGAGCAACCGACCATTGATGAGCCTGCGACAGATTCACCAGACGAGGCATCCGGCAGCATTGATTCTTCCGCATCCACCACCGCGACTCCTTCTGGGACGGCAAGCGCAGTGGAAACTGCAGCTTTTGAACCAGAACCAATTCCCCCTTTACCCGCAGAATGCGCTGATCCCAAAACTCAGATGGCCATGACCACGTGTGCCGCTGCTGAATATGAACGGGCCGACACCCAACTCAACAACGTTTATCGGGCGGTCAAAACATCCGTCAGCGCTAATCAAGCTGACCAACTGATAGTGGCCGAGCAAGCCTGGCTAGACTTTCGCGATATTAACTGCGATTTTGTTGCATCTCAGTATGCTGGTGGCTCAATTGAGCCCATGATTTATAACGGCTGTATGACCCAGCTGACCAGCGATCGCACCGCTGTATTAGAGCAAACTGTTACTACTACAGCTAGTTTGGAAGTGGTTGATCGAGAACTTAATGCGGTTTACCAGGAACTGCAAACCTATCTCATCTCAGCCGAGCAGGAACACTTAACCGATGCCCAACTCGCTTGGCTAGACTATCGTGATGCCCACTGCACCTTTGCCGGTGGCAATACTAATGCTTGCCTGGCCCAGTTAACGGATATTCGCACCAAACAGCTTGAAGTACAGTTGGAAAGCCGCTCTCTATAGCAGTTTGCCGGGCTTGGAATGGGTCATCGAATAATGGCAGTTTCCAACTTAAAAGCAGCTATGAAAGTTACTTATACCAGGCATGTCTGTCGCTGTTAGCTGATACGGATAGAGTTGCGCTATTGTACCGAAAGTCAGCATTCATGGAAGCTAAATCGAATGGCGCAACTGACGACTCAAAACAACCAGCGATCGCCCATTTTGCTGCTATTTCTCTCAATGGCGTCGATTCACTCGGGAGCCGCGATTGCTAAGGGGCTGTTTAATCAGATCAGTCCGTTTGGCATGGTGAGCTTACGGTTGGGGCTAGGCGCGCTAGTGCTGCTGCTGCTGTTTCGACCGCGTTGGAAAAATTATTCTTGGCAAGCGTATCGCCTCCTGGCGCTATTGGGACTTTCGATGGGCGTCATGAATGCTTGCCTATATCATGCGATCGCCTACATTCCGATTGGCGTCGCCGTCACTTTAGAATTTATCGGCCCGTTGGGAGTAGCGCTGGCCTATTCCCGGAAAAAAGTCGATAGCCTATGGGTGGCTATGGCCGCCGCGGGAGTGCTGCTGCTAGCGCCAGTCGGCGGACTGGCGCTACATCCCCTGGGAGTGCTGCTGGCGCTGATTGCCGGATCCTGTTGGGCCGCCTACATCGTATTTTCAGCGCAGGTAAGTAAGGTCTTTCCCGGCGCCGATGGAGTAGCCCTGGCCATGACTGCAGGAGCAATCGCGATCGTGCCTTTCGGCCTGGCAACGGAAGGCACAAAGCTGTTTAATCCTTACATCTTGTTGATGGGCTTGTTGGTAGCGATTTTGTCCTCAGCTTTGCCTTACTCGCTGGAAATGGCAGCACTGCGGCGGTTGCCAGTTAAGGTATTTGGCGTACTGATGAGCCTTGAACCGGCGGTCGCGTCCTGTATGGGCCTGTTGCTTCTCGGAGAACAGCTAACTGGGCGCATGGCCATGGCGATCGCCCTTGTTAGTCTGGCTAGCGCTGGTTCCACCCTCAAATCAAGAGCTGCAAATTAATCAAAACATTGGTTCATTACCGCTAGTCGAACCTTGTCAACGCGCTAGCTGTCAACCTACAGATATATTTTTCTGGACATCCCCCGATGGCTTGAGAACGCTAACGCTGGCGTCGCCGTCTGACAGGTCAATATCGAACGAGCAGCGCCACAGTCGTAAATCAATGCTCTGCAGGAATCCTCAATTTTTGCGGCTCTTGGCCGTAGGTCTTTAGCTGAACCTCTTAAAATAAGCTCAACCTCGTTAGTGTTCTAGAAATGCCTACGCCTCGCCTATTGATCATCGGTCTAGATTGCATGGAACCGTCGCTAGTATTTGAGCGTTGGCGAGACGATCTACCCAATCTTAGTCAATTGATGGCAAAGGGAAGTTATGGTCGGCTGGAAAGCAGTATTCCAGCCATTACGGTGCCGGCCTGGAGCTGTATGATGACTGGGCGTGATCCCGGTGAACTGGGCATCTATGGCTTTCGGAATCGTCGCGATCGCGATTACCACAGCATGGGTATTTCCGACGGTCGCGCCGTTAAATTTCCGCGTTTATGGGACTTCTTGGGAGAAGCCGGGTGGCGAGTAGCGGCTTTGGGTATACCGGGGACCTCGCCACCCTATGCGGTCAATGGCAGCTTAGTCTCTTGTTTCCTCACCCCAAGTACGGAAGTGCCTTTCACTTATCCGCCTGAATTTGGCAGCCAGATTCGGGCTTGGATGCCTGATTTTATGATGGACGTGCCTAACTTTCGCTCGGATGACAAGCCACGCATTCTAAAAAACTTGTATAAACTTTGCCATCAGCGCTTCACTCTAGCGGAAAAAGTCATCCTTCGGGATCGCCCCGACTTTCTCATGCTGGTTGATATGGGAGTTGATCGCATCCATCATGCTTTTTGGCAATATATGGATCCCCGGCATCCTCATCACCAGCCGGACTCACCATTCGTTAATGCCATTCACGACTACTACATCCATGTTGATCAGCGAATTGGTCAACTACGGGCCATTTGTGATGATGATACTGCTGTTCTTATCGTGTCTGATCATGGAGGACAACCTTTGATGGGAGGTATTTGTATCAATGAATGGCTAATTGAACAGGGCTATTTAACTCTTAAGACACCGCCAACCAGGCCAATTCCCCTAGATAAAGTTGAAGTTGACTGGAGCCAAACTCGAGTATGGGGTGCGGGAGGTTACTATGCCCGTATCTTCTTGAACGTAAAAGGCCGTGAGTCTGAGGGCACAGTAGCGATGACCGACTACGAACCGCTACGGCAAGAATTATCAGCCAAGCTCTCACAGTTCACCACGCCCACCGGTCAGCCGCTAAATGTCAAAGCCTTTCGCCCCCAAGAAATTTATCAGAAAGTGCGAGGTCGCGCCCCTGACTTAATTGTTTACTTCGATGATTTGGCATGGCGTTCCGTAGGCAGTGTCGGCATTAACGAACTGTATACTGTCGACAACGACACTGGACCAGATGACGCTAACCATGCACCTTTCGGCCTCATGGTTTTTTATGACCCGCGATCGCCTCAGCATGGCCGAGTAATCGAAGGAGCACAGCTTTACGACATTCTCCCTACGCTTCTTGCTCGCCATAACTTAGACGCTCCTAAAGACCTTAGAGGAAAAATTCTGAATATTTAATTGAGCTTTCCAATGCCCCATTGGTAAAGGTTTCAACCTCTAGCACTGAATTTAGAACAGGCACAATATGTCTCATGTCATTGGGCATGAGACGTTAATTGCTGACGGGTCCTGAGCAAATCAATCGGTTATGAAAGGCGATGAAACTTGATTAAATTTTCTACGCAATATAAAACAGTGTGGTGTTGTGCACAACATTTTGGTGTTGCCCTTGATAAAGTAAAAGGCCACGCCCAAAATTTCCTGCTTTTGTCACACATTGCCTTATGCAACAGAGCCATTCTATCGATTTCAAGCTCGTTCAGCGGGTGTGTCTACTTCAACAAGCGCTCGATCAGGCGCTCGAATCATTGGATGAACTGGCAGCTCAATTAAAAGACAAACATCAAGTTGAAACTCAACTCGCTAGCACTGAGAAATATGCCAATGTGCAGCAGCAGGCGATCGCACATCTGAAGCATCAGTTGAGCCAGTTCACCGAAATTCAAAATCATCTTTTAGGAGTCATAGGTTTTCGAATCAATGAGCTAATTGATCAGCAGCAGCAAGGCTTTGACCAGCTTAATATTCAATTCCAGCAAAGCCACACAGAACTGCAGCGGTACTTGCAATATTTAACGCAGCATCAGACTGCAGCTAGATTTGAGCCCGGCTCGGAAGAACACCGCTTGGCCCTAGAAGCGGAGCTTATGGTGACGCGTTCCATGGCTGTGCATCTTAGTAAATATCTTGGCCTGTCTAAGCAGCACCTCGATTATCTCAACGGCGATTTGAGTGACCATCATTTCAACCTTAGTCAGATTATTAAAACGATTCAGGCCATGATTGCTGACCTAGCCACCTTCGATCGGACACCAACAGGGCGATGTCGAGAAGCACAGTCAAGTCCAGCAGTTAAAGATGAGTTGTTAGAGCGATCGCCAATTGACTCAGAGCCAATGAATAGCGCTGTTCCTGACTTGGCTGCTCTGCAAACAGAAAATCGCCGACAGCAAGTTCGAATCCAAGAACTTCAGGCCATGCTTATGGCCCAGGCAGACGATGAAACTCAATTGCGACAGCGGTTACAGGCAGTTGCAGCAGAGCGTGACTACTATCGCTGTGAATGTCGTAAAATGCAGAATCTGTCTTCCAAAACATCGTTATCGGCCAATGAACCGCCATCAGTACAGTCGCTCAGCGCAGTTCCAGATTCAGCAGATCTCTTAAGCCCTTCCCCGTCTAAGCAGCGACGATCAAATCCTTCTCAACCAATTCGGCCGCTACAACTACCACCTGATTAATGCCTGCTAAAGCGTATTGTCAGTGATATAGAAATCACTAACCAACTGAGCTTAGTTAATACTCAGATAAGCCGGGATTTCCAAAATGATTGCTTAAACATCTGTATGGAAATAAAGCGATCGCTTTGGCCCTCTGCAATTGCTTCATATCAATCTATGGCTAGTGTTAGCGGTATTCTTCTGGCAAATCGAAGCATTCCATCCTAGGCGAAGCGAGGTTATTGATTGCCTGATAAGCCCAGTGAAAAGGATACACATCGGCAAAGGCTGAGGGGAACTGTCCCGGCGGGCATTCCAAAATTTCCGCTTCAGCAACTGGCTCTGCATCTTCTAATCCTTGTTCTGAAGATTCTAATGTTGAATCTTCAGGCACTACAGTTGTAGCCTCAGAATTTTCATGCTCTATCAAAGTATCATCAGCCCTTACAGCCGTACCAGCCATTAGAGCAGCAGAACAAAGAAGCGTTGCTGTAACAAGATATTTTGTTTGAATCATCATGATCAATTAAGTAAGAGATAAACTCCATTCAGCGTAACGTTCCTCAGCTAGATATAGCCGCTGCCAATGACTGAAAATCATTCCGAGAAGATGGAGTAAAAATCTTTAATTCTCCTTGGTCAACTACGCCTGCGACAGCTAGCTCAGCCGTCAAAATTGCAATATTTGCCACACTACTAGGAGTTAATTGTCCATATTCACTGTCAACGTGAATCGCACGAGCCGGATACAAGCTTGCCATGCGCAGCGCCTCTTCCAAAGGAATACCGACTTGGTGTACGCAATTGACGATCGCTTCAATCATTGTCAGTGCTGAACCACCTAATGTGCCCTCTGCTGAAATGCATTTGCCGTCCTGGTAGTACACCTGCTGTCCACCAATCATAAACGACGTCATCTGGGTACCTGCAGGAGGAGTCGCATCTGTCACTAACATTAGACGATCGCCCAGCAGCTTATGCGCTAAAGCTACTGAAGCGAAATGTACATGGTGTCCGTCTACAATAATGCCCGCATAAACTTCCGGTTGGTTTAATGCCGCTCCCACAGTGCCCGGTTGCCGGCTCTGCCACGGAGACATCGCGTTGAATAAATGCGTCACCATGGACACACCGTGGTCAATTGCCCTGATCATTTGGTCATAAGTTGCATTGGTATGGCCAGCCGAAACCATGATGCCGCTTTGAGAGAGCTTTTCAACCATCGCAGTCGGAGTTATCTCCGGAGCTAATGTAACCAGACGCACTATCTCCGGGCCAGCCTGTGCGATCGCCTCAATCATAGCTTCATCTGGAAATCGCACATAATTACCATTATGAATGCCTTTGCGCTGAGGATTTAAATAAGGGCCTTCCAAATGCAGTCCTAAAACTGAGTGAGGATGGTCATGGCGATACGACTGCACTACTGACATCGCCGTCCGCATATCTTCGTCCGCAGTCGTAATTAGAGTTGGCAAAAAACTGGTAGTACCGCTACGAAGATTGGTCTGATGCATAATATCTAGCGTTGCTGGCGAAATAACATCGTTAAACATTACTCCACCACAGCCATTTAGCTGTAGATCAATAAAGCCTGGTGTGACTATGGCATCCTGTAAATTAATTTCCTTGCAGTTAGTCGGCAAGTCGGCAGTAGTGCAGATAGCTTGAATATGTCCATCTGCAATCGCGAGAGCACAATCTGTTAATATTTCAAATCCTGTATAAATCGTGCAATCTGTCAACGCAAACATTATTTAACCGGTTGTTAAACAGCCAACCAACTCCTCAAGTATCAAGCATGAATAGACAAATGGCAGTCAACAATTTAGCAGTCCTAAGTAGATATGGATAATTAATTCGAGATGGGGATGATGATAGTTGAAGGATTCTAGTTGTTTTCACTTTGGTTTATTTACCCTCAAACTGCTTGGCTCATTGACAAGCTGTCTTTATTTTCAATTTAATTGTCATTAGTTACATCAAAGCAAGACAATAGACAAAGAACAATTTAATCACCAGCTAAGCAACAAAATAGTAACGAAAGAGTTAACATTAATTGGCTAAAGCTTAAATATAGACGTCATCAATCCTATTACAAGCAAGACGATGAGTCATTATTTAAAAATATGACGACAGACTCGGAGAAATTGTACTCAAAAGTCCCCTCATTGATTTAATGAAGGGACTTTTGAGAAATGACCTGGCACCGAGCTAATTTCCCGTGGGGCGACCCCCAAAGTATCTTCGCCGCAGGACTGTTTCACGACCGAGTTCGAGATGGTTCGGAGTGGTTCC
>JBCCJU010000216.1:0-8595 GCA_039027715.1 Cyanobacteria bacterium P01_C01_bin.120
AATCCTGCAGCAATTTTGTCCTTCCACTGTTGGACAAACCAAGCCTCACTCGCCGCATCAATAAAGGCTTTGAACTGAGCCGCCACGCCGCCCATATAAGTAGGAGAGCCGAACACGATTGCATCTGCCGCCTGCAGCCCTGCCATCATATCGGCGTCACCCCAGCGACCGGCCGTAATCTGCTCGCCCACAATCCTCAGTAGCTGGGCTTTGTGTCCGGCCTGTTGCACGCCTGCGGCAATTGCTTGAGCCATTAAATGAGTATGACCATTCGCCGAGAAATATACGATTGCGATCGTGGACATCGTTTGATTTGCTCCCGAAGAAATTTTCAAAATTAGCAGCACGAATGCTACGGGGTATTGGGCTGTGCTGATGTACTATACCAGGCGATATTTTTTGGGTAAATCCCTTTGTCGGCCCTCATAATCAAGTCAAGCTAAATTTTTGGGCATTCTACAAATACACCCCAATGGCGCGCCATCAATTAAGCCCAAAAGTCCTGAAGTCCCAGCCTAATTGCGCTCGCCAACATGCCATAAGCCCAGGGGCTAAATCTCTTTTGCCAAGAGGATTTACTGCTGAATAACGGCAAAACCTGAAGTTTGGCCGCAAAATCTTGGTACACCTTATTACAGAATCAACTACAAAACGGTGTGCCTAGTTAATACGGCACCGTCATTCATTGAAGTGGTAATATGCCTCTCAAATTGCCTGTAAAAATGGGTTAGTTATTGGCTTGTTAAAGTTCTCTCCATCGATCCTGCTTTTCGCCTACTGATGATTCATTCTCCCCATATCGGCTCCTTGAGATCTGGGCAAGATGATTTCTTGGCCACCCATCCAGAAGCCTTGGTGCTGCTAAAGGCAGTTTCTGTTAAAGTCAGCCAGGCAGAAGATTTTGACGCTGCGCTTAACTGTTTGCTGCAGTTAGTTTGCCACAGCACAGAATGGAGCTTCGGGGAAATTTGGCTGCCAAACTCTGAGCAAACGCTGCATCACAGTGGCATTTGGTTTGCGTCCCAACAGCAATATGAGGGCTTTGGTCCGGCTAGCTTAAAGTGGACTTTCGCAGCTGGAGAAGGTTTACCTGGACAAGTTTATGAATCAGCCGCATCGCAGTGGATAGCCGATGCTACTCAGACTACTCAGCAACAGTTTCCCCGGCGTGACTTGGCAGCGCAATTTGGCCTTCGAGCAGCAGTCGGCGTACCCGTTACATTTGAAGATGCGCCACTGATCGTGCTGGTATTTTTGGCAAACCAAGCCCAAGAATGCGATCGCCGGCAGGTGGATCTTGTGGAAGCGATCGCAGCTCACTTAGGAGCAATTTTGCGCCTCAAACGTACAGAAGCGCAGCTGATTGCCCACAAGCAACATTTACAGCGGCTGTTTAGCACATTATCGGGCGTGGTTTTTACCGCTGCTGGTCCCCCCCATTGGCGGATGCAGTCCCTCAGTGAAGGATGCGTTCAGTTAACGGGCTACAGCAGCAGTGAACTGACGGATGAAAACAGGGCGGTGGCTTACAACAGCATTACTCACCCCGATGATTTGCCCAGGGTGCTGCACCAAATTGAGATGGCCCTAGCGGCTGGTAAACAGTACGAAGTTGAATATCGGTTGATTACCCGCGACGGTGAAGAGAAGTGGGTATGGGAAAAAGGCCATGGAGTCTTCGATCATGCTGGCGCCACCGTTGGCCTAGAAGGCTTTATCACCGATATTTCGGCTCTCAAACAGACCACGGCGGCTCTACAAAAAAGTGAAACTCGCTATCGTCTGCTAACAGACAGCTCATTGGAGTTGGTTTCGCAGCATGACTTAGCGGGGAATATTCAATACGTTTCGTCGGCTTGCGCCAATTTACTGGGATATGCTCCAACTGAGCTGATGGGCAAGTCGCCTGAGTGGCTGTTACATCCTTGCGACTATCCGCGCATGAGCAGCTACTATCGCAAGTTTTTGCAGGGAGATGTGGTGCCGGCCGTACGTTTTCGTCTCCGTCATCACAATGGCCATTACCGCTGGTTTGAAATCGTCAGCTGTATATTAGATCAGCCAACGTCGGCCAGCGAGTCTCTGGTGCTAGCGGTTTCTCGCGACATCACCGCCGTCATTGAAGCCGAACAAACTCTGATCAATCGTGAGAAATTTCTCAATCTGGTCCTGGATAGCATTCCTCAGCACCTGTTTTGGAAGGATCACAACGGTATTTATCTAGGCTGTAATCAGGCGTTTGCTGATGGCATCGGACTCGCGTCAACCGCCGAGGTCATCGGTAAAACTGACTGTGACATTCCCGCATATTCATTGGAGGAAGCCCAGCGCTATCAGCAGCAGGATCAGCAAATCATTGAAACGGATCGGCCAGAGACGGACTGTCTTGAAGTAAGGTCAGCCTCGCCACAGAAGTGGATTAATGTCAGCAAATTTCCCATTCACGATGCTGAACATAATGTTGTGGGGGTGTTGGGAAGCTTAGAAGACATCAGCGATCGCATTGAATATCAGGTTAGCCTCAGTCGCCGCGAGCAGTATCTCACGGCGTTGGGGGAACTGCAGCAGCAGCTTTTGAGCTTAGATGGCACCTGGGACAATGCCCGATTTAGCACTTTATTGCAGCCACTGGCCGTAGCGACCGGAGCCAACCGCGTATATATCTATGACCATGATGGTCAGCACCTGACTCCGAAGGCGGAATGGTCGGATTCAGAAACCGCTCCGGTGTTGGGCACCCCCGAAGTGAAGGCGTTTGATGTATCGGGACCGATTGCGCCTTGGATAGCAGCGCTAATCGCCGGTCACTGTATTAATCAAACTATCGATGAGTTTACGGAACCGCTGCGCCAAGTTCTGGGCGTCGCTCCCTGTGCCGTAAAATCAATCCTGCTGCTGCCGCTACACATTCACGGTCAACTAGGCGGCGTTATCGGATTTACCAATTGCCAAACAACTCGTAAATGGTCGCCCTCGGAGATTGCGCTGCTGCAGGTGGCAGCTAATGCGATCGCGATGGCCACAGAACGCTGGCAGGCCAAGCAATCGCTACACCAAACTGAGGCCAAGTACCGCAGCATTTTTGAAAATGCTTTGGATGGTATTTTTCAAACCACCCTCACTGGCCGTTACACCACGGTCAATCCGATGCTAGCCAGAATCTACGGCTATGACTCACCTCAAGATCTAATTACAAATCTGGTTGATATTGAGCAACAGCTCTACGTCGATAAAAACCGGCGTAAAGCCTTCATTGACACTATTGGCCATGAGGACAAAGTGATCGGGTTTGAGTCAGCCGTTTATCGTAAAGACGGCGAGATTATTTGGATCTCAGAATCAGTTCACGCCATCCGAAACGCCAATGGGGAGTTAATTGGCTTTGAGGGCAGCGTCAAAGATATCACCCGACGCAAACAGGCCGAGACGGAACTGCACCAGCGCGATCGCCTCCTGGAAGGCGTCGCCAAATCCAGCCAGCAGCTGCTAACCAATCTCAATCTTGAAAATGTGCTCCCCAAAATTTTGGAAACCTTGGGAACGGCGGCGGTAGCGGCTCGAGTTTACATTTATGAGAACCATCCCCATCCCGTTTCTGGCGCCATCAGCATGAGCATGCGCTACGAATGGACGCAAACTGGCATTCCTCCCAGTATTCAGCAGCCCCATTGTCAGAGTCAAAGCTATCAAGAACATGGCCTGATGCGTTGGTACCGCACCTTTCAAGCCGGACATGCCATTGGCGGACGGGTAGCTAGTTTCCCCTCCATGGAGCGCAATTTACTAGCTCGCGATGCCGTCGTCTCAATCTTAATGGTGCCGATTTTTATTGATTACGACTTGTGGGGCTACATCGGCTTTGATGCCTGCGAAGATCATCGCGATTGGACTCAGAACGACGAGTCTACGTTGGTAACCATCGCCGCTAGCATTGGTGGGGCTCTGAAGCGGCGACAGACAGAAGCCCGCATGCGCCATCAAGCATTTCATGATCCCCTCACGGGGCTCCCCAACCGCACGGCCTTCAACCGAGAGCTGCCGGTGATCATCAATGCGGCTCGACGCGCTGGACGGTTAGCCGCGATTATGTTTCTAGACTTAGATCGGTTTAAAAACATTAACGACACTTTAGGGCATGCGATCGGCGACAAACTATTAAGGGAAGTCACTCAACGGCTACAAGAAGGGCTGCGGCGTAACGATGTGCTGGCTCGCTGGGGTGGCGATGAATTTACTTTGATACTGCAGAATATTGAATCGGTTAATGAAGCTGCTTATGTGGCTAAACGGTTGGCCGAAAACTTAAAGCCGCCCTTTCAAATCGAAAATCATGAACTTTATATTACCTGCAGCATTGGCATTGCGGTTTTTCCCCATGACGGTGACAACTTGACGAGTTTGCTACAGCACGCTGACGCCGCTATGTATGCGGCCAAGGCCGAAGGGCGCAATACCCATCGTTTTTATACCTCTACCCTTAATTCTGCCGCTTCACAGCAGTTGATTGTCGAGAAATACTTGCATCAGGCGCTGCAGCAAGAGGAATTCCGGCTCTACTATCAGCCGCAAATTGATGTTTCACAAGGACGCATTTGCCGCATTGAGGCCCTGTTGCGTTGGTATAGTCCTGAACTTGGTAATGTGAGGCCGAATCAGTTTATTCCAATTGCCGAAGAAATTGGCTTAATTATTCCCCTGGGAGATTGGGTCATTAAGCAGGCTTGCTGTCAGCTAAAAGCTTGGCAAGAACAAGGCTTTGACTCCTTAGAAATTGCCGTCAACTTATCTGCTCGACAACTGCATGATGCTTCACTGGTGCGAGATATCCAACAGGTACTCGAAGGCTTTGACCTGGCACCCCAATGTTTAGAACTAGAGGTTACAGAAACAGCAGCTTTGGCAAACCTCAACGCCTCCATGACAACCCTTAATCAACTGCGTCAGCTTGGCACACGGCTGGTGATGGATGATTTTGGCACTGGATATTCATCCCTTAACTATCTGAAGCAATTGCCGTTTCATGGTTTAAAGATCGATCGCTCTTTTGTTGAAGGAATTCCCACTGATCCCAAAGATCTTGCCATGTTAAAGGCGGTGGTCGCCCTTGGGCAGGCTTTGCAGCTGAGTATTGTAGCTGAAGGCGTGGAAACCCCCGAACAGGCTAGCTGTCTTCACAGCTTAGGCTGTAATCAAATGCAGGGCTACTGGTTTAGTCGTCCGCTGGACAGTCATTCGATGACCGACTTTCTATACAATCATTGGCCCGCATACAACATCAAAGGTAAGGTGGCCTGAAACGCATGCTCAATTGCTAAGCACAGGACGAAAAGCTTATCGCATGGCGTTCTTCAACGATCCAGAGCACCGCTTGGTTGTCTATTTCACTCCGAAGCATTGTTCCTGCCTCAATTAAATCGAAATCTGGTTCTCTATTCTCATGCAGAAGTTACTGCGACGGGCCAGTTTCACCAGTCGAGCTCATCTCCGGACAAAGATGCTCGACTTCATTGACTACTGCAATCGCATCATGACCAAGCCCTGCAGAGGGAACTATACGAGCAAGCCTTTGACCTCATAATGGCTATGCCCATTTATGCCGTCGGGTCATAAAATATCGGTTCCTTACAGTCTGGTTTTGCGATACTTTTCAGCGCACTACTGAGCATGGAGGCAGACAGCGTCATAATTTGGCAGAGGCCCGGCCCGTAGCTCTCGACCTGAAGTTCTAAAATCACCAGCAAAAATAAATTCAGAACGAGTTTACGTTGTTTCAGCTGATCAGCATTCCTGTATTGAGCTTGAGCCGGACGAGAAATCAAGGGTTTCAGCCCCTGAAAATTTCGAATTTACAATTGCTGTAAAATCACCCTTCGCTTTCTCAATCTATTCTTAGGTCAGTGGCTTCATAGAGCACTTTGCCTTTATCAACGACTTTTGGCAATGACAGTTTCGGCCTTAAAAACAGCCAAGCTAAAAAGCCGTCCAATCGTTGGGCATTGCGTTTATCAATCTCTGACAGACTGAGTTGGTGGACCAGTTTTTGCCGCTTCAGTAGCCAATCTAGGAGACGAATACTGAGTTCTGGCGTCATCATGTCGGCGTTATCAATAGTACGTTGCCTGCAGCTGAAGCAATGCAAGCCGTGTCTCTGTAATACTTGAGACTAGAATTTGGCGTCATAGCCTTAATGAAGGCGATCGCGCCAGCGGCTGTGCAGGGTTAGACAGAAGTAATTTCCATGGTGCATGATACTCCTCGCTTTAATCTGGTCGTTTTTGGCGCGACGGGATTCGTTGGCCGTATCCTTTGCCAGTATTTGCTGAGTCAAGTGGGCGTCAATGAGTCTGTAAAATGGGCGATCGCCGGGCGTTCTCAAGCCAAGTTGGATGATTTAGTATCGGCCCTAGGGCCTGATGCTCAAGGCTTGGTCCAGATTATCGCTGATGCTGCCGACGCTACAAGTCTGCGTCATCTGTGCGCTCAAACTCAGGTCGTAATCTCCACGGTCGGCCCTTATGCTTTGTATGGCGAGCCTTTGGTCAAAGTTTGTGCAGAGACCGGCACCGACTACTGTGATTTAACCGGCGAGCCGCAGTGGGTGCGTCAGATGATTCACCGCTATGGCGCCAGCGCTCAGCAATCCGGGGCGCGGATTATTCACTGCTGCGGATTTGACTCCATCCCCTCTGATTTGGGCGTTTATTACCTGCAGCAGCAGGCAAAACAAGCCTTTGGACAACCGTGCGATCGCGTCAAAATGCGGGTTAAAGCGGCTCAGGGAGGTGTCTCAGGAGGTACCGCTGCCAGCGGCATCAATGTGATTAAAGAGGCCGGTACCGATGCGGCGCTGCGCCAAGAGTTGGGCGATCCCTATTCCCTTTGTCCCGATGGCCGTTCATCCTCCAAGCATCCCCCGCCGCTGATTCCCGTGCAGTATGATGAGGACTCCCAAGGTTGGGTCTCGCCTTTCGTCATGGCGGCGATCAATACGCGGATCGTGCTGCGGTCAAATGCCCTGCTAAATTATGCCTATGGTCAGCATTTTCAATACGACGAAGCGGTGCCCACTGGGCCAGATGCTACTGGCTGGCTGGCGGCGCAGGGCCTTAGCATCGGGCTCAGCGGGCTAGCGGCAGCTATGGCCTTTTCGCCGATGCGCTGGCTGCTGGAGAATACGATTATTCCCAAGTCTGGAGAAGGACCAAGTCCGGCATCTCAAGAAGCCGGATTTTATGATTTGCGGTTTTGGGGCACAACGCCTAGTGGACAAAAAATGCAGGTTAAGGTGACGGGCGATCGCGATCCGGGCTACGGTTCGACAAGCAAACTATTGGGCCAAGCAGGACTGTGTTTGGCCCAGGATTTTCCGCCGTCTGCTAAAGCTGGGGGATTTTGGACTCCGGCGGCGATGTTCGGCGAAGTCTTGATTGAACGCCTGGTAAAAGCGGCTGGCCTGACCTTTGAAGTGTGCTGACCGCGCTGGTCAGATGAGCCATAATCGTGAGTCCTTCTGCTGGTCCCACGCTCTTGGGAGTTAGCTTCTGTGGGCAACTCAGGCCTCGCCGAAGGCTAATATTTGAGCCGTGCTGAGGTTGAAGTCTGGAATAACTGTGGACTTTAGAGGCAAAGCCCCTTCGTAGAGCGTGTCCTCATACTGGCCCTCAACCCAAAGGCATAAAGTAATGCGCTGCTTATCTGGATCGATAATCCAATATTCCGCAACGCCCCGCGCCGCATACTCCGTGCGCTTATAGCGATAATCGCGATCGCGATTGGCTTTGCCGGGCGATACAACTTCGATGATCAAACTTGGTGCCGGCATGCCGTGACGCAATACGGACTGCTTTTCTTCTGCCAAGGCCGCGTAGGATGCTTCTGAGTGGACTAATAAATCTGGTAAGCGACAAGTAGCACGGCTACCGCTTACTTCAATCTCGGTATCTTTGGCGGCAATGCGTTGAATGGGGAAATATTTTGCCAACTCGAAAAGCAGAAATCGAGCGATTAAAGCATTAATTGTGCTTTCAACTGGCATTTCTATCAGTGTTCCATGCTCCAGCTCATAGCGAGTATCTGTGCCATCGTCATAGGCCAGATAATCCTCCATGCTCATCAGTTGAGATGGCCGAGAAACAGCTTGTGCCACGCTTGCAAAGCTCCAACTACGAAGTACTGTGGCGGTAGTGATTTAGAGTGTAGCAATTCATTGTGGAGCTGGCGACGACCATATGCGGTCGCAAGTAGACGATCGCCATTCAGACTCCAGAGGCCAGAATATCATCCATAAAAACGCTGGTTGAGCAAGATAACTCCTAAACAAGGAACAAACTCAATACAGCTAAAGAATGAAGGATAAAGGCAGCACAGCCCCTATCGGACTCTCAGGCGGCGATTTTCCAGCCGTGCGATCGCGCCTTCACATCCCACAGTCGGGCATATAGGCCACCCTGCTCGATTAACACCGGGTGCCGCCCCTGCTCGACGACGCGACCCTGATCGAGCACCAGGATCTGGTCGGCAGCGGCGATGGTGGTGAGCCGGTGAGCAATGACAATCAGCGTTTTCTGAGCGCTCAGGGCCTGAATTGCCTGTTGA
>JBCCJU010000217.1:0-8530 GCA_039027715.1 Cyanobacteria bacterium P01_C01_bin.120
CAGGGTTTGGGCTGCGGGGAATGCACGAGCGCACGCAGCTGCTCAAAGGACACCTCAAAGTGCAGAGCCAGATCGGTAAAGGAACCTTCATTCAGGTGCGTATTCCTCAATGATTCGTTTAATTTTGGCGGATGATCAGGCGATGTTTCGCCAGGGCCTAGCGCGTCTCCTGAGTTTAGAACCGGATATGGAAGTATTGGCTGAGGCGATGGATGGTCAAGCGACGATCGCCCTGGCCGAGCAACATCAGCCAGATGTCATCTTGATGGATATGCGGATGCCGCAGGTTGACGGCGTGGCAGCTACGCGCGAGATTCATCAGCGGCTGCCTTGGATACGCATTCTGGTGTTAAGCACCTTTGATGAAGATGACTACATCCAAGCGTCACTCAGGGCTGGGGCATTGGGCTATTTGCTCAAAAGCACGCCTTCACCCCAGTTGGCAGCGGCCATTCGTACGGTTTACCAGGGCTACGGACACCTCGGCCCCACCATTGCCCCGAAGGTGTTTACCCAGTCTTGCCGCACCTCCCCCGCTGCAGAATATCAACACCTGTTTACCCAGCGCGAGCTCGACATCCTGCATCTGCTGCGGCAGGGTCACACCAATCGCGAGATGGCGATGGCTCTCCACTTGAGCATTGGCACCGTCAAAAATCATCTGACCCGCATCCTCTCGCAGTTGGGCGTTCGCGATCGCACCCAGGCCGCCCTATGGGCACACCAGCACCTCACGTTTTCTCCTACTGATACTGAGCAATGATGACTAACGTCATGGCGATCAATGACGTCAGTACCGGACAGCTCATCCTTCATCTTCCTATGATGGCTCCGTCACGTTAATAGACCACAGCCTTGCCTATCAACGTGACGGACTGTTCAATCGATTACACCACTTTGAAATGGAGAACGAATCATGAAACGCTTATCCCTCTCCTTAGCTCTGGGAATGAGCAGTCTGTGTTTGTTAACGACCACCCAGTCCCCGGCTAGCGCCCTGCGACTGAGGGATTGTCCGGGAGCGACTTGGGAGACTCAGTTTAGAGATTGCAAAATGGTCGACTTCCAGGCGTCCCTGCCGGATGAGACAGCTTTTGAAGTGAGCTTGCAGCAATCTCTGTCCATAGTCATTGCTCAATATCGAACAGACTTGGCGATCGCCCATGCACCGCCGCGCCGGGCGGGTTTACTCGTGCTGCAATACGAAACCGACAGTTCGCCGACCTGGCACCTCGCCCGCGTCCAGGCCAGTCAAGCACCCTAACTACAGCGATGGCAGCATCCGTCATCGCCCCTGATAAAGGGATGGGATTTACTCGCCCTCATCCATTTGGGTCAACCCATTAGCAGGATGGCGAACTCAAGTGTGGACGGTAAACTAGTTTAGGTTCTCAGTCACCGTCAGTCCTTTTGCAATTGGAGTCAGTCGATGGCGTCTAATCGTGATAAAGCAGATGAAGCATCCCTGTCGAGTCCTGACCAGTGGGGCATGGCTGCCCGCAATTTCCTGATCGGAGGATTGCTCGGCGGTGTACCCGTCTTGGCCTATTTGTGGCTGTCGGTGGACATGACCTATGGCAGTTGGGCCGCTGTAGGGACTGGTCGGTTGCTGGGCGCGATCGCGGTTCCCATCCTCTGTGGCCTTTTGACCGCCAGCTTTGGTCAGCGGGCGATTCGGGTCCTTTCAGACATGGTTGAGTCGGCAAATCTGCCCTTTTAAGTAGGTGAAAAATATGGGGCGTAAATCTGTTAAATACAATCCTAAGAATCGAGCCACTGCTGTGATTTGGGGTGCCGCTGTGGGCCTGTTTGCCCTGTGCATTCCTCTAACCGCAGTTGCCCAAAGTGGCCCGCTACTCCCGCTTCTCGTGGTGCTGGGTGCGAGCGTGGGCACTGTTGCGGTCTGGTTTGCCCCTGAGCAGTACCGAAAAGAGGACAAGCTGGCGCTCACAGCTCTGGAAGACCGAGTCATGAATTTAGAGACCATTTACACCAGCCTCCCAGATTTTGATAAAAACAGCTCAGCCGAGGTGTGAGAGCCAGCGCTTCCAGAAGCCCGGTATTGACAGGCTGACTTGAGGCTGGAGTAAAGCTGATGTGCGCCAATAAAGCCAGAATGCTCGTGGTGTAAACACACCCGCGCCCGCTCCGCAAAACAAGCTAGGGCTGAAACGCTTTTCACATAAGCAGTTCCGTTGGTTGCCATAGTCTCGGCACCGAGATGAGGAAAAGCCCTGAAATGTCACGTTTGAAACATCAGCGGCACAGCCGCCGGGTTTTGCTTAAAACGGGGCCAGTCTTCTTGACCTCTTTCGCGATCGCGGCCTGTAGTCGGCGCTTCTCAGGGATATCTTCACCGGCGACTGAACCGCTTGCCCAGGCCCAAAACCTACCATCCGCCACCGCTAACGGTGACGTTATTTAAGGACGGGTGAGGTAGCAGTGGCAATCCGGTTTTTCGATCAGGGTTTCCACTAGCGCATTCAGGGCGACTGCGGCTAAGAGACCGCCCCCCAAACTACCTTGAATCGTAATGTAGGGCACTGGCAGCGCCATCAACTGGCGCTTGGCAGCAGGGGCATGACTAAAGCCAATCGGCATCCCAATCACAAGAGCTGGCTGAAGTTTTCCCTGGTCAATTAACTGGCAGGCCGCGAGCAAGACCGAAGGCGCATACCCCACGACCAGTACACAGCCTGCCGGAGCCTCCTGCAATTGTTGTTGCCAGAGGGTATCCCGCCAAAATGCTTGCTCGGCATCATCGGCTCCGGCGATGTGGGGGTCATCAATCAGCGTTGTCATGGGGCTGCCCAGATGGGCTAGCCGCGTGTGATCCAGAGTATTGGCAACAGCGGGGACATCCACCACAACCGAACAGCCTGTTTTGAGGGCAGTCCGGGCAGCGGCGACGGCATCGTGGCCGAGGCGCACAAAACTGACCAGGCTGACATCGCCGCAGGCTAACACCAATTGATGCAGCAAGTGAACCGTAATTTCAGAATAGTGAGATAAGTCGGGCAGTAACCGCTGCAGCGACTCCTGAAATTGCTCCGGATGGGTCGTGACTTCGATATCGAAATGGCTCCAGATCTGATCCATCTGTCCTAATCCAGCTTGAGCATCAACATCCAATTGCTTTAGTTGTGATAGTGCTTCAGCCTGGGCGATTTGACAGTTGTGATCGCGCCCTAACAGACTTTCTAGCGCCGCTGCTGTTTGACGGAGCTGAGTCATCTGCTGGATGACCGTTTGGTATTGCTGCTGCAACTGAATACTCAAAGTCGTATCCAGAGTGGCTTCGGGGTGGCTGTCTAAAAGCTGGTGAATGTGCGATAGCTGAAACCCCTGCTGCTTCAGGGCCATGATCCGCCGCAGCCGTTGCACATCCGGCTGGGTATACAGCCGGTAGTTACTTTCAGATCGCTGCGGCTGCGGCAGTAGGCCAAGGGTATGGTAGTGCCGCACCATGCGAGGGGTAACGCCACCCCCCACGGCATCCGTCAGTTCTTTAATCGTCAGATGGTCTGTTTTCATGCCTTTAGCTTAAGGCAACCTTGACATTAACATTAATGTCAAGGTTTAGTCTGGCGAATAGTATTCTATGTGACAGAACAGACCATGGCTGCCAACGCCCTCGCATCACCGCGTTTCTCCACTCCATTCAAGAATTTATTCAAGCACCATCCTGAGGCAGCAGCGGCGATCGCCTGCGCCATCTTGGTATTGCTGGGCTGGCAAGCCCTCAATTTTGGCTGGGTAGGAGGGGGCCTTTTCATCCTGACGGCCGCTTACGTCATTGGCGGATTCGACAGTGCCCGTGACGGGCTCACAACGCTGCTGCAAGAGCACGAGCTGGATGTTGATTTGCTGATGATCGTGGCGGCTCTGGGGGCTGCCAGTTTGGGGTTATGGCAGCAGGAATACCACCTGATTGTCGATGGAGCGGTCCTGATCTTGATCTTTGCCATCAGTGGGGCTCTAGAAGGCTACGCTATGCAGCACACCGAGCGCAGTATCCAGGGGCTGATGAGCTTAACGGCGGACACCGCTCGACTCCTTGAACACGGGCAGGAGCGCACGGTTCCCATTGCCAGGCTTAAGGTGGGCGATCGCATTTTGGTCAAGCCAGGAGAACTGGTGCCCACCGATGGCGTGGTGGTAGACGGTGAGAGTATCCTCAATCAAGCTTCGATTACTGGCGAATCGGTGCCAGTGGAGAAAACCCTTGGCGATGAAGTTTTTGCGGGCACGCTGAATGGCCATGGGGCACTGCGAATCAAGCTTCATCAACCGCCAGAAAGTAGCTTAATTCAGCGGGTCATTCGGCTGGTGCAGCAGGCCCAGACCGAAGCACCACCCTCCCAGCAGTTTATCGAGCGATTTGAGCGGGGCTACGCCAAAGTGATTATCGTGGCCGGAATACTGCTGGGCACACTACCGCCTGTCCTGCTGGGATGGACCTGGGAAGAGACGATTTATCGAGCGCTGATTTTTCTGGTGGTGGCTTCTCCCTGTGCTCTGATGGCGTCGATTATGCCCACACTGCTATCGGGCATTGCCAACGGCGCCCGCCGAGGCATTCTGTTCAAAAACGGCGCACAGTTAGAGCAGATGGGCCACGTTCGGGCGATCGCCTTTGATAAAACCGGCACGCTGACCACAGGCCATCTGCAGGTGGTGAATGTGCTGGCAGCTCAGCCCGACTCCACCCAACTCCTACAGGTGGCCGCCGCGCTGGAGAGTCTGTCAGAACATCCCATCGGGGAGGCCATTGTGCAGGCCGCCCGCCAGCAGAACCTCACCTGGGCCACTGCCACCCACGCTCAGGCCCAGGCCGGACAGGGCATCACCGCCGATCTGGAGGGGCGGAGCGCCGTCGTCGGTAAAGCGGCCTTTGTTCGACCCCAGGTCAAGAACATTTCTCCCCATTGGCTGGAACAAGGCCAGCAGTGGGAAGCAGAGGGCAAAACGGTGGTCTGGGTGGCCCAGGCAGGAGACCTGTTGGGACTGATTGCCGTGGCTGACATCGTTCGACCTACCGCTGCCCAGGCTGTAGCCCGCCTCAAACAGTTGGGGGTAGAGCAGGTGGTTATGCTGACGGGGGACAATCCCCGCACCGCGAGCAGCATCGCTGAGCAAATCGGGGTGGATCAGGTTTACGCCGAACTGTTACCCGAAGATAAAGTCGACGTGGTCCGTCAACTTCAGCAGCAGTACCAGACCGTTGCCATGGTTGGAGATGGCATCAATGATGCGCCAGCCTTGGCCCAAGCCACCGTTGGCATTGCCATGGGCGCGGCGGGTAGCGATGTGGCGCTGGAAACCGCTGATATTGTGTTGATGGGCGATCGCCTGGAACGGTTAGAACACGCGATTCGTTTAGGTCGCCGCGCTCAGCGCATCGTAAAGCAAAATATCATCTTTGCCCTGAGTTTTGTCGTGATTTTGTTAATCCTGAATTTTGCGGGCAATATCACCCTGCCGTTTGGGGTGTTAGGGCATGAGGGGTCCACAGTGCTCGTAACGTTGAGTGGATTGCGGTTGCTGATAGTTGATAGCTGACAGGATGTTGGGGTATCCGCCGACTCACTACCGATGCCAGCGGACTTCTCTATCAGGTTGATCAACTACTGCAATCCATACCGCCGCTAGCTGCTCGCGCATATCATCCGCTGTTCCAAAATCGCGTTGTTGTCGGGCTGTCTGGCGCTGCTGGATCAGGTCGGCGATGGTCAAAGACTGGTCTACGGTCATCGCAGCCCCACCTAATTCACTGACTGCTATATCAGCATCACCGTCGGCTTGGATCGCTAACCAAAGCCTGCAATCTATTCCCCTTAAGCTATACAGGTCATCAGTTTCTCTTCCATCGCCTTGGTATCTAGTTTGCGGCCAATGCAGACGAGCTGCGTGCTGGGTGTTCCTGGCCAAAAGGGGAAGCTCTCACTCCCCCCAGGAGGGAACGCGCCCTTGGGGCACGGACACGGACATTGAGCAGCTCTGGCAATGTTAGAAGATAGCCCAATCTGGGTTTGGTCGTCTCGCTTTAAGACAAGAGCGAGACGCGGTTACCGGCTAAACAATTGGTGAGGTGTTGATGCAGTTGCAGAGGATTCAACTGGCGACCAATGAAGACAAGTTGATTTTGAGGCGGGGTGGTCCAGGGTTCGGGGTTGATGCTGCACCGCTTACCGCTGAGCTGAAAGATATGGCGCTGTTCTTCTCCCTCGAACCAGAGAATGCCTTTGGCCCTAAAGATATCGACGGGCATTTGGGTCATCAAAAAGTGCTCAAATTTGGTCAGGTTGAAGGGGCGATCGCTCTTAAACGGCACCGAGACAAAGCCATCCTGGGCTAGATGGGGAGATGTTTGGGACGATTTCTGAACAGCCCGTGCGTCCAGATTCAACTGGGGAGTCTCTGCTAACCCCACATCCAGCAAGGCCGAGAGGGGCAGGCGATCGCTCCCAGTCGTCAGCGAACATCGCAGAAACCGGGCCTGCTCTTTGATGCTGTGAATATAGGTTTCTAGCTGGGTCAGCTTAGCCTCGGACACTAAATCAGCCTTATTCAGCAAGATAATGTCGCCATAGACCAACTGATTGAGCGCGACATCACTGCTGAAATGCTCCTCAGTAAAGGCTTCTGCATCCACCACTGTGATCACAGAGTCCAAACGGGTAAATGCCTTCAATTCTGTAGTCAGAAACGTCACCATGATGGGTAATGGATCGGCAACCCCGGTAGTTTCCACCACCAGATAGTCCATGCGCTCTTCCCGCTCTAGCACGGCATACACGGCATCCACCAGGCTGTCGTTGATGGTGCAGCAGATGCAGCCGTTGCTCAGCTCGACCATATTTTCTGCCACTGACACCAGCAGTTGACTGTCGATGTTGATGTCGCCAAACTCATTCACCAGCACCGCTACTTTCAAATTCTGGCGATTGGTCAGAATGTGGTTCAGCAAGGTGGTTTTGCCGCTGCCCAGAAATCCAGTCACCAGGGTGACCGGCATTCCCCGTTTGGGCATCAGTTCTGAGAGTGAAGGGGACATGATGGCGGCCTCGTGGCGGGAGGGGGCAGTGGGGTGTGAGGGTGTGAGGGTGGATGAGATGGGGAGGTGGAAAGATGGGAGGTTAGGGGGCCAAAACACGGGTGCTGGGGATGAGGGCAGCGAGCAGAAAAATACCTAGCTGTACGGTGACAATGCTGGGACCGGAGGGGAGGTCAAACAGGGCAGATAAGAGCATGCCGATGACGGCGCTGAGGGCACCCAAGCCAGCCGAGATAAGAATGTAATGGGTGAATTGACGGCTGAGCAAGCGAGCGGCGCAGGCGGGAATCACCACAAAGGCGCTGATGAGCAAGACGCCGATCGCCTTAATAGAAATGCCCACCACCAGGGCAAGCAGCACGATGAAGGCGGTGCGCTGGGCCGAAACATTGACCCCCCGAGCGATCGCCATCGGTTCGTGCAAGGTGAGGAGAATTTGAGATCGCAATGTCAGGCCAACGAACCCGGCGCAGGCCGCCAACAAGATAGCGCTGAAAATTAGATCAGGGGTGCGCGCTGCCAGAATGTCGCCAAACAGCAGTCTGTCAATGCCCCCGCGATATTCGTCGCGAAAACTGAGCAGAATGATGCCCAGCGCCAGAGACGATGAACAAACGATTTGCAGTAGGGCATCGGTCCAAAGGTTGGTGTGTTCGAGGAAATAGGCCACAATCAGGGCAAACACTACCGCAAAGGGCAACAGCGACCAAGACGGCTCAAAGCCTAATAACAGCCCAATGCCGATGCCGAGCAGAGCAGACTCTCCCAATGCCTCGCTGAAAATAGACAACTGCCGCAGGATGGTAAAGCTGCCTAGCAAGCCGCCCATCAGGCCGGTCAAAACGCCACCTATTAATGCTCGCTGCATAAAAGGCAGTTGAAACAGTTCAGTTACGCGGGTGAGTTCAGCTTCAATGGTCATGGGAGTGGGGGCGGGAGGGAATGGGGAATGTGATTGTCAATGAGCGCGAATGACAAAGTACCTCTGGCGGGCAGCGATGCCGTGCAGGAAGTCAGATGTTCACCTTGATAGGGGTAGGTGGATAGCTCATCCGCGAGCAAGCTGCTCATATAACCACTACAAAACTGAGATGCCCTAAGGCGCGTCATCAATTAAAGCAGAGTGCCTGCTGTATGAACATTGCCTCGCCCGTCCTTTAAAGTCAGCCGGGGGCTGAACCGCTTCTAGCATCCGAGTTTGACCGTTAAATGATGACAGTTCCTGAGTAAATCACAGTGTGCCTTTGCCAACTGAAGAAGCCCGGGCATGGCCAAAATGAAGCGTAATTGTAATGTCATCTGGAGAATTACTACCCATCAATATCATACTGGCTAGTACTCTGTGGCGGGAATACCTCCACCATTCTTTAAGCCTTCAAAGCCTTTCCCTGGTAAGTCCATTTGAACGGCTTGGCCATCGTGTCATTGAAGTAGGCAATGAAATCTAAGATCCGGGCCTTCAGGTCAGCCGTA
>JBCCJU010000218.1:0-8498 GCA_039027715.1 Cyanobacteria bacterium P01_C01_bin.120
GCCACACGAAGTCTGGTGGCTGCAACGCGAAGTTCCACAGCACCGATCCCCAAATTGTCAGCCAGCAGCAGGGCAAAGTGCTCAACGAGCATGTCTTTGATCAAGTCAATACCATTGACAAAATGAGTCAAAAGCGGGCTTTCGTCGGTGCGGTGATTCTGGCCGCGAATGCCTCCAACTTCTTCGCCGTCGAACACACTGAAATTCAGACAATCGATGCCGACTGGGAACCCCAAGAAGAGATTGGCAGCGCGGCTCATTTAGAGCGAGTGCCCGTCGTGGGCGAAGAGACTAAAGACCAGGGCCAAATCAATCGAGAGCGCATCCGACTGGTCATCGAGAAAACTAGACACACGCTGGCCCAAGTCAAACAGATGGCGGGCAAGACCGCCGACCACCTCAACGATGAGGAGATGCAGGTCTTGATTAACCAGCTCTTAATTGATTGGGGGCGAACCCATCACCATGTCTCAGTTGAGATTGCTCGGCAACTGATTGGTGAGATCAGAGCCGAACAACCGCGCATTACGGACAATAACTTGATCCTTCGCTTTGCCCAGCGATGCAGCGAGGCCTTATCAGAGCAAGTCCCGGTTCGACGGCAACCAACGACAGTAGGTGGAGTCAGCATTGACTAGCAGCCTCGAATTGTCAAACGGTATCTCTGGATTTTCAGGGGTGCCGTTGTTCTATGCGCTTAGGCGCAGCAGACATGACATTTATTTCGCATATTTAAGGACACCATGAACAACACGACTACCCATAGCCCCCTTGCCGATGTCATTCAAATTGGCGAAATCCTTTATGCCAGCGGGTTATTTGGCGGACTCGAAAACAAGGAACAAGCAATCGCGCGAATCTTGCGAGGTCAGGAACTTGGCATTCCGCCCGTGGCTTCACTCACCGACGAGAACACAATCCTGCCGCCGAAGCCCTCCAACGCTCGGCAGATCTCTAACTTGCTCAATGAATTGGGCATCACAGACCTGAAGCAGCGCCGAGCAGTTGCCACAAACCATCTCGGTGGCCGCAAAGCCGCAGACTTATCTTCAGACGAACTGGAGGATGCTCTAGCCGCCATTCGTGAAGCATACACTCCGCCAAAGGAAGCCACCGAAGAACAAGACGAACTAGAAGATGCTGAACCTGTCGCGGCTCCAGAAGCTCTAGAAGTGCCCGTCGATTCCTCTAATGAAGATGAACCGACCGACACCAGAGCTGCCATCTCAGCAGCACTCGACAGAGCTGGCATCACTGATGTCGAGCAGCGTCAAACTACCGTCAAGAAACAACTTATGGCGATTCGACGCCGCAAGGTGGAAACGCTAACGCCGGAAGAAGTAACGACCGTGATCAAAGGCATCGCAGCAGCGGCATAGCCTCATCCTCAATCGCTTTGCCGCCACGCAGCCATCCGTAATCGGGTGGCTGCTTTTTTGGGCTATCGCCGCGCAGGGCTGACCTAATAACAGGCGAATAACTATGCCTAAAGTAAAAATCTCCTGCGGCCCCCGCGACAAGTTGCTGCGGCTGGAGCAGGAACTTAATCAGATTTTCCTAGAACGAAGTGACCTGATCCGCATCATTCTGCTCTCACTGCTGACTCGCCAACATGCGTTGATCTTCGGCAAGCCGGGGGCAGCCAAAAGCAGCCTGGTTCGCTCCATTGCTTCCGCCATTTCGGGCGGGTGCTTTCAAGTGCAGCTCGGCAAAGATACTACCACTGATCAGCTCTTTGGGCCGATCAAGGTGTCTGAGCTGCCCAAAGACCGACTGTGCAGAGCCTTCGAAAACTTTATGCCAGGCAAGCCTCTGGCCTTCCTGGATGAAATTGACAAGGCCAACAGCGTGATTCTCAATGCCCTCTACACGGCAATGGAGGAACGGCTGTTTCTCAACGACGGTGAGATGTGCAAGATGCCCCTCATATCGTTGTTCGGTGCAGCCAACAGCATTTCCCAGCTCCAAACCGAGGCACTGGCACCGCTGCTCGACCGCTTCCTGTTCCGCATCGAAGTCGATTGGATGCAGTCAGATGCGAGTTTTCTGGAGTTCGTTCGGCGACGGGCCACTGGCGACAGTCCTTTTATCACCACGGTTATGAGCATTGCAGAACTCCAACAGATGCAGGTAGCCGCCAAGAACATCGAGTTTCCTATCGAGATGCAGGAGGCGATCGCTCGCCTTCGCAAAGAACTCGCCGCTGAGGATATTCATGCCTCAGATCGGCGATGGGGCAACTGCATTGACCTGCTACAAGCCACTGCTTACCTCAACTGCAACAGCGAGGCAACTGGGGCTGATTTTGCCATCCTCAAGCATGTGCTCTGGACAGACATCAAGCAAATCTCAGTGATCGATAGGGCGCTGCGGCCTTTCCTGAAGCTCAAGCCCTCAAAGGCGAAATCGCAGTTCAAGCAGGCTCTTGACCCAGTGATCGACAGGGCAACCGAGGCCATGCAGAACTTTGATGCTGATACCGCTATCGGGCAGGTCGCGATCGCGCTGACTGATTTGCAAGGACTCAAGGACGGCTTGGCCCAGGTACCCCAGACCAACGAAATCCGGCAGGCGTTGACGCTAATTCACCAGAAGATTACCCAGCTCGAAACCCATCGCCAACAGATTACCGCTCCCAGCAGTTTCCAAACCGTTTTCTAAAGGAGAAAGCTATGACTTTCGCAATTCAGCCTGTTGACTCTAACTGGACATCCCAGGTTGCCACTCTTTGCTACGTTGTATCGCAGTGGGATCGGGATACCTGGAATAGCTACCTAACCTCCTTTCCCGATGTTGTCACCGCTATTAATGCTGGCGAGCAACAGATGCCAGGATGGGGACTGTTCGCTGAAGAGGTCTTTCACCGCCTCTATACAGCGCCTCAACCCCTTGCCTATGACCAACTCCGGCCCGAAGCACTCTGGGCGCATGTCCTCCATCAGCTCATTGATGAATCAGGGGACATCGGCGAACTGCAGATCGCTTGCCGCAACAACAAACTGGCAGCGGGGGAAGCGACCCACCAACTCTGCGAATGGGCCATTGGGAAATTACCCCGACCACCCCGTAGCTTCAACCCTCAAAAGGCTGAAGACCTGGAGGCTGAGTTTGTCCGCCTTCAGGCCGAACTCACAGCACGGGAAGAAGCTCGGAAGAAGCTGAATCTGGAGCTGCAAACAGAAACCGACCCGCAACGGTTGGCAGCTTTGCAGCAGCAACTCGAACAGCTCGACTTTGACATCACTGGTCTCAAGAAGGAGGTTAAGAAGATCAAGGCCAAGATGGGCCGAGTCGATGATGCTGTCCAAGCCTTCGCTGAGAAGATTAGCACTGAACTCGCCGAGGAAATTGCCAATGCTGTCTATCAGGCGCTCAACGGCGTCTACCAGCAGCAAATGGCCCTGACTGGTTCGGTTGGGGCGATGGGCTGGGCACCCTCAAGTGTCCCGGCACAGCCCAGCAGAAGGAGCGAGTTGCCCAGCGCCTGATGAGTGATCAACGGTTTCGGCAAATCGCTGAAGCGGCCGGTCGCTTTCAAGCGATCGCTGCCCTCCGCCAGGGCGCAAAGCGCTCCCAGCAGGTACCCGACCAGATTGCCGATACCAGCACAGGTAACGATCTTGCTAAGCTAGCTCCCTCGGAGTTGGTGCGAGTTACCCTCGACGCGGTTCGGACTCAGTTCTTCAAGGACTTTGCCGAGGAATCTCTAATCCAGCAGGAGTTCGATGGCAGCGGTGATGACGGTCAACAAGGCCCTGTCGTCATCTGCCTCGACAAGTCTGGCTCGATGGATGGGCCAGAAGAGATTGAATCAACAGGCTTAATGCTGGCCCTAGTCGGCATTGCTCAGAGCCAGAACCGTAAGGCACGGGTCATCCTCTATGACTCACAAGTGCGATATGTGAAGGACATTGACCCGCTAACGGCTTCTCCAACTGAGCGGCTCCATCTAGCTGATCGGCAGTATGGAGGGGGCACCAACTTCATGGAACCGCTCTCTGAAGCCCTCGATGCTCTGGAGCAAAATGCTGCTCTGAAAGAGGCGGATGTGGTCTTTATCACCGATGGCGAGGCTGACGTGACCGAAAGCTTCTCGAAGAAATGGCGCGAGGCGCAGCAGCGTTTGAGCTTCAAGGTTTACACGCTACTGGTCGGCAGCTACGTCAATACTGAAGTTCTAGATCGCTTCAGTGACATGAATATCCATGTCAGGGACTTGAGCGACCCTGTTGTACACCAGGTCTTTGATATCTGACTCTGACCAACTTGACCATTGACCGGGAGTGTGGCCCTGCTGCGCTTCCGGTTTTCGCATGAGGACATTCCAGTGAAACCCTTAATTATTTTCCTGACAAACATTTTGACTCGCCCTGAAATTCCTGAACGGCTAGAACTCTACAAAGATCGGGTAGAGGTGGCCGTTTTGGACGCTCAAGGACAGCTATCCATAGAGGAGCGCCTATCCAAAAGCATCAGCTTAATGGCGAGCCTGCCAATCTCTCACTTTCTGATCTCAGGCGATCCCGTAGGTCACGCCTACTGGCTGAGTCGGTCAGAGAGCAGTTTCCCGACTCTCCGAAAACTCAAAGCCACGCGATTCCCGTGGGGACATTTACCGGAAGCGGGCTATTGGGAAGAGGTGGATGTGCCAGGCTTCAATAAGCCCTATGCCTATCTAATTGAGGGGCTAATGCAAGAGCTTCAGTCATCCCATACGCTGCTAGTTTGTGACAGTGACTTAGACCGGGAAACGTCCAAAGACTTGGGCTTTGCTCATCAGGGGGGTATCTGCGAACAATCTAGTGACGAGTGGTTGAAACGCAAAACCCCTGAGCCGTGGCAGCAACAACCGCAGACCGCGCAGACTACCCCAGCAGCTTCAGGTTCAGCCTCTCGCTATTTCGAGTACATCAACTATTCCGAAAACGCCTCCAAGTTTTGGAGGATTACGCTGCGCTCTGATGAGTTGGGCTTCCAGACCCGGTATGGACGAATTGGCACGAAAGGCCAGTCCAGGTTGAAGGTCTTTACGACCCCGTTCGCTTGTCGAAATGCCTACGGTAAAGTGATTCAGCAGAAGCTTCGCAAGGGCTATGTCGAATGTCAACTGCCTTCGGCACAGTCCAACGCTTTCCGCATGGGAGGCGTCTTTTTTGATAGCAGTGCTGCATCGAAAAGGCCAGAGCGATCGCTCTGTTTCTAGGGGCCATTAGCTGTCGCTCCGGCAATGGCGAAATCTTAAGAGGAAATCGTCATGGCTCAATATGAGCGTTATACCGTGATCGTCTATGTGGCGAATCGACCCGAACTACCCATCCGTCCTGCGCTCAATTGCTTCGATTGGAACTCACTAGTCGCCAAAGAACCGCACGGGATTCTCGAAAAAGATACGCCTGATGGCTACCACCGCTATGAAGTGACGGCCTACGCCTGCAAACTTCGCCCCGTCGTGACGCGCTAACGCGCTAGCTAAAGCACCCCTCATTCGCTGCTAACCCTGTCCTCTGGATAGGGTTGGTTTTTGATGCTCAGTTCGTCTTGCTGTAACCGATGGGCGAGTAGAGTATATCTTTCTTGATCTTTCACTTGCCCAACGGCCAAGTCAATTGCCTTCCGAGGGCCAACTAGCACAACCAGTTTCCGAGCGCGGGTGACGGCGGTATAGAGCAGATTGCGCGACAACATGACGTAATGCTGTGTGAATACAGGCAGGATGACGACCAGGTATTCACTGCCCTGGGATTTGTGGATGGTGATGGCGAAGGCCAGAGCGATCTCTTCGGGATCAGCGTTATCGTAGGTCACTTGCCGCTCGCCAAATTGTGCGGTTAATTCCAGTTCATCGGTATCAATCGCAGTGACAACGCCCAAATCGCCATTGAAAACCTCGTGGGTGTAGTCATTTCTTTGTTGCAAGATGCGATCGCCGACGCGAAACCTAATCCCCCCTCGCGTAATTTCGGCCTTGTGAGGGCTGGGCGGATTAATGAGCTGTTGCAAGACCTGGTTCAGGTTGCGGGTGCCGACCTCCCCTTTAATCATGGGAGAGAGCACCTGCACATCCGTAGAGGTATAGCCGAGTTGGGGGATGAGATCAGCCATCATGTCGCGAATGGCGGCGATGCCCTGCTCCGATTCCTCGACATCAAACCAGAGGCAATCCGTTTTGGGTTGACCTGAGACAGGCTCTAGCTGCGGAAAGTCGCCTTGATTGATGCGGTGGGCATTAGTGACGATGGCTGAGGTCTGCGCTTGCCTGAATACTTGGGTGAGTCGTGCGACGGGTACCTGCCTGGAGGCAATCAAATCCTGCAAGATGGCCCCTGGCCCCACGCTGGGGAGCTGGTCGATATCCCCGACTAAGAGCAGATGGGTCTTGGGCGCGATCGCTTTCAGGAGCGAGTTTGCCAAAAACAGATCCAGCATGGAGGCTTCATCGACCACCACGGCATCGGCGGGAATGGGATTGTCCTGATCGCGCTGGAACCTGCCATTTTTGGGGGCGAACTCTAGCAGGCGATGAAGGGTTTTGGCTTCCTCTCCGGTGAGTTCGCTGAGGCGCTGCGCGGCCCGTCCGGTCGGTGAGGCTAGGGCCACGGATTTGCCCATCGCTTTCCAGAGCGCCACGATAGTGCGGCAGGTGAAGGACTTGCCGACGCCAGGGCCGCCGGTGAGGATCAACAGCCGATGAGTTGCGGCCATGCGAACAGCCTGCTTTTGTTCTTCAGAGAGTGCCATGCCGCTACTAACAGTAAAGCGCTCCATCCAGCGTTCAATTCTGGCCGCATCCACGGCGGCGGGAACAGTTAGCCACCGCTTGATACGATTTGCAATTCCCTGCTCAGCATAGAAAAAGGGCGGTGCGTAGCAAAGAAACTGCCTTTGCCACTGGCCGGAACCCCCTTGCAGCACCAGCTCCTCATCAATTGACATGAAGGTGGTAAGTGACTCGATGTCTTCTGGATGAATTTGGTGTCCGGGTAGCGCCAGCCGCTTCACGGTGCGCTCGATTAGTTCGGGCTGCGGCAAAAAGCAATGTCCATCCGTCGAGGCTTCACTCAGAACATGCAAGGTGCCAGCGCGATACCGGAACTCGGAGTTGGGATGAATGCCCAGGCTGCGGGCAATTTCATCAGCAATGACAAACCCGATGCCATAAACATCACTGGATAACCGATAGGGATTTTCCGTAACGATCTGAATCGCGTCATCTTCATATTTTTTGTAAATCTTGACCGCATAGGTCGTTGAAACGCCATGCCCCTGCAAAAAAATCATCACCTCTTTGATGGCTTTCTGCGTCTGCCAGGTTTCCTGAATCATCTGAACGCGCTTTTTGGCGATACCCGGCACTTCGACCAGGCGCTCAATATGGTTCTCGATGATCTCCAGAGTTTCCAAGCCAAAGTGAGCCACGATACGTTTGGCTGTCTTAGGGCCGACGCCTCTAATCAGGCCGCTGCCGAGATACTTTTCAATCCCCGTAATGTTGGCAGGCTTGGTTTCGCGGTACTGCGTGACCTGAAACTGAGTGCCGTACTTGGGATGCTCGCGCCAGGTTCCCTGCATCTGTAGGGTTTGCCCAGCTTGGATATCGGCAAAGTTGCCAACAATCGTGAGCAGCTCACGGGTGCACGGAGCTTTCAGCCGCGCCACGGTATGGCCCGTCTCTTCAGAATGAAACGTGAGGCGTTCGACGACTCCCTGAAGTGATTCAGTCTGTGATGGCGCTTTTGTCTTCTGCATAGTACAAAGTTAGCGAAAAACCAATTTGCGACGGTTTTAATTATCCAGGGGACTCCGCACTCCACGCCCGCCTCGATTCAGTACATGGGTATAAATCATGGTGATTTATACATCAAAACGTGTCGATATAAGAAGAGTAGGGTACCTAATGCCTGATTTTGGATAGAGGCGGCTACTCGTTCTTGCACTGCCAAATGGGTAAGAAAAGCTTCTATCTCAGGAACGCCCATCTCTTGGGGATGATAACGCCTGTGATGAAACAAGATGAAGCGGCGAATCCACTGCATGTAGGTTTGTTCTGTGCGGTAGGAATGATGCTTTAAGCGAACCGCGTCCCGAACCTGGTCGAGTAGTTTCTTGGGACACGATTCTGCTGGCATGGATAGACACTTGAAGAGAGATGATGAATAAACTCTGAACAGGTTCAGCCTGGCATCGGAGGGTTGATTATACTGAATCATTCCACCGATTTACCCGCATAGGGATCTTAGGTGGACGACATTCCACCTATCTGTCCAAAATAGGGATCTTAGGTGGAAATTGTCCCTCTAATAATGAGTTATCTTGCAGCGTGCAGCGTGAATGTGCATAATACTCATATTCATGGATAGAAATAGAGTCGTTGATGAACTGAAGCGCATCATCTATAGAACCCATTTAAGATCTTAGGCATTGGCTGCAAGCCGCTTGAGCATTAGCCTGGCAAAGCAAAAGTCCATTTGAGCCTTGGCATTGACCAGCGTCCGTTCAAA
>JBCCJU010000219.1:0-8417 GCA_039027715.1 Cyanobacteria bacterium P01_C01_bin.120
CGCCCGTGCCCTACGCACCCTGGCAAAATATCTTCCCGAGCTGTGGCCCGAGGCATTGGAGATCACCCGTCAAATTAGCGCTGAATCCGCCCGCGCCCTTGCCCTACGCACCCTGGCAAAATATCTCCCACCCGAGTTGTGGCCCGAGGCATTGGAGATCACCCGTCAAATTAGCGATGAATCCGCCCGCGCCAGTGCCCTAAGCGCCCTGGCAAAATATCTCCCACCCGAACTGTTGCCTGAGGCAATTGATTTAGTGGAGTCATTCGACGATCGGTACTACGCAGCGTCAGCATGGAGTGGCCTATTGCCCCGTTTGGAAGAGTTACCCATTGATGCTGTTGGCTTTACTAAGGTGTTAGCCACCTTGGGCTATCGGGATCGTAAAGACTTTCTAAGTGACTTCCCATCGCTTAGAAATACCCTGATGCGTTTAGGGGGAGATGGTGTACTGAAACCCTGTCTACAAGCAATGCGCGAAGTCTGTACTCAGTGGCCTTGAGGTCAACAAAAATTCGATCCTTTGGTCTATAACCACATAAAGACGGGAACGATCGCCTACGCCTCCCCAATATCCGACTGGTTGATCTCCAGTAAGCACGCTCTGTGCAATAGGCCCGAACACGCTGATACCCTAGCCATCACAGTTGTTACCCCCAAACCGGGCACCTTAACCCTAGCTGCCCTGCCTTCCCCTTCCCCTTATCCAGCGGCAGCCCGGTGACATGGCGCAGATGGTTCCCGAAACCTGCCCTACCAAAGCAAGCCAAGGAGAACAACTCCTCTTCGAGATCCTGCAACAGGCCCTCCCCGCTCACTTTATCGTCTGGTACGAACCCCAAATCCAACACCTCTACCCCGACTTCATCATCCTCGGCCCCGACTTTGGCCTGCTCATTCTTGAAGTCAAAGGCTGGTACGCCCGCCAAATTGAACGGGCCAGCGATCGCTACTTCGACGTGCGCTGGAAACGCGGCGACATCCTGAAAACCGAAACCTACCCCGCCCCCCTGCGCCAAGGGCAAACCTACGTCAACGCCCTGATGAACCGTCTGCTGGGCTACCCTCTGCTGTGCCATACCAGCGGCAACTACCAAGGCCGCCTACGCTTCCCCGTCGGCATCGGCGCGGTCCTCTCCAACATCAGCGAAGCCCAGTCCCGCCAAGACGGCCTCTACCCCCTGCTCGAAAAACCCGCCGTCGCCTACCGCGACGAGATCCTCCAATGGCCCAGCTGCTCCCCCGAGCAAGTGCAGCAGCGGCTGCAAACCATGTTCAAAACCCCCTTCTCCTTTCCCCCCCTGACCCCCGAACAGCTCAGCACCATCCGAGGCATCATTCACCCCGAAATGGCCATCAAAGAAGTGCCCCTGCCTCAGCTCAGCTTGCCCCTCCCCGACCCCCCAGAACACTCCCCAGAACACCCCCAGCCCGACACTCCTACCATGGTGCTCAGCCTTGATGTGGAACAAGAACGCCTCGCCCGCACTCTGGGCGACGGCCACCGCATCTTCTACGGCGTCGCCGGTTCCGGCAAAACCGTCATCCTCATGGCCAGAGCCAAAGCCCTCGCCAACCGCCTGCCCCGCCACCGCACCTTGATCCTCTGCTTCAACATCACCCTCGCCGCCCACCTACGCTCCACCCTGCACCAAGACACCCGTAACCCCCACTACCAAGAGCGCATCACCGTCCTCCACTTCCACGACTGGGCCAAAACCCACCTCGGCCACCTGCCCAGCCACCAAGACTTTCCAGACCCCGAAGCCTACAACACCCACCTGGGCCAACAGCTGCTCGAACGACTGAATGCCCTGCCCCCCGACCAGAAATGGGACTCCGTCCTAGTTGACGAAGCCCATACCTTCTCCGCCCACTGGTTCCGCTGCTGCGTCGCCGCCCTCAAAGACCCCCACAACGGCGACCTGCTGATCGTCAGCGACGGCAGCCAAAGCCTCTATAAACGCCAGCACTTCACCTGGAAATCCGTCGGCATCCAGGCCACAGGCCGCGCTAAACGCCTCAGCCAGAACTATCGCAACACCCATGAAATTCTTTCCTTAGCCTGGTCAGTCGTCGGCTCAACTGGAGACGACACCGACAGCGCCACCTTCCCCGCCGTGCGCCCCGACAGCGCCCTGCGCCAAGGACACCCCCCCACCCTCCACCTGACCGATAGCAAAACCAGCGCTGCCCACGCCCTCACCCAACAAGTGCGCACCCTCTGCGAGTCCGGCTACTCTCCCGCTGATATTGCCATCCTCTACCGCTGGGTCGGCGTCAAAGACCGAGACGCCTTCAACACCCTCCTGGGCCAGCTCGATCACCTGGGCCTTCAGCCCTACTGGGTGACCCAAAACAAAACCCAAAAACTGACCTATAACAGCGGCGCACCCGGCATCCGCATCGTCACCGCCCTGTCCTCCCTGGGCCTCGAATTCAAAGTCGTCTTGATCCTCTGGCTGGAGCAGTTTGCCGACTGCTGCAACCCCGACCCCGACACAGCCGCCCTAGCCCGACGCCAGCTCTACGTCGCCATGACCCGCGCCCAGGACGAACTCCACCTGTTCGCAGGCCAGTACACCCGCCTGATCGGGGAACTGCGCAGCACCGACCTGCTCACCACCCGCCGCACCCCGTCCGCCGCTCACCGTAGCTAGACCGCTCCCACCTCCAGACTGCTCCAGGTTCGCTTAGGCCGCAATAACTAACCATCCACTCCCTAACCTTCTTCCGCTTCCTTGTCATGCCCCTGGGGCAAAACTCCCCAAAGCGATCGCCCCAGGGAGAAGAGATAAGTTGCCAGTCGGCCCAGATGCCAAACTGTAGTATATGTAGTATAATGTGGTATAAAGGCTTTTCCGCTACATAGAGCCTTTTATTGATTCAAAACCAGTACTTAACAACCATGAACAAACCATCATCAAGCCTTGCTGAGGACAAGGCATGGACCGTGCTTGTGCCCAAACTGGCCGAGTTCAACGAACCGCAGTTTCATTTTGGTGAGCGCGTCAAATGGAAAGAAGACCCAGAGAACAGTTCTCACTACACCTCAGGTCGCATCTTCGGCCTGTACTTCGACGCCCCAGAAACCTGGCGCTACACCATTTGCCCCGACGACAGCGATGTCCCGTTATCGCTAACCGCCGACATTTCGCTGAAACTGGTCGAAGACAGCAACAGCCTACGGGATCAGCTCCGACCCCAACTGGAATGGCAGATGACCGCAGCGGCGGCCGCAAGCTTAGGCATTTCAGCCCAGCAACTTCGCAAGCTCCATCACACCGGTCTATTCAAAGCTGGCCATCACTGCCGCGACACCAGTAAACCCGGCTCCAGTAAATCTCGCTGGCAGTGGCACATCAAGCGCTGTGAAAAAGCCCTTTCGATCCCCCCCGAGCAACGAGATGCACCTCCGAGCACGTAGTAGCTATCTAGGGCAAACCCTAGGTCAGCCCCAAACCCGATCGCTGAACCCCTTTAACAGCAACCGATTCAAATCAAGCTCCACGTAAGGACCATACGTGGAGCTTATCAATTTGTTTGAATCGACAGGATCATATTTAAGGGTGTTAGAACCGCTGAAACACCTATGAATATTGGGCTATGGCGATTCTAATCAAGCCAGTTTGCCTGCGCTGAAAATGTCTAATCGAACTGAAAAACTTCAAATATGCCGCCTGATTTAGGGCATTCCCTAGGGATAGTCAATCGCTGCCGCCCAGCGCCCAGGCACTAGGCTTGAAGCCGCCAGCACTACTCTGGCGGTAGCTGTCCTGGTAACCGTCGGTTACGGAATCTACCCCTCTCCTCGCCCGCTAAATTTGGACGTTGAGCCTGGGGATTTGCATCTGGAAGCAGTGGCTGCCCCATGTCCAGGCTAAGCTGAGACCGATGATGATGACTATTCTTGTCAAAATCGAGTTTTCTTTGCGAGACCCCCTCTTCTGGGTCGGTAATCTCTTTTCGTTCCTCAGAGTCCCTTGGAGTCAGACGCTTTACTTTAAGACGAGCGCCGTGTAACCCAGACTTTAGGTGATAAGCATCTAGATATATCTTTGACACCATTGTCAGGTAACGACTCCCGTCAACGTAGTAATTAGGTTGATTTAGGCGATCGCCGATCAGAATAGAGAGCTGCGCCTTAACGTCACGGACTTCATTTTCCATCCGAGCCATGCGACGCTCCAACCGATGTTCAGCCTCCGTTGAATCATCCTGCTCTCCATCTGGATAGACCTCAGATTCCTGCGACTCAGTCAAGATATCGAATTCATCAGCCAAGTTCATTACCTGCTCAGGCTCGACCGCTGCAGACTCAATGTTCACCTCAGAGCCTGCCTCTTCTTCCGCCCGCGTGGACTGATCTTCAAAACCCCACTTTTCCTCTAACTGTGCCAGTAAATCATCATCAAACAGGAGAGCCTCAAAAATCTGCTCAACGGTTTTTGAAATAGACGATAGGTCATGGGCCTGCTGGAAAGCGATCAGTTTGCGATAAATATGAGGTGATAAGTAGGCTTGAATCTTAGGATTTTTTCTGAGCCAGGATGAAGAAGCCATAAAAATTGAGAAAACGTCGATTTTTGCTTGTATTCTTGCTCAAAAAGTAAACTACTCGCAAGTAATCTACTGAATTACCCTAAATTAGTGGTTCACTAATGCCATGAAATACTACTAAGTGAATCACCAAAATTAAACCAAATTAGTTCACTTAATTCATTGACAAAACAGACTGCTTATACTATCTTCTGTGAATAGATAGATCCAAACGCCAAAAAGATGGCATCTATCTAGAGATTTATACTCATTTGCTATCAGTCCATCAGCGAACCTCCGATACACAATCGCTGGGCAATCAAAACTTACTTACGCTTTACATCAGCCAGGTCAGAGGCGATCTGCAGTATTTGTGTCAGGAATATGCTGACTCGAACGGGTCAGATAGCGGATGAGGTGTTCACCTAATCTGAAATCATAATGACGACTAAATTTAAGACACAGCTAGCAGACGCTAACGAACGGCTCAAAGCGGGCAAGCTCGGCGTCACATTGCGCCAGCGCGGCAATAAACTCTACGTCCGGGCCGTGCTTCCCCCCAAACCTGACTCGGATAAAACTAAGGACTATCAACAAGATGTAGCCACTGGCTGCAAACCCCAGCCCGCTGGCTTGAAGACCGCTGAAGCAATTGCCAAAGAAATTGCTGGCAAGATCGCTGGCAAAACCTTCGACTGGGATGAGTACGTTGTGCGCAAACCTAAGTCCGATGATGATAAGACCGTTGCCGACTGGTTTGCTGCTCTAGAAACCGACTATTTTCAGCGCCGCCGCCGCACTGAGAAAAGCCAATGCACCTGGGATATGGCCTATCGAGGCTATCTGCGCCGCCTCCCCCAGGATCAACCCCTTACAGAGACGCTCTTGAAGCAGGCCCTCCTAGAGACTGAACCCGACAGTTGCACCCGCAGTAAATTCTGCTTTGCCTGTAAAGCCCTGGGTAAATTCGCGGGCCTAGAGGTCGGTTTCATTAATGATCTCAAAGGAACCTACTCATCCCTAAAACCTGCACCTCGCAATCTGCCAGATGACGAGACCATCGTGCGTGAAATCTTGAGCATTCCTAACCCAGCCTGGCGCTGGGTCGCTGGGATGATTGCAACCTATGGACTGCGGCCCCACGAAGTGTTCCACCTGGAACTGGGCAACTTCAAACGATTGCAGATTGGAGCGGATACGAAAACTGGTGAGCATCAGGTGCAGCCACTGCGCCCAGAATGGGTGGAAACTTTCAACCTGTCTGAGGTGCGGTTGCCTCGGGTCAATGCGCCTAACAACAAAGCAAGAGGAGGACGCGTGAGCGAATCGTTCCGCCGCTACAAACTCTCCTTTCGTCCCTATGACCTGCGCCATGCCTGGGCAGTTCGAGCCCTGCGCTATAACCTCCCCACCTCAACGGCGGCCAAGTGGATGGGACATGAAGTGGAAATTCACACCAAGATTTACGAGGCGTGGATGACTGAGGAAATGGAGGCTGAGATTTACTCAAAGGCAGTTGCTCGCTTCAATGCCTCACAACTACCGTCCATCGAGGCAGGGGACGAGCCTGGAGAGAACAACATCGTGCCGTTTTCTCGCAATGAAGAGGGCCATGCCGATGACAACACCGCGCCCAGCACCACCGACCCTAGCGATAACGCCAACGCCCTCGTGCCCGTGTAGCCCCTGCCAGGCTGAGCCATTCCGGCCCAAGGCAAGAGCACTCAGCATCACAGGCAAAGCTAGCTTACATATCTGTCAACGATTCCCCGCCCTAAAGCGGGGAATCGTTGACTTTGAGGTCAGTCATGGCACTGTTTGGGCACTCTAGCGGAGACGATCGTGTTCAAGATATCCGCTGATGGCCACCCGTTTATTTATTGTGGGACGAGATTACCTCGACTTAATGGCCAGGTGTGTTGACCAGGCGCTGTTAGCCCTCAGTCGAAACCAGCCCTATCTCCTTACCTGGAGCGCTGCGGTTAAGTCAGTTCAGCCGCGAGATCTGGCCTTTTTCTTCAAGTCTGGCAAGGATCTTCCAGGACTCTTTGCCGCTGGCAGAGTGGTTGAAGCTGAACCCGTGCATCGGCTCAATAAATACCCAGACTGCACCGACTATTCAAATGCTTACACCTGTGAGTTTCATAAGAAGAACCCCACCGTGCTAATTCAGCTCAGCTCCGTTGCAAGGTTAGATTGTCCGTTTCCAGAAGAACGATTAGTTGCTAGTGGCTTTGATCGCAGCAAGTACAGGAGCGGGTCTGAGATGAAGGATACGGATGCCGAGCGACTCAAATTTGCGTGGCATAGCTATTGCCATCTCATAGGAGGGGGAGGCGTCGAACAGCTCCAAAAACAACCTGCGCCTCAAAAGGTCTTGAAAGGGTTTGACTCTTTAAAGCCCGGCCCTATGAATAGATGACGGACGCCTGATTGTGGCAGCGATATCAGATGAGGATGTTCTCTCCTCCACTACCGCTGCTCACAGCCAATGCCATCATTATCCCCATCAAACCGATGGGGGTCAGGCTCCAACACCGTAAAGTTCCGGTACTCGATATCCTTACAGTCGAGATCCGGCGGCGGCGCAGGAATGCACACATTCTCATCGGGATAAGCCGCATCACAGTCGCTCTGCGCCACCAACGGCATTGGCAACGCGAATAGAACAGCGGCCAGAATACCCACCAACAGAAAACGGAGCAGCATAGAAATCTCAGTGAGGAATGCCCTCCCAGACTGCCCAACCGCTTCTGATAACCAGCGATATTGATGCTGACTCAAAGAAAAAGCCCAACTCGCTCAGATTGGGGAAAGGTGCATCTACAGCAACGTGTAGAGAGCGATGGGCCTATAGTTCCCGCTCTGGGCATTCTGATCCCATCGGGATAGGTGCATCATGTCCAAACACTTCAAATGGTTCCTAGCTGCTTGGGCGATCGCGTTGCCCCTCGTCATTGCCGTCCGCTACTTCGGCCCCCGCCTACAGCCCCAAGTCGCCTGCAGTTGGGTTGAGAACGGCCAAATTCAAGAAGCCTGGGGCCAAGACTGCGACCAAGCCCCCAACAGTGCCATCGTCATAGAACTCGACCCGAACTGAGCATTTCAACACCTGACTCTCCCCAAAACAAAACCCCCAGTCGTAGCCAGGGGCAACAAGTTCCGCTTTCATTTGTCTGCTCAGTCTACCCCAGGTTGATAGAGCCGGTAGATGCCGCCCGCGATCGCCACCCCAGCAGCAACCGCCAAGATGAGCTTCGCCGCCAGGGCCAGAAACAACACCAGCGTCCCCACCCCGATCGCCTGATAGGGATCATGCTGTGACCAGGCCCAAATTTGACAGGGCAACTTCATGCAGGCCCGTGCATAGCGTCTAATTGTCATCGTTGCTCCCCTCCAAAAAGTCAAAGTTCACATTCATCTTTTCCCCGGCCAGCTGCGCCTGCTTCATCGCCCGAGTGCGGTAATGCTTCAGCGTCACATTATGGGCATCCACCTGAATTTGCCTCAGCTTTGCTAGCTGCTGATTCGCCTGTGCCCCAATGGAAACGCGATCGCGGATGCGAAAGAGAATTTCATCCCCAAAGGCCAGCAACACCGATAAGACCAGGTTCCACACCAGCAGCCCCAACGTGCCCCCCGGATCATTCCAAAGGGCACCCAGTGAGAACTGGTCCGCACCGCCAAAGCCAGAGAAGTTGCTGAAGATATCCAACCCATAGAGCGCCCGTAAGGTTAGCCCCCAGGCCCCATCACCCCCGACGCTGCCGCCTACCCCTTTGAACGGGTTACCCCCCATCGCCTGAATGACACCAGAGCCCAGCTGAGAGATCGCCACGATCGCCGTCAGCGCCACCGCGATCCACCAGTCAATGGGC
>JBCCJU010000220.1:0-8400 GCA_039027715.1 Cyanobacteria bacterium P01_C01_bin.120
AGGCCTTGAGCTGAGGAATTTCCCCAACATACATGCCGTCTTCGTCACGTTCGATCACGACATAAAATTCTTGGGTTGACATACTTCCTGGCTCTGAACTCAACAGCGCAATCAATACTTCGTTTCTTATTTAGATGCTACTTCCTTGAAACGTCAATAATTGATTGCATCGCATGTTATTGAAATGTAAGTCCATGCGATCGCAGTTTTAGCTTGCCATCATTAGCGGCGATCGCTGCGCCGGCTAATCTCCTAGAATTGCAGTATTTGATTCGCGATGATGTTTCGCTGCTGAACGGTGCCGCTGTGAGCGAAGAACTGCTAACCCAGATTTACAACGCCTTTGACCCCAAGCGCCCGCTAGAGCCGGACAGCCCGTTTTATGTGCAATGCCATGATGTCCGTGGACAGGAAAATATTATCCGGGAAGTTGGGCGCAGTATCATTCGGTCAGACGAGCCGACTTATCAGCTCTATACGGGACATCGTGGGGCCGGCAAGTCAACTGAGCTGAAGCGTTTGCGACAATATCTGCAAGCACAGCATCTCAGAGTTGTTTACTTTGAAGCTACTAATGACCTCGATGATACCGATGTCCAGTACACCGATATTCTGCTCTCTTGTACGCATCATCTTTTGGAAGAGCTTCGGGATGAAGCCAATCCTCGCCCGGTGGTTAACTGGCTGCAGTCGCGCTGGCAAGAATTAAAAGAGCTGGCTCTGACGGAAGTAGAGTTTGAGAGCCTGTCGCTTGAAGCGCAAATTGCTATGTTTGCCAAGCTGACCGCAAAACTGAACGAGAAGAACAATCGACAAAAGATTCGCGAACAAGTCAACAGCAACTCTAATTCGTTAATCAAAGCGCTGAACGATTTTATTGCAGAGGCTCGGCAAAACACTCAAACGAATAAGTTAGTGATCATTGCCGATAACCTTGACCGGATCGGCTTAATTCCTCGGGATAGCGGCAAGACGAACCACGACGAGATTTTTATCGAATACAGCAGTCAGATGCGCCGACTAGACTGTCATGTCATTTATACGGTGCCGATTTCACTGGTATATTCCAATCGGGTGACACAGTTGCGAGATAACTATGGCGACTGTCATGTCTTGCCAATGGTGATGGTACGACGAAGAGACGGTACTGTCACTAAGCCTGGAACTATTCACCAGCCTGGCTTAGACAAGATGAAAGAGCTGGTGCAAAAGCGTGTGGAAAAATTCACAGATAAAGAACTAGTGCCAGACGTGTTTGAAAGTGCAGCAATGCTCGATAGTCTGTGTTTGATTAGCGGCGGCCACATGCGAGAGCTGATGCAACTGGTGCAGACGGCGCTGAATTGGACGGATGAATTGCCGATTCAACGGCAGGCAATTTTACGGGCCATCGCTAAAGGGCGAGAAGACTATCGCAATGCGGTGGATGAAGTGGACTGGGCAAAGCTCGCAGAGGTCTCTTTGACTAAGCGCGTTCCTAATGACGCCGATTATCGGGAGCTGCTGTTTAACCGCTGCGTGTTGGAATATTGCCTGGTCGAAGAAACAGAGGACGACTTTGAAACCGTGCGCTGGCATGACGTGCATCCGCTGATTCAAAAGCTGGAGCCGTTTGTGCAAGCGGTGAAAGCTCGCGAGGCCGCTGCCAAGGCTCAGAGCAAAGCAAAGGAGGGCAAGACTGATGGCGCTTGACCCGCTAGAGGAGTTTAATCTATCGGCACTGCCGGATTATGACGCTGACGATGAATATCGAGCGCTGTTGCGGGCGCTGCGACGACAGCAGGGATTTGGTATTTTGTTTGTGCGGTGCTCGCCGGAGCGAGGACGCCAGCTGATTGACGAACTGCGGCAAGACTTGTCGCAAAAGCACTGTGAACGATTGACGCTGACTGAATCAGTGTCGGATGGGGATTTCTTTGGAGCAGCAGAGGCCTTCCTAGCGGAGCACCCGGCGGACGTGGTGTTTGTGGAGGGGTTGCGGCACTCGCTGCTGGAGTACGAAGATATCAAGCGGGCCAGCGGCTGGAGCGAGGCAGAAACGCTCAACTACAGTTGGCAAGACGTGCCGCCCATCTTGCGCAATCTGAATCAGCAGCGTGACGAATTTCGGAATCGGTTCCCTACCTGTTTTGTGTTTTTGGTGTCGCCGTTTTTGGTGAAATATCTGCGACGGCGTGCCCCTGACTTTTTTGACTGGCGCTCCGGCGTCTTTGAGTTTAAAGATCCACGGGAAGACATTGCTCGTAGTCTAGAGCCGGACCTGTGGGAGGACTATGGCAGAGTTAAACAGATGACGCCACAAGCGCGGCGCGAGCAAATCATTCGCTTGCTGGGTTACTTAGAGAACCTTGAGTTCTCTGCGGATGAGCGGTTTAAGACGCTGTTTGATTTGGGATGTTACCAATGGGTCGATGATTCATATCAGGATGCTGAACTGAGCTGGAACCAAGCATTAGAAACTGAGGTTTCCACCGCTGAGAATCTCACTCACCGGGGCCAGCTTTTGGCCCGGCAACAGCGCCGCGAGGAGGCAATCGCCAGCTACGACCGCGCCGTGGCAATTAAACCCGACTATTACCAAACGTGGAACAACCGGGGCATTGCTCTCCGTAATTTAGGCCGCTATGAGGCGGCGATCGCCAGCTATGACCGGGCGGTGGCAATTAAACCTGACTACTACCAAGCGTGGAACAACCGGGGCATTGCTCTCCGTAATTTAGATCGCGATGAAGAGGCGATCGCCAGCTATGATCGGGCGGTGGCAATTAAACCTGACAAAGATGAAGCGTGGAACAATCGGGGCATTGCTCTCAGTGAATTAGGCCGCTATGAAGAGGCGATCGCCAGCTATGACCGGGCGGTGGCAATTAAACCTGACAAAGATGAAGCGTGGAACAACCGGGGCAATGCTCTCAGTAAGTTAGGCCGCTATGAGGAAGCGATCGCCAGCTATGACCGGGCGGTGGCAATTAAACCCGACGATCACGAAGCGTGGTACAACCGGGGCAATGCTCTCGATGACTTAGGCCGCTATGAAGAGGCGATCGCCAGCTATGACCGAGCGGTGGCCATTAAACCCGACGATCACGAAGCGTGGTATAACCGGGGTATTGTTTTAGGAAAATTGAGACGATTACAAGAAGGTAGCGCTTCCCTTGGCAAGGCGTTTGAACTAAATCCGCAGGCAATCATTGATCGATACTTTGATGGTCTAATCAACCGATTCCCTCTGCTTAAGGGGTTTTTCTTACTAATCAAGCGACTTGCATCGAGATTTCTGTTGCCAAAAAACGAATAGCAAGTAGGGTGCATTTGCCTCGCAATGCGCCCTTACCAACCATCACCGCGATCGCGACATTGTCGCGTCCTTGTTCGATCAGTGTCTCAGCTCTACTGATAGGCAAACCGCACCTTTTGCTCTGTTGCCACCACAAAATTGTTAGGTAGTTGCGCGGCATAGCCGTTGAGTAATCGTTGAAGAGTGGCAATCTTGTTAGGCGATCGCTCGTCAGCCAAGCGTCATAAAATCACACCGCAATGCGACCTGCGATCGCGAAAAATCTTTTCACCAAAATCCTTGTCGCTGGTGATTAAAATCCAGCTTTCCGCAACAGCTTTCCGCAAAATCTCATTGTCATCAGTGCCACGCGCCTCTTCGTAGACTGAAAAAACCTCATGTCCTTGCTGCCTCAGCCATCGAGCGACAAATACCCCAGTGTTCTCATCCACGAGAAAGCGCACCTACGCCATCTCCATCGGCATGAAGCTGGCACTCTCTAACGACCGAGCGGCAAACAACAGACAGGCCCGAATGTCGGCTTCGCTCAAGCCCTCATACTCTGCCAAAATCTCTGCCTCCGTCGCGCCATGGGCTAACAAATTCAAAATGTATCCGACGGTCAAGCGCGTCCCTTGAATGACCGGTTTACCGACCATCACCTGTGGATTTGTCGCAATGCGGTTGAGGAGTTCTTGATCGGTCATGGCGCTTATGGTGTCATATTGCCACCATTATGAGCTCTATAGTCAGCTCCTCGCAGGACGAACGGCCATCTGCCCCACATCTGCTATCTTTCCGCTAACTTTGGCGCTACGAATGGGCCGGAATGATGCAGAATATAGCCTAGTTCTTTGGCCTGTTGAGTCGCCTATGTTGAGCACCGCCTGGCAAGCTGCCACCCTCAATCGCTTTGCGCTATCCCAATGGCGAGAAGTAAGCCTGCTGCACCGGGTTTTAGGATTTGCGCGGGCGTGGCGACAGGGCAGTGTGCTGCTGCCGTGGGGCGACGCGATCGCCCTGGGTATTATCGCCATTTTGTTTGCCCTGGCTCCCTATGTGCCCACCAGCCTGATTGGCGTACTGCTGCTGGCGTGCAGCGCCTTTTGGCTGCTGCTCACTCTGACTGATGAAGCGGGTGAAGGGCTGACCCCCATTCATTTGGTGGTGATTGCCTACTGGGGCATTATGGTGCTGGCCACGGCGGTGTCCCCCGTGCGCGGGGCCGCGATTGCCGGGCTGATTAAGCTGACGCTCAACGTGCTGCTGTTTTTGCTGATGGCCCGGGTGCTGCGGCGATCGCCCCTCAGAACCTCATTAATTACGGTTTATCTGCTGACGGCCCTGGTGATTTCCGTCTTTGGACTGCGCCAGTGGTTTTTTGGGGCCGAGGCGCTGGCCACCTGGGTTGATCCCACCTCGAACTTAGCGGGCACCACGCGGGTTTATAGCTATTTGGGAAATCCTAATTTGCTGGCGGGATACCTGATTCCAGCGGTAATGCTAAGTGGGGCCGCCGTTTTTGCCTGGCCCCGCTGGACGCCTAAACTGTTGGCGATCCTGTCCACGTTAGTCAACACCGCCTGTTTAGTGCTGACGTTTAGTCGCGGCGGCTGGCTGGGCTTTGTGGCCGGCGGGTTTGCCCTGCTGGTGCTGCTGGTGCAGTTTTGGAGTATTCGGTTCACGCCGTTTTGGCGACGCTGGGCCATTCCCACTTTGTTGGGCGGGTCGGCGGCGTTTCTGTTGGTGGCGATCGCCGGACTCGATCCGCTGCGCGATCGCGTGATGACCATCTTTGCTGGGCGCAGCGACAGCAGCAACAACTTTCGCATTAACGTCTGGATGGCCGTTATTGACATGATTAAGGCCCGGCCTATTTTGGGTATTGGCCCCGGTAACGACGCCTTTAACCAGGTGTATCCGCTATTCCAACGCCCCCGCTACACCGCCCTCAGCGCCTATTCTATCTTTCTCGAAATCGCTGTGGAAGCAGGCTTAATTGGCCTGGGCATGTTCTGCTGGCTGTTGACGGTGACTTTTGGGCAGGGCTGGCGCATCTTGCAGCAGTTGCGGGAGCTGCAGTCGGTGCAGGCCTACTGGCTGATTGCCGTGATTGCTACGATGGTGGGCATGTTGGTGCACGGCTTAGTCGATACTGTCTGGTTTCGGCCCCAGGTCAGTACGCTATGGTGGCTGATGCTGGCGATCGTTGCCAGCTACTACCGCAGTGAACCTCTAGCCTCCGCTTCTGAATCATGACTGTGCCTGTATCTCCGGCCACTTTTCCCGAATTTTTGCCTGCCAGCGTCCACGGCCTGACTGAGGCGACTTCAATGGCGCTGGCCCAACAAATTCAACAGGTTGAAGTGGCAACGGAACTGAGCTATTTGCCAGTGGCTACGACTTACGTGCGGCAGGGACAGGGGCAACCACCGTTTTTGCTACTGCACGGCTTCGACAGTTCAATTTTGGAATTTCGTCGTCTGATGCCTCACTTGGCAGGCTGGCGAGAAACCTGGGCGGTGGATCTACTGGGATTTGGCTTTACGGATCGCACCATCACGGCAACGATTTCTCCTGCCGCTATCAAGCAGCACATTTACGACTTTTGGCAGCAGGAAATCCAGCAGCCGGTGGTGCTGGTGGGGGCTTCCATGGGCGGTGCCGCCGCGATCGACTTGACCCTGACATATCCCGACATCGTGAATCAGCTAGTGCTGTTAGACAGTGCGGGTTTGACCGCCGGACCAGCCATGGGCAGGCTGATGTTTCCGCCGCTAGACCGCTGGGCCACTGCCTTTTTGCAGACTCCGCGCGTGCGGCGGCGCATTAGCCGGCAAGCCTATGCCGATAAGTCGTTTGTTACGGCTGATGCCGAGCTCTGCGGCGCCTTACATCTGAAGTGCCCCGATTGGTCAGCAGCGCTGATTGCCTTTACTAAAAGTGGAGGCTATAGCCTGTCGAGCGATCGCGTTGCTCAACTCACCTTGCCTACGCTGATTCTTTGGGGTCGCCAAGATCGCATTCTGGGCACCAAAGACGCTACTCGCTTCACCCAGCTTCTGCCCCACGCTACTCTTAGGTGGCTGGAAGATTGCGGGCACGTGCCCCATTTGGAAAAACCCGAAGCCACTGCCCAGCAGATCCGCGACTTTTTAGAAAATCAAGAGGCTTAGAGAACCGTGCTCAATGAGCGGCAATGGCTCGATGGCCAACGGTATCAGCCCCAAAAGGGCGATTGAGGGTCTACTAAATTTTCAGCATAAAAGCAGGCCGAACATCTTCTAGATATCCGGCCAAATCATTAGGTTGAGTAGAACTGTCCAGGCTCGCTAGCGCACCTGCATGTAAACGGCTTCAGAAATGGTTGGAATCTCAGCGTATTCACCCCGCGCCGTCTGCACTATGGAATAAATTACGGCGACCAAGATGCCCAACAAAATGACATTTAAGACCGTATCGACAATCAGCCCGGTTCCCATTGCCGGCACTAAAACCATGGTTAAAATGATGCGACCTAAAAATAGGGCAATATCCAGCAAAATTCCCTGCATCGTATTGAAACGAATGAAGTGGCTGATATTGGTATTGCGAACCACTAGGGTGAGCAAAAGGATAAACACGATAATGCCGGCGAAAGGAAATCCAGCATAGAGGCTAATTAATGGATTGAGGGGCGATAGGATCGCTTCTAAGATCGGGAACTGAAAGAAAAGACCGATACGGGCTGCTCTTGCGAAGTAAACCCCAAGCATGGTGACTTCAATCAAGGGAAGCAGATAAGGTAAGCAAGCAAAGAATCGATCTTGTGCTGTTGTCGTGCCACGCCAAGTCATTGAGGGTATTGAGCCTCCGCAAAGTGAATAATATTGTTTATCCTAGCTGAGAAATTAACGATGGCGAGAGCGCGCTGAAGACTTTCTTTCTCTCAGCTTATGCACCACTAGAGCGCTTGATCAGGTGATATCAGCGATTTTGAAGCCCATTTGGCATTCATACTGTGGCGGTTGGCCATCCTGCAAGTTGGTCAGAGAACGACCACACGTTAACCGTCCATGGTGGAAGCGCGGCTGACCTTGTTGATCAGCCATCAGACAAGTCTGACAAACTGCTGTGGGAGCAAGGAGTTGATCTTTCATCATGACAACCAACATCGGTATTACCTCCCGGTATTGCTAATTTAAATTGAGTTATTAAGTAAGTAAGTAAATAAACGTAAACTTGGATTCTGCAAATTTTGCCACAGTAATCTTCACTAGCCGCTTTTGGATACAGTTCACTAGCGTCTGTTAGACGACAGGATGCTCCATTACAGCTCGCCTTTTGCGCAAACTACAAAATCTGTCAAGATAACCTAACTACATTTCTATTTTAGGTCAGCCGTTCCCAACATTAGTGCGGAAAGATACTCACCTTGATAAATCGCCTTGCTATTGAAGGATAGTTTTGTGAAAATCTACGCTGATGATGAGAAATTTTTATGCGCCGATCGCTTTAGGGATAATGCCAAATAATCCTCGAAAATGGCAGTTCACAAGCTGACACCAGGCTTGATTCTCCAGCCCAATGGCAGGAGAGCGTGGATGGCAATCAAGGCGCGATCGCTGATTTATTCAGTGACGACAACGCCGCGCCAAAAAGCTACGTGGTCTTTGATATTGCTGGCAGCCGACTTGGGATCACGGTACACCCAGGCAGCATCAGGATTAGTCTGGCCATCCACTGTCACCGTGTAATAAGACGCGGTTCCTTTCCAAGGGCAAAACGTGGTTTTATCGCTGGGCTGAAAGTGTTCCATTTTGAGGGAGTCAGGGGGAAAATACTGGTTGCCTTCGACAACCTCGCAGCGATCGCTTTCCGCTAACACGACTCCATTCCAAGTAGCTTTGGGCATTTGAGTAATTCTCCAACTGTCCTCGTGAATTCAGCCTACATCGGGCTGGCTGCAAACGGTTATTCAATTCTAGAGCCGGTGAGATTCGTCAATAGCAGTGCTGAAAAATTTGCCGCTCCCAAATATTTTCGCCACTGCAGCTTTCCCAGGGAGCTGCACAAATATTCCAAGCAAATGAACGGCTGTTCACTGTCACCTTGGCTCCGTCGTGAATCGGATCCTGGTGTAG
>JBCCJU010000221.1:0-8143 GCA_039027715.1 Cyanobacteria bacterium P01_C01_bin.120
CGTGTCCTTTTGCTTTTTCTGTTTGGCCTTTGTGCTCAGTCCATCGGAGGGGCTATTGGTTAACTTTTGGACTCAGCGCCAGCGATCGCAGTTGACCGACGCAAACGAAGTCGATGCTGAATCGCAAGCGTCTCCAGTGTCCGTTCGCCCCCATAGTTAGTGCCTTTCTATGCTGGGAAAATAACGGTTTCTGGCAAAGATGGCGCAGATGCCAAACCTTATCAGGAGAAGGAAATTTTGAGAGCGATTAAGCAAGCAAAGAATAATCAAAATGACAGATAAGTTCAAGTATCAAATGATTATTCAGTGGTCAGATAAAGACAGTTGCTTTCTCGTCGGGTTTCCAGACTTTCCAGGGCAACAATGGCACACTCATGGCGAAACCTATGAAGCAGCCGCTAGTAATGGCATGGAAGCGCTCGAATCTCTTGTGCTCGCCTATGAAGCAGCCGACGAACTCTTACCCGAGCCGACGACTATCGTTGCTGCTTCGGCATAGATTTTTGTGGTGACATGGCGGAGGAATGCTGGGTTTCGCTGATTTAACTCAGCCTAAGGCGAAGCTCCAATAGCGAATCGCCCCACACAACCGTATTTCTTGATTTGTTGGCCAGGGGGCGATCGCGGTAAGATATCCGCACAGCCCGATTACTACTGTGATTAACAATGGCTCCTATTTTCGGTGCTACCCATAATTTATATTCAACTGAACTTACCCGAAAGCGTCTTCTCTGCCCTGGGTTACCAATTCCTCACCAATATTCCTACTAGGTTAGGAATGCTGGGTTTCGCTAACTCAACCCAGCCTACGGAAATAAGCGATCGCGCTAAAAATGTCACGTTCTTGAAGCGACAACGGGATGTGAGTTACAGCGGAATCGCTAATGTTTTGGGTATATTACTGACAACGCGACTCAGAGTATTTACTCCCACAACAATATTTACCCTTACGAATGAGAAGAAATAGCCTTGTGTCGAATCGTTTTTTGGAACTTAAACCGGAAGGACTTAACTGACCTTGTATATGACTTGGCAAGTTCGACGAATGCGGACGTTCTTGTTCTCATCGAATCTAATGCAAAAATCGACGACACTCTTGCAGCGCTCAAGTCAAAGGTTGACTCCAGTTACTCTAAGCCCATTTCAATTTCCGAAAGAAAATTTCATTGTTTTTGTCGACAACCATCATTAGACCTATCCGAAGTCCATAATGGATGTAGAACGAGTGTGCGAAAACTTTCGCTTGGCGAGGAATCATTACTCTTATACCTTGTTCATGGCATCGATGTTCGAAACAATGACGAATCAGCACGACAAGACTTTGCACGTTCTCTTGGCGATGAAATTCGGTTTGTAACATCCGAACAGCACACCAATCGCTTGATTCTTTTGGGAGATTTGAATATGAACCCATATGATCGGGGCATGAATATGGCATCTGGGCTCAATGCAATGGCGACAAGAGAATGCGTGCGTCGCGGGCAGCGGAAATATCAGGGTAAAAAGTATGATCTTTTCTATAATCCGATGTGGAGCTTGTTTGGTGACAATACCTCAGGGCCTGCAGGCACAATATATGATACGAGCAACCAAGGCCCTTACGGCTGGAGCATGTTCGACCAGGCGGTGTTGCATCATTCGGTTGTGGACCAGTTCTTAGATATTGAAATACTCACGCAAGCTGGTGCGAAACCGCTGATTAATTCTAAGGGCCGTCCAAATTCTTCACAGGTATCAGACCACTTGCCGATTCTACTGAGTTTGAAGGGAGAGAGAAGTGTCTAATTTTTGGCCCAAAGGCTTAGACCTTAAGGATATTTCGTCACCACACACAATCTTGGAAGCAGCTCGGCAAGATTGGCATGAGCATAGTAACGGACTGCTGACGCTTGTAATTCAAGAGACAGAATCGGAAGAAGGTAACGCTATGTTGATCGTTCATGCCAAACATGTGCCATCGAACCGTACCGTCACCCTATTTTCTGTCGTACATAGAGCTGATGGACCCTATCCGGCAAGAATTCAACCGCGTAATGAGGAACTTCCAAATTTCCTCAAGAAAACGTATAACCAATCAGGAACAGCTAATTTAGCCAAAACCTTGAGTGCTCTCACAGCAGGGACGGTTACCAATCCATGGGTGTGTGATACACCTGGTGAGTTTCGCTCCCGCCTCGAAGATGTCTTCGATCTTGGTGCAGTGAAGTCAGAAATTCTCAATCTAATTGCGGTGGGCGACGCTATGTCTGCTGGTTACGAAACCGAAGTAACTGCAAGTGCGTCACACTCTGAAGAGGATAACAGCTCAAACGCTGAAGAATAGAGAAGTGACCTTGCCGCTTGAGCCGCGATAAAGACCATTGCCGGCTGTGCGATCGCCTTTCAGGACCAGTATGAAACGGTGGGAGTGCCGCTCATTTGACAAAGCCCTTTCTCAAATAGCTGCTCAGGCTATCGACCATCGTCACCATCACTAAAACAACAATCAGCAGCGCCCACATCATCTGCATATTCCTCATAGGCTCCTAAGGTCCCGGAAATTCGCTGTTCTTGAATCTGGGGCAGTGCAGCCAGGGATTCCATCTCCGCTTTAGATTTGGGGGGAGATTGCTCCGGGATGATCACTTGTACGAGCTTGGAATTTTGTCTGCATTTGTTTTCTCCGCAGTTCTGACGCCGGTATATAATCTTGTAGCCTCAATCGTCATTCCCCAATTGGAGGTTGTAGATTTCAGTCCTTTTAATGGACAAACTCTAGACCGGTTATCTTCAAATATCAAAGTTCACTTTTCAAGAGAAATCTCCCCAAGACTGTATTATCATTTTTTGCGTATTGAGATTACTCCTAAGATTCCGTTAAGGCGAACTCCAATATACAGAACAGATATGATCCTAAGAACTGCTGTAAGATCTTGTACATCGGATCGGATATATATTTCAATTCTGGTGGCCCTCAATTTGAGCCGAATACTACATACAATCTTCGCCTCAGTGGTCCTCTCCTGAAAAAAACCGTTCGAACTTGAATTCAATACATCTTCTTAATCAGAATATCTTCGTCATTAAAAAAGTCAACTATGAAAGGAACGTGAATACTATGAAAACTGGCGCATTATAAAACGATTAGATAGAAACCGCCCAATGACAACAATCACAATTCGTATACCTGAAGATGTGATTGAGGATTTGAAGCGAATTGCACCTTTGCTCGGGTTTTCAGGATATCAACCTTTGGCGCTTGCCTACATTGGGCAAGTCTGCGGGCTGACTTAGAGATCGCCGATCTTGTAGAGTGCGTTCCCCACTACAACTCCTAATTCCCTACCAATAGACTTTTGGGAACGCACCATGCTCATAAATTCCTTGAAGCAAGCGATCGCAGGATAACAACCCCAATGCACACCGACCGCCGAAAGGTTATCTGCGAGTGTTCAAGGTTATCTACAGTGAGTGATTGAGAACGTTAGCTAGTTCCTAGAATTTGACTGAGGCGAACTTGAAGTTTGGAATGATTCCTTGTGCAGGTTCTGTTGTTGGTGGCACAACTAAAGTTAGGCTCAGGTTAAAATTAAAAATGTAGGCTTAACGAGCTTCCATTCATAGGTGGACCCATGCAAATTACCCTGAACCTACCTGATAACCTCAGCCAAACTGAAACCTTTAACCAGGGTGACTGGTTTCGGGAAATTGCGATCGCACTGTTTCAGCAAGAGCTGATTTCCCTTAGTCGCGCCAGCAAAATTGCTGGGATGGAAATCATATCGTTCCAGAAATTGTTGGCAGATCGGGGCATCTGTGTTCACTACGATGTAGAAGATCTTGAGCAAGATGTTCGGCACCTGCGTGAGCGGGGTTGGTTGTGATCGTCGTCAGCGATACTTCTGCCCTTAGCAATCTTGCCCTTGTCAATCATCTCTGGCTGCTAGAGTCAATTTACCAAACCGTTATTATTCCAGAGGCTGTTGTCAGCGAACTCAAAGCCGCCAGCAATCAAACTATTTCAGACATTCTGCAATTGGATTGGATCCAAACGCAATCCCTTAACAATCTCCAACTCGCCAATCAACTGCAACAAGATCGAGGACTGGATGCAGGAGAAGCGAGTGCGATCGCGCTGGCACTTGAGCTACAAGCCGATGATCTACTTATTTGTCAGTCCCCTGCTGTATCAGCGTCTCTTAGGTCTCGCCCAAGAGACTTAAGATCAATCCAAGACGGTTTGTTGGAGTATCAGCTCATATAACGCAGGAGCGGATGGAACTTATAATCCAGGCATCAATACAACAGCACTGACCGCCGCTCAACTTAGCCGTTAGTACGATCGCCCCTCACCTCAAATTGAATTACTATCCCAATGCCCTAGCTTTAGCTGACATGGCTAGCAACCCGTTCAACATCGGCTGGCAAAAGTCACTCATCGCGTCGAGCCTTCATAGCTCAGTCTCTCATCAGACAACGTGAGTTCATCGAGGAAATGGGTGATCAGTAGCAGGCATTAGGCAAAGTCGAGGCGGCACAGCAATACGCTCAGCAAGCGTTGACGCCGACAATAGAACTAGGCATTCCCCTCAAAGCCGAGTGCGAGGCATTGCTGGCAGAATTAGATCATCGTCCCAGTGAGGCTAACCATCATGACCTGGAACATCGACGAAGCGCAGCAGCATTTTCCTGAAATCCTTGACGCTACCGAACAGAGTCCCCAAGTGATCCATCAACACAATCATCCGATTGCCGCTGTCATTCGGGCCGATTTGCTGCAAGAGTTTCTGGTCTGGCAGGCTCAACAACAGCTAAAATCCCTGGCGCAGGCATTCTCTGAGCTGCGTCAGCTTTGCGCTGAAGAAGACTACACCTTTGAGTTACCGTCCCGCAGCGATCGCTCTAATCCCTTTATGGAAGCATTGCAATGACGCTATGTGACACGAATATCATCAGCGAATTGTGCAAACCTCAGCCTGATCCAGGCATTATCGCCCGGAGTGCATCAATCACCACCATTGCAATCAGCGTAATCACCCTGGAAGAAATTATCTACGGGCTGAACGCCAAGCCAAACGCCTGAATTCAGGACTGGTTTCAAGAGTTTTTGAAAACGTATTGTCAGGTGCTCTCAATTACCTCAGAGATTGCTCAACGGGCAGGTGAACTGCGAGGAAAACTTCGGACATAGGGCATGACCCGAACCCAGGCTGATATGCTGATTGCTGCTACGGCTCAAGTTCATAATCTGGCTTTGGTAACCCGCAATACTCGTGACTTTGAGAACTGTGATATTCAGATCCTTAACCCCTTCATCTAATAAGAAAACAGAAGCGATCGCCTGCGCTTATTCAATCATCTGAGGGTGCTTCCCCTCCCCGTCACCACAGCTCATTTGACAAAGCCTTTTCTCAAATAGCTGCTCAGGCTATCGACCATCGTCACCATCACTAAAACCACAATCAGCAGCGCCGATACCTGCCGATATTGCAAAACTCTGAGGGCGCTAATGATCTCCACGCCAATCCCTCCAGCTCCGACGGCACCCAGAATCATCGATGCCCGAAAGTTGTACTCCCATCGGTAAAAGGTGATATCGGCCATCTGCGGAAATACCTGGGGCAGCACGCTGTGAACAATCACCTGGGGTTCGGTAGCCCCGACGGAACGGGCCGCCTCCACCGGGGCCGGATCGCTCAGCTCAATGGTCTCCGCAAAAAATTTGCCCACCATGCCCACCGAATGTAGCCCTAAGGCCAGGGTCCCCGGCAGTTTGCCAAACCCCACAGCCGCCACCAAAATCATCCCGAGAATCAGTTCAGGAATGGCCCGGGCGATATTTAAGAGCGTCCGCGTCACGTGAAACAGCAGCGGGTGTGGGGTCGTATTGCGAGCCGCCAAAAAACACAGGGGCAAAGAGAGACTGACAGCGATCGCGGTGCCGGCAACGCTCATGGCCAGCGTATCGACAATGGGCCGAATCCACTGGGGAAAGCGACTAAAATCCGGGGGTAACATCTCACCCAGAAGCTGCACAATCGCTGGAATGCCTTCGACTAATCGCTCGCCATCAAACAGCTCCACCCCGACAAAACTGATGACGATCACCCCCCCCAGCAGGAGCGTCCGTACCAGTTGCTGCCGCCATCCCCGTTGGTATTGACGTAGCAGGCGGTCGATAGACTCCTGAGCAATAGGGTCTGGAGTAGTGTTCATAAAGAGTTGAGGCGCTACTGAACAAATTCGCCCAGGTCGAGGCCCAACATCTCACCGGCTTTGCGGATGCCGTCGTAGTCCCCATCGGTCATTTCGGCAAAGCCATCGGCCTTAAAGGGCGCGAGGATGGTGTCATCTTCCAGGTTGAGAAAGGCGGAGCGAATGTCGGCTTTTAGCTCAGGGGCTAAATCGGAACGCAGGGTCCAAGGATACTGGGGAATCGGCTCAGATTCAGCAATCACCACGATCTGGCTTGGGTCAATGGTGCCTGCTTCCACCAATGAATCAAAAATGGGACGGCTGAGTCCGCCCGCCTGAGCATTGCCGTTTTGCACCGCCAGGGCGACCGCATCGTGGGCGCCCAGAAAAACGGCTTCGTAGTCTTCGCCGGAGATCAGGTCCGCTTGGGCCAAGGTCAGCTCTGGAAACAGGCGACTGGAGGTAGAGGCCGGATCGCCAAAGGCGACGGTGGTGCCTTCGATATCGGCAAACTCATCGATGCCCGCTTCGGCGTTGCCAATAATAACGGAGGTATAGGTGGTTGAGCCGTCTTTGAGGCGGGCGGCGAAGGGTTCGATATCGCTCCTAGTTTTGGCGAGCACGTAGGAGAGGGGGCCAAAATAAGCCAGGTCAATGCGCCCGTTGCTAGCCGCTTCGATCATCGAAGAGTAGTCGGTGGTGACCACCAGCTCAATGTCTTTATCGAGGGTTTCTGAGAGATAGTCGGATAATCCTTCGTTGTCCTGGATAATCGTGGCGGCATTTTCGTCGGGCAGTAGGGCCACGACCAGCTTGGTGGGATTGCTGGTCCCATCTGTTTGATCCGATGGGTCGTCTGCGGTGGCATCGACGGTAGACGAAGCGTTACAGCCGGCGATCGCAGCGAAGCCTATTAAAACGGTGCCGGATAAAACGATGCCCGAGAAACTTTGTTTCACCCTAAGTCTGTTCATGATGCTCTAGTACTCTGAGAGTCGCCTGTGTGTGATTTGGCCTGAATCAATCTAACTCAAAAACTGGCGTGTCTAACCTGATAGACAGTGCCGGGTGCCGCCCTGGCGAGTGACGATAAATCTGCTCTAAATCGCGATCGCTAACCTGATCAGGCGGGGCATCAAACACAACGCGCCCCTGGGCTAGGCCGATAATGCGATCGCCATAGGTCATGGCAAATTCCACCTGGTGCAGGCTCAAAAGTGCGGCAATGCCATCGGTTCTGCAGATGGTACGCAGCAGCGACAGCACCCCATGGGCGCTAGCAGGATCGAGGCTGGCAATGGGTTCATCGGCCAGCATCAGCCGAGGCTGTTGGGCCAGTGCCCTGGCAATGCCGACCCGCTGTTTTTGCCCCCCGCTGAGGTTTTTGACGGGGGTGAGGGCCTTATCAATCAGGCCAACCCGCAGAAGACAGTCGAGGGCGAACTGCTGGTCTGGCTGAGGCAAGGGCAGCAGACTGCGCCAGAAGGAATAGTTGGCGAGCCGACCCATCAGCACATTTTGTAGGGCTGACTGACGCTCGATCAGTTGATGATGTTGAAAGATCATGCCGGTTTGCTGACGGTGCGATCGCACCGTGCCGGCATCTGCTAAGGGCTGAAACGTTTGGCTTGATCCGCGACCTAGCCTGCTTACCAGTATGTTCCCTTGGCTGGGTGGGATCAGGTAATTAATCGTTCGCAGCAGGGTAGACTTACCGGCTCCTGATGCTCCTAAAACAACCGCGAACTCACTCCGATTGAGCTGTAGCGATATTGATTTGAGTGCGACATGGCCATCTGGATAGGTCACGCCAATGTTGTTTAGCCGGATCATTGCCGGGTTGTCTGTTCCAGAGAGAAGGCTCATAGTGGCGTAATGGGGGAGAACCCAGTCAGTGCCGAATCGTTCACATCATTATGCTGCCATCTCAGCGCCAAAAGGGAGTCGTTTCTTTCTCTCCTATACAGAG
>JBCCJU010000222.1:0-8140 GCA_039027715.1 Cyanobacteria bacterium P01_C01_bin.120
AATACGACCTCATTCTGGCGAATCCCCCCTTTGTGCCGACACCAGAGAAAATTGCGGGCACCCTCACGTCCAACGGTGGCCCCGAGGGCAGTCGGTTGGTCGAGCAACTACTCGAACGCTTGGACACATTCCTAAAACCGAGCGGCAAGGTGCTGATCTATGTGTTTCAGTTGGTCAAAGACGATCGCCCCCTGATTATGGAGCGACTCTCCCAAATCCTGAATAATCGCCCGGTCGAAATCACGCCTTCACAAGCCCGGCCCAGCTCATTCGAGGCTTATTGCGAGGGATACCGGGAATTATTTCCCGATTCTGGCCAAGCGATCGCTCAATGGCAATCGCGCCTGGTTCAGCAATATGGGAACAATCTGGCCCTTTCCCATTACGTCATTGATGTGGGTGCAGAGTCCGATGCGCCGACAAACTGCGTCATCTGCCGAAACTTTGCGGAAAAGTTTGGCGCCAGCTTTTTCATCGCGGCGGGTCGTGAAGGAGCGATCGCCTTTGAACGCGCCTCTGAAAATGCGGCATTGCTGACGTAAGGGTGACCTGCTGCCGTGATAGCTGTCTCAATTTCCGCCAACCATGACTGAACTCCAGCACTACTCACCCGACACCTTGCCGCTGCACCTCAAATACCAGCTGCTGGCCGCCGTCCGGATTGAGTGGTTCAAAGCCTTTACCGGACCCGGTCGTACCTGGGACTACATTGCTAAATCAACACAGCCTCAATACTTCACGCTTTCCGAGCCAGACATCTTGATTAGCTTTGCCGAAGTCAATCAGCGTCCATTGCACCATGCCAATCATGTCTACACGCTCTATGGGCTGAGTGCGGTGTACACCTTCCCCGCCTATCGCCGCGAAGGGTACGGTCAGCAGGTGGTACAGGCGGCGTCGGACTTTATTCGTGCGAGTGACGCTGACGTAGCGATGCTCTTTTGTTTGCCTGACCTGACTGATTTCTATCGTGCCTGTGGCTGGCAGGCACTGCCGACGGCAACTATTCACTACGGCAACCCCGACCAGCCACAGGTGAATCAGGATGCGGTGATGATGCAGTTCATATCCGATGAAGGGCGACAGCATCAGAGCACCTTTGTGGGCCAACCGGTCTATGTGGGGAGATATCGATGGTAAGCCACTGAAGACATGGTTACCATTATCGTTACCCTCACCAGAAGGGGCTGCGGATGGTGAGGGTAACGACCGCACTCGTCTATGATTTGGCCTCGTTGCCATAGCGCTTGTGGTAGCTGCTCAATACGGGATGAAAGCCTTTGCTGTGCCAGAAACGGCTTGAGAGCGGGTTGGCCTGCACATAATAGAGACTGAACCGTCGGGCGCCGTAGCGCTTAAGTTCATGCACCGCCGTGGCCAACAGAGAATGGCCAATGCCTTGACCACGATAGGCTTCGGCAACGATCGCTGTATTGATATCACCGTAAAGTTCGGGGGCCAAATTGTGCCAGCGATTGCGCAGATCGGATAAGGCACATTCCATCATGCCGACAATCTGCCCTTGCTGCTCTGCCACGAAGAAAAGCGATGCGCCCGCTTCAGGTGCTTTGCCCGACCAGGCATCGGCTAGTCGCTGCTGCCCGTCCAGCTCGATGCCTGGCACCACTCGGGCAAAGGGCGTGATGTCTTCGTGAAAGACCATTTCTTCGACGATAAACTGCAAGAGCGTCTCCTCCTCCCCCGGCTGTGCCCGTCGGATGGTTAAGCTATCGCTCGCACGTCTAGGCGCAGACAAGTCATCGCCCGGACGAGCGGCCATTGCGGTATAGGTCAAGAAGTCTCGCTGATGTAGGGTCGGCTCAATCCAGGGATCTGCTGTGGGCCACCAGAACACACCACCCATTGCCCCCTGAGATTGCCAATACGATTCGACCGTTTCAACAAGCATATGGGTGATCGCCATTGTCTGAGGGGTGTCGGGAGCAGGCAGACTCATCATCCCCACCACGCCCAAGTGGTTGGGATAGATGGCAAGCATGCTGCTGTCGTCGGGAAATTCAATCATTGTCGGCAGCGCCCCTGCGCGAACAGCGCCGTCTTCATCGACAACTTTCAAAAAATCGCGCTGGCTGCTTTGCATTTTTTCCAAATAGTTGGCAACTGCTTCGTCTCGGAAGTGCCGCAGCGCTGCATCCAGACCGACCTGCCGCCGATTCTGCTGGGCAAAGAGCTTCTGAAGCGTGTCTGCATCTGATTCCTGCAAAGGGGCAATCTGTACAACTAGCTTCATCGGGTTAGTCCTCTTAATGCCACAGTGGCTCATCGGTCAGTGGGCTTTCGGAGATTTCGCGATATTAGTCGCATGGATACTGTGCCATTAGCCAGCACATTTCCATCGTGCTTTGTCAATTAGATTTTGGACATCGACCGACCGGGCATATGCGACTGAAAATGTTGAAGCGGCAGATGCACGGGCGAGCAATTCTCATGTTGAATGGACAAATCAAGACATCGAATCATCGAGATAGCCTTGAACAGGCTAAGCGAATCGGCAAGTATGGTTGGCGTTGATCAGTCTCAAAGAATCTGGTGAGTGTTGTTGCAAGCTGCTTTCTAGACCAAATCCGAGAGTCATAAGTTGGTTGGTGCTTATGCGACTGGAGCAGTGATCGCCACTGCAACGCCGAGGGCCAAGTCCGACTGCACTATGTCACCCGCCTGTACACGGCAACATCTTCAATTTCTGTCAATCATAATTGAACTCAAATACTGCTCTTCCTCTTCATGGGGATTACTTATTAAGTATGATGCTCAAACGCTATCGACTCGGCCTAATCGGCCTGATATTTACGACACTTATCAGCCTTTCTATCGGACTATGGCAGGGTCGGATACCCTTGGCCTCGGCCCAGTCAGACGTGTTTAATGTTGTTTGGGAAACCGTCAACGATAATTTTTTCGATCCGGATTTTAATGGCGTGGACTGGGCCGCAATGAAGGAGGACTACCAATCCCGCCTCGCCCAGACAACTTCTCAAACCGAAAAAGCGATTCTCATCAATCAGATGCTAGGGGAGTTGCAGACCTCCCACACCCATCTCTACACCCCAGATGAGCCCGCCTACTATCAGCTTCTGGGAATCTTTTATCCCCGTTCTTCTGAACTGCAAGAACAACTGCAGGCGACTTTTCCAGACGGCAGCATTGAATACGTGGGGATTGGGGCGGTCACTGTCGAACAAAACGACAAAACCTTCATCAAAGCCGTGCTCGATGGCAGCCCTGCCGCCACCGCTGGATTGCAGAAGGGCGATCAACTCCTCAGCGTCGAGGGTGAACCGTTTCAGCCGATTGAGTCGTTTTTAGACAAGGCTGGTCAGTCCGTTACGCTGCAGGTGCAGCGATCGCCCAATCCTGACAGTCAGCAAACGCTCACCGTCGTTCCCCAAACCTACGACGGCATCACCATGTTTCTCGATGCGATGGCCGACAGCATTGAGATCATCGAAGCGTCGGACAAGCAAATCGGCTATGTTCACATTTGGTCTTACGCAGGCGATCAGTATCAGCAAAAACTGGTGGAAGAACTGATTTACGGTCAGTTAAGAGAGGCTGATGCCCTAATTTTAGACCTGCGCGAAGGCTGGGGCGGGGCTCCGGCAACGGCCCTCTATCCCTTTACGGCTAGGGGACCCAGTGTGACCAATATTAGTCGCGATCGCCAAACCTGGACCTACAACAGCCAGTGGGACAAGCCGGTCGTTATGTTGATCAATGAGGGCAGCCGCAGTGCCAAAGAAATCTTGGCCTATAGCTTTCAGCAGTACGATATCGGCCCGGTGGTGGGGAGTCCGACCCCTGGCGCTGTTGTTGGCGGCACGCCCTTCATCATGCCCGACAGTAGCTTGCTGTACGTGGCCGTGGTGGACGTCTACGTGGATGAAACCGTGCGCCTCGAAGGAGTTGGCGTCGTCCCCGATGTGGAGGTTCCCGCTCCCCTCGCCTATGCCGCCGGAGCCGACCCTCAAAAGGAGCAGGCGATCGCCACTGCCCTAGACTTACTCAACACGCCTGCCGAGAACCCATGATGATTTGGCTCCGGCGCATCGCTTCATCAGACTTTTTTGAACTGTGCAGTGCTCCACCTTCCCCAACTCCCCAACTAGAGCCAACAACTCCTAGCTGAGGCACCATTAAGGGCAGTGCGATCGCGGCCTTATGTCCCCTACAGGCTGGATATCATCGCTGCTTCTCTTCCCATAGGAAGAAGTCTCTGCCAAGGGCAACGTGAACCAAAATATTGAGCCATCTTCGGGCTGACTAACCACACCAATGTCACCACCGTGGGCCGTGATAATTTGTTTGCAAAGGTGTAAGCCTAAGCCTAGACCCGGCATATAGCGGGCGCGGTTGCCTCGGGTGTAAAGCTCAAACAGCCGCGATCGCTGCTCAACCGATATCCCAATGCCGGTATCTTTTATGCGGCACAGCAGCATCGGTATAGCCCGCGATCGCGGACAGGGTTTGCCAGATAGCAATTGATGTAAATCTCGATTTTTTTGGGAGCCTTTAGCTGATTTCAGGGGGGCGGACTGAATGTACGTGATGACCTCTGCTTCCAACACGATTTGAATGCCGGGGGGGTTATGTTTCAGGGCGTTGTCTATCAGGTTGCTAAAAACCCGCCAAATGTGAGTTGGATCGGCACTGACCAGCGGCAAATTGTCATCAATAGTATTGTGCAAATCAATTTTATTTTGGATAAGCCGAGGCTCAATGTCGGCTAAAACAGCCCCAGCCGTAGTGCCAAGCTGCACGGGCTGGAGATGCAATACCATGCCCTCACTATCGGCATGGTAAGCCTCAACTAGAGAATTAATCAGCCGCAGTTGGCGATCGCTCCCCTGCAACAGTCGCTCCAGCACCGGCGTACGCACCACAGTCTGTCCATCCGTGGCCTTTTTCAGTAAGTTGCTAATCACCACCGAGGTGCCCACAACGGGATTACGTAAATCGTGGGAAATGGCATGCAGAAAAATCTGTAGCTCCCGCCGAGACTCAAATTCGGCTCGCTGCAGCCGCTCGTACACAAACACGCTGACATTGCAAATGAGGCAGACCAAGCCTAGCTCAATAAAGGTTCCTGGACTGTAGATGTTGTCAAAAATCGAGACACTACCGACTTGGGTAATGCCCAGCAGCGGTAGCACCACAGCGTAGTAGCTAATAGGCAGCAGTTGAGCGAGCAACTGAAGCCGCCACCGTAACGGCAATAAGACTGCCGAGGCTAAGAAAACAATCGTGTTTGGCGCGATCGGAACCCCATAAAAGGTCGAAATGAGCTGAGTTGCAAAGCCGTTGACCGAGCTCGCAAAAATCAGAAATGTAACGGCAGGATAGCGCTTACCAAACCGGGTTTGCTGCAGCCACAGACAGCCGACAATCAACCCGGCGATGACAAAGAAGTTAATCATCGCAATTTCCCTGAGGGGTTCGGCCAACCAGGGTTCTTCGTAATACCGATCCAGGTATTCTCGGATCTGCTCAATTTTTAAGAGATACAGATATAGATCATGACTGGATGAAACCAAAAAGCAGACCAGGCCAATCCACAGGCCAAACCCTAATCGCTGGTACAGAAACCCATGTCGCCATTGTCGGTAGTCGGCAGATTCTTCAGGCAAAAGCTGCTGTCTCAATCGCTGCCAGTAGCAATCAATTTGCTGAAAGAGCGGACGCCGAGGCAGACCAGACTGGCTGTAGGGAAGCATAGGGGACTGCTCCAGTAGATGAAGACGAACGTTACGGCATGAGGCCACTGTATCGGCTTGCTAGGGAGATCGCGCATCCTCCAATCAGACATTTTCGAGGCCATACGCAATATTGCGTGAGTAGGTCATGATTTATCCAGGTCAAACTCATCTCTCGATCGCTTTGGCCGAGATCTGCATCCTAACGTCCACGAGCTGCACCAACACGCCTCCAGCACACATACCTACAGCCTCTATCAGCGACTCTACTCCCTCAACGCCCCTCGCTAAACCCACGGCGCAGACCAAGGAGGATAAACCCCTTTACACCGTCACTCGCATCTACGACGGCGACACCTTCGATACCTTCCAGGACGGACAGACTATCAAAGTGAGATTAGCCTGCATTGATGCGCCAGAGGCCGACCAACCCCCGTGCGGATAAGCCTCGACTGACAGGCTCTCTAGCTGGTTCTGTCGCAAAAACAGCGAGATGATACAATCACACTCTTAGTTGTTACACATGTCATCTACCGCCCACTTCGAGTCCATGTCCCATCCCGTTTTATTCAAGTGGAAGCACTTTCAGCTCAAATATCTCAATAATTGAGTTGAACGGGATCATCGAAACATTAAACGACTGGTCAATCCTGGCTTGGGATTTGGCTCCTTTAACACGGCTCGCCGCATGCTTCAGGGATATGAGATGATGGCGATGATCTGCAAAGGACAGATCCAAGATGTCGATCAAGGAGATGTGACAGGACGGATCTCTTTCATTCATCAAATCTTCGGCATCGCGGTCTAGATATAGATAAGGAAGAGAAACTTTAGACCCTGACTTGTTTTCGCGACAGCGTCCAATAGAAACGGGTAGTAGAGCCAGACACAGTGGCGAACAACCTCAATAGGAAAGCGGCAGTAATTTTAGCTGACGCGCATAGGATAGTCCGGACGGATGCTGACAAAGGCTATATTGAAAGTCAGGATGACAATGCCACTACCACTCTGCTGATAGCATGGGATTAGTTAGGTTTTTGATAATACATCCACTTCATAGCCTTCGTCGCTAGAGTCCTTAAATATCAGAGGCTTGAGCCTTCGGAACAGAACTTTACAACCTCGGTGTCTCGTTTTAACCTTCTGCTGTGGCAATTGAGGCTTTGACAATTTACGGGCGTTTCGAAAATTCTTAAGAGACATTATGCTTGTGAACCCTGTGTCTTCCAACCTAGAGTCTAAATTTCAAATTCCACTGCGGATTTTCATCGTGGAAGATGATCCGGTGATGCAGTTAGGGCTAGAGCAGTTTTTAGAAAGCCAAGAAAGCCTTGAGGTGATTGGCTGTGTTGAGGATGGCTATTCGGCAGTCGCTTCAACTCTAGCGTTAAAACCCGATTTAGTCGTGATGGATATTGGCCTACCTCAACTGGATGGAATTGCGGCAACCCAGCAAATTAAGCAACAGAACCCCAGCGTGCGTGTGGTTGTCTTGACTTCCCACACAGATGATCTGGAAATGATTGCTGCTTTGGCTAGCGGTGCCGATGCCTATTGCATTAAGGGCACCAGCCTTGAGCAGTTGGCCGTCGCCATCAACTGCGCGCATACGGGAGCGGCGTATCTTGATCCGCAGATTGCTCGCCGGGTGCTTGGACACCTGCACTACGCTCGACCGACGACGCCTGTCGTTAATCTCTCTAAACGAGAACTAGATGTGCTCAAGCTGATTGTGGAAGGTAAAAGCAATCCTGAAATTGCGGCGGAGCTGTTTTTGAGCGTGAGCACGGTGAAAACTCATCTCCGCAGCGTTATGAACAAACTCTCTGTCGATGATCGGGTGCAGGCAGCGGTGGCAGCCCTCCGTAGCGGATTAGTTTAATGTCAACATGAGTCTGCCGATTACTTCCAGTGGCGGCGTGAGTTTTTAAATACAAGCGGTTGGGCTTTGACCTCTGGATTGGTCTAATCTGCTTCTTGATTTCATCCAAACACGGCCTTTATGTTGGGAGCACGTTATCCTCTGGTTAGAGAAAAAGTAAGCTAAAACCCTGCCCTTCTAGCCAAAAGATTAGAATTGATGACACCCGAGATAAAAGCCTAGATGCCTGCTCACGGGGATTATCAATTTAACTTACCGGATCTAAAAACAAGTTCTAAATTCCTGCTCATGTCCTTCGACGGCGACTCTAGGCGATCGCCTAGAGTCGTGTGAATTGATGGCAGGCGCTCAAGCGCTGCCGCATCGTTTCTCGATATGCCGTTGCCGATTGTTTATGTTGGTGAAGGGCGTTGTTGCACAATAATTTAAGCCCTGTCATGACTCTCTTATTCCCACCTCTATTTAGGGTGAGCTAGTCATTTAAGACATAGCTATCCGGCATACCAAGATGAGTCATCCGATTCAGTGCCGCGCAAGCCAATAAAAT
>JBCCJU010000223.1:0-8085 GCA_039027715.1 Cyanobacteria bacterium P01_C01_bin.120
AATAATCATCGCGTGTCCATGAGATTGACGGCGATTATTGTGGAATCCTGTCTGAGCTGGAGCGATCACATAGCAGGTATTTTCGATTGCCCGAGCCTGCAACAATATTTGCCAATGGTCTTTGCCAGTAAATGCGGTAAAGGCTGCTGGAATCATCATTACCTCTGCCCCCATCTGCGACAGGTGACGATACAGCTCTGGAAAACGTACGTCATAGCAAACCGACAACCCTAAGTTACCAAAATCCTTAGATGGCAGGACTGCCGGTAAATCCTGGCCAGAGACCACCGAATTCGACTCCCTGTAGGTGTTGCCGTCGGGCAAATTGACGTCAAATAAATGGACCTTTTCGTAACGGGCCAGTTCACCACCGTCAGAATCAATCAGCAATGCCGTGTTATAAAACTTGCCGTCTTTTCCGGGCACAGGGTAGCCGCCACCCAGCAGTGTGATTTGATAACGCTGCGCCATTTTTTTTAAAAACTGTTCACTGGCATCGCAAATTTCCTGGGCGCGTTCCAACTTATCTTCTTCAGAACCTAAAAATGAAAAATTTTCTGGCAGTGCGACAAGTTCTGCGCCTCGTCGTACAGCTAGATCAATTAGGTCTTCAGCTTGAGTCAGATTTTTTTGCAAATCTGGCACGCTGGTCATCTGCAAAGCTGCAGCCAGGTAAGACTTCATGGGCGATCGCCATTATGGGAGTTTGATTATCAATTTTACGCGGATTTTGCTCGGTTCCAATCTTTTCACTGACAAAGCCCAAGCACAAACCCTAAAGACGGTGGGCAAGAGTTTCTCTGTGCTGCGGAACTGACGTCACTTATCTTGGCTGTGAGGGGATATAGCAGTAGATTGATGCGATAAAGTTTGTAGCCCGAGTCCAAGAAATCGATATTAAAAGTTTTCGTAAAGCGCCACAGTGCTGTAGGCTGGCGTCCAAATGTCGCTGGATACGACTATCTAAATGGCTGAAGCCATCTATTGGGATGCGGCCAGATAACTACCCCAGAACAGCGGGCCAAAAATCATCCCAAAGGCTGCAACGGACGGTTATTGGCCAACTCTGTCAGCAGATCTTCAGCGGCAACAATCTTGTGAGTTTTGTCAACCCACACTAGCTCAGACTGGATGACTTTGCGTTGAGATAGCGTGATTAGAGAATAGTTGCGGCGGCAACTTACCTCAGCTTTGACAATGCGGGGCACACAAGCCGCATTGAGATACAGCGTCTCTGCCGCATCTTGACTGACGCGCTGCCGTTGAATATCTTTGCGGTGACGCAAGCCGTGGTGCATGTGCCCAAAAGTCACGAGCGGAACAGACTTGCCACTTTGCTGAGCGTAAGCGATTGCAGAGGCCAAATCAGGATCGCCAAAATCACCACCAATTGGCTTCCAGTCACGTCCACAAGGCGACTCCGGCTGATCTCCTAGTCCGGTAGGACCGCAGTGCCCGATAAAAATCAGCGTGTCAAAGGCAGCCGCATCAATAGCTTGCTTCATCCGCTCAGTTGATTCGGTAAAACTATTGACACCGTAGCGCTCACGATAAAACGATGCATGCTTCCATTCCGAGCCTCCCCAGCTAAAGGGGCGGCCGCCAATTACGGTTAACCCTAATTCTGGAAAATCACGCTTGCCATAGCTAACGTCGGCTGGCCCCAAAAGATTCATCTGCAGCTGCACCCAATCCTCGGTTTGGCGATCGTATGGACATTTCTTGCGACCCCAAGGGGTCGCGGTGTACCACGCATCATGATTGCCAAAAACTGCAGCTTTGGGCAAGTCTAAAGTCGCGATCGATCGCACGACATTGACCGCTTCGTTGCCAAAGTCACCGACGAACAGTACTAAGTCGGCCTTGAGACTGTGTAGCGTAGCAATGTCCTGCTCGTCCCAATGATCATGAATATCCCCAAGTACAGCAATCTTTATTGTCGAAGCAGGAAAAGTGCTTTCCGTCATAAACCTTGTTCGCTAATTCCTTATTTAAGATAAAGGGTGAGCTTGACAGTTGCCGACTGCATCACATTTACTGTCTCATTGCTATCCAAGAATTTACACAGTCGAATCCTACGCTTGGTCCCTTGAAACCCAAACATAGGAAAGCACCGCTCCGAAGGCCGGACCAACCCGATGACTGCTTGACTTTTCGTCTATTTATCTATCGAGTCACTATTCTGCCACTTTGCTCTTTCATCTTCTCGACGTAGTTGGTCACTCTCTCGCCTTCATCGCCTACCTTTTTGAGGTCAATTGGTCTGAGCGCTAATCGCCTGTAACCATTGAAAGAATAACGGTTTTTAATCAGTCAGATAATCTATGCAAAGGCCATAGTTCGACAAAGCACAAGTGATTTTGTTTTAATTGGCTTTTTTCATGCATAAAAGCTTTTCAAGGTAAATTGGAAGACATCTTTAAGACAATTCAATAAACATTCAAAATGCTGTAACTTAACAAAAGTTAATTTTAACTTTGTGAGATGAAGCTTATTTTGCCTGCCGGACTTCAGCTATTGGGAAACGGTCTTTTGGGCTTTGTAGGAATATTGCTCTTGTGGTTGCCTTTTGTGGTTTTGGATTGCTTTCAATCAGGTCGAGCCCTGAAGAAATATATGGAGCTCAAAAGTGATTATTCAGAGTCAATCGGCTAAAAGCATTTGATTGCCTAATCGACTTTGAAGATGCTGAGTTTGATGGCTCGAATTTAATTTGTTGTTGGGTTGAATGGCTTTCGGATATTAAGTTCTTATGAATTTATATCTCCTAAGGCCTTGAATGCTCGGAAATTGCTATTGATTCTATGGCGGCTATAGATTTTCAGAAACTGCTTAATCAATATCGGCGCGGCGAACGTCAGTTTCAGGGAGTGACTATTGAGCAAGCTGATGGGTTTGAGTGTGATTTAAGAGAGATTGAGCTTACAACAGCAACTATCAATGCAGCATATTTACCCTATAGCAATTTTGGGCGAGCAAATTTGCGTGGACTAGTTGTGAAGCAGGGAAATTTTGGAGATGCCAAGTTAGGCAGCTGTAATTTGGCAGAGGCGAAGCTGGCCGGCATCAATCTGTCTCGTGCTGACTTACGATATGCCTGCTTGAGGCAAGCTGATTTGCGCGGTTGTGATCTTAGGGGAGCAGACCTCACAGGCGCGGATTTAACAATGGCTGATTTATCTGGCGCAGATCTCACAGGCGCCAATTTATTCAAGGCGCAGTTGCTCGAAACCTGCTTAGTTAAGACAATTCTTTTTCGTGCTGCAAATGCAGACCTAGCCATGGCTAGATGCGATCGCTCAACAATTTTGCCAGATGGTCATTATTACAGCTGAGAAACTAAAATGGCGCTCATTAGTGGCTGCCTTTAACTAGACGCATACCATTTTGAGCTTCAAGGTATGCTAAGCGTATTGTTGGCCTGCACTTTGAGTATCCTTAAACGAAGTGTGTTCTGACTATTCCCTCAGTGTGATCGCAAAACCCATGCGGCAGTGTTTTTCCTTTTCTTTAGCTGACTATCTACGTAACGGTGTCATGCTGGCCTTGTGTCTGTGGGGAGGAAGTTTTGACCCAGCGATCGCCTGGCCACGAGCAGCTTCAGAGCCTTCCCCAGCAATTGCTCAATCCCTTACCGTCGATGAGCGAGCTGAGTTAGAGCGGCTGCAGCAGGACGCTAATCTTGCCTTTACCCGAGCGACAACCCTGGTTTCAATATTACTGGCAGCTTTAGCCCTACTGATGATCTTGGGTGTAGTGATGCTGTGGTTTTTGCGTCGTTCAGTGGTGCAAGAAGTGGCGACCGTGGTGCGTACTCAGCTCAATCAAATGACTGATTTAGAGCACAAAATTCGCACGGCTACCCGCGAACTAAATAATGTGCTCAAAGATGCTGAAGAAATCAGTGACGATATTGAGCAGCAGGCGGAAGGCTTTAAAGATGTTCTGGACGAAAAGCGTCGTGTTCTCAATCAGGCTTTAACAGAAATAACCAGCTCTAAAGATCACACTCTCAAGGATTGGGAGAACCAAGTTGCGGTGCTTGGTAAAACGCTAGCTGACCTGGAAGCGGAAATTAATCGTCAGGCCGACTTAGTCAAGACTCGAATGGAGGAGAAAGTCGATGCTGTTGATACTGACACAGCGGCTCAAACGGCTAATATCCTGGCGTCAGTGCAGGAAACAGCGCGGGAGGCGCAGCAACAGTTAACCGACATCACCACTCAAATTGAAGCCGTTAAGGGAGAAACCTTGACCACCATCGAGACGGCGGCGACTGGCTTTGCTGAGCACCTACAAGAATTAACGGTAGGTGTACAGAGCGATCGAGATCGCACATTAGCCGAATTAAAGCAGCTAGAAGTAGACTTTGCACCTTATTTTGAGTCCCTGCGCGACAATTTGGAAGCACAGCTTGAACAGCATCAGCAACAGGTGATGGAGGCCATGAGCGATCGCCAACAGGCGGTTAATCAACAACTGGACGAGATGCAGGCAAGTACCCTGGGTCACCGTGACTTGGCACTGCAGACCATGGAGCGCTCAATACAAGATTTTGACGAGCAGTTTCGGCAGATTAAGGATGAAGTGCTGGCCCAGCGAGCCAGCGTCTTGGCTGACTTGCGACGATCGCTGGATGACTTTCTTTCACAATTTGATGGCTATCAGGGCGAAATTGATGCGAGTAAAGCCCAAGTGCTGCTTCAGTTTCAGCAGTCCGCCGATGATTTTATCAATCGCTTTGATGCTCTGCAGGCAGATATAGATGAGCAAAAGGCCGCTACCTTGAACCAATTTGTTCTTAGTACCGAAAATTTTCGCCAGCAGCTTAACCAGATTATGGCAGAGCTGGAAAATGATAAATCCGTTACCTGGGAAGCGGTGCAGAAAAGTGCTGGCGAGTTGGCGGACACCATTGACCAAGCACAGAATGAGAGCCGCGATCGCGTGACGGCTATTATTGCCGCCCTCAATCGTACAGAGGACGAGTTGAGTCGTCAGTTTAATGAAGTGCGCGACGTCGTGTTTGAGCGTCGCGATCGCGTCATTGGCAACCTAGATGGTTTTGACCAGCGCTTAGTAGATCACATCGCGGCGTTGGAAAGCGAGTCTGCTGCTCGCCAAGAACAGGCCCGTCAACGCCTGACTGAAATTGAAACCGACTTTGCTGAGCAAATGACCGAATTGCAAAAAGACATTGCGGCTGGCCGTACCGATGTCATTGCTGACTTGGAAGACGTTAAGCGCACCGTTCAGGAACGCCTGATTACTTTGCAGGCTGAAGCCCAGGGTGAAAAAGAAGCCATTATGCGGCGGTTAGGAGAAGTTGCGCCTGAATATGTGGCCAACACCTTCATGGCTACCACCCAACAGCAATTAGAAACCGTCACGGAACTGCTAGATCGAGTGCGCGAAAATCGACCCAATCTATTTCTTTCCGCTGACGAGCGGATCGAATCCGCTAATCAATATTTGGCCAACGAAAATTATGCTGCCGCCCTAGAGCAGTACACCGAAGCCTTAGCAATTCAACCGGAAAACGTTGAAGTTCGGCTCAATCAAGCCCTTGCCTTAGTTGGCCTAGAGCGCCTTGAAGAGGCGATCGCCGCTTATGACCAAGTGCTTGAACTTGTTCCCGACCATATCGCCGCCCAATTTCAGCGGGGACAAGCTCTTAAGAGCCTCAGGTGTTACGAAGACGCGCTAGCGGCCTTTGATCAGGTACTTATGCTTAATTCCGAAGATGCCAAAGCCTGGGTCAATCGCGGCATGGTGTTGGGCCGTTTACGCCGAAGAGAAGAGGCGATCGCCGCTTTTGATAAAGCCCTCAGCATTAAGCCCGATTACCAAGAAGCCTGGGTCAATCGCGGTGTGTCCTACGGTGTCTTGCAGCAGCACACCGAAGCCTTTCAGTCTTTCGATAAAGCTACAGAAATCCAGGCAAATGATGCCGTGGCATGGCTCAATCGTGGCCTGGCTGCTCTCGAACTGGAGCGCTTTGAAGAAGCTTTAGCCTCTTTTGATAAAGCCATTCGGTTTAACTCCCAGTTGCCCAAAGCTTGGGACAATCAAGGACTAGCTTTAATCAAGCTAGGGCGTGATGATGAAGCCCTCACCAGCTTTGACAAAGCGCTAGAAATTGACCCGGACTATGCCAAAGCGCTGTATCACAAATCTCTTTGCTATAGCCTGCAGCGGGAATATGACATCGCCTTAGAAAACCTACAGCTTGCGGTTCGCCTCGAGCCAAACCTACGAGCGGACGCTCAAACAGAAGATGCTTTCAACGACTTGCGCAACGATGATTGGTTTCGTGAACTAGTGGGGATTTAAGCCTGGAACGAAAGCATATGGATAAATAGGTGAGTGTGGCAGGCAGAGTCGTTGGCTAGATGAATGCGGCATCTATGAACATACTGAAGAAATGTCAAAAGGCAAAACCGAAGTCTGAACGCTTTAACTCTGTCCTCTCTTTGTAAAATGCAAGCAGCGATCGTTGGGATTCACGAATGCGTAGAATTGATGTTATTGGCATAGGGGCAGGGATTTTTTTGCTGGGCGGCGGCTTGTATCTGGGCTTCCGACTGACAGGGTTTGATGATCTCTCTGCAGGTGTATGGAGCCAATTGATTTTTGCCGCTGGACTTTTAGGCTGGGTTACAACCTATCTATTCCGCGTTGTGACCAGCAATATGACTTATGGTCAACAGCTAAGAAATTACGAAAACGCTGTACTGCAGAAGCGCTTGGATGAAATGACACCCGAACAACTGGCTCAATTAGAAGCGGAAATAGCAGCAGAGAATGCGGCAGAAAATGAAACGGCTCCGTCTTAGTCAGAGTAAAGTATCAATTCACCGTAAAAATTATACAAACAGCGACTGGTCGTCCGCGCCATCCTGTTTTTAGTAATGATTGAAGTAAGTGGACGAGCGCTTTGTCTTGCTCTAGATTGCTGTATGGATTAGCTAATAAGCCTAGTATCGAGAGGAATCAAGTTATGAAGTCGGTTTCTGAGCAGTTTCAAGCACTGCGCGATCGCCAGCAATGTGCTCTGATTCCTTTTGTGACAGCAGGCGATCCTGACTTGGCAACCACTGCTACGGCGTTGAAGAAACTAGATCAAAGCGGTGCTGATTTGATCGAACTAGGAGTACCCTACTCTGATCCGTTAGCGGATGGTCCTGTGATTCAGGCAGCAGCCACCCGAGCGTTGCAAAAAGGTACGTCGCTAGATGAAGTCTTAGAGCTAGTTAAAACTGTCTCACCTGAATTGCAAGCTCCAATCATTCTTTTCACTTATTACAATCCCATCCTGAACCGAGGTATAGATACTTTCTTTCAGGACATTGCGGCAGCCGGCGCTAGGGGGCTCGTGGTGCCTGACTTGCCCTTAGAAGAAGTTAGTGCTGTAACTGAGTCGGCTGCCAAAAACGGCGTCGAAGTTATTTTATTGGTAGCTCCCACTAGCCCTAAGGAACGCATTCAGGCGATCGCTGAAAAATCCCAAGGCTTCATATATTTGGTCAGTGTCACAGGCGTTACTGGCATGCGCACTGAAATTCAGAGTCGTGTCGAAGAACTGCTGATTGAACTCCACGCTATTACAGATAAGCCTATTGCAGTGGGGTTTGGCGTTTCTCAACCAGAGCAAGCAGCTCAATTAAAAGCCTGGGGCGCAGATGGTGTTGTCGTTGGTAGCGCCTTTGTTAAGCGACTAGCCGAAAGTGACGACTTTCGAGCCGGCCTTACTGATTTAGAGCAGTTCTGTGTTGAGCTGGATCGGGCACTAAAAAGTAATTAACTTTCTGATTGCTAAATGAGTTGAGTATGCAAGTCAAGCAATCAGAAAGTTAATCATCTCAAGCCATTGGTAACTCAGAGGAGACCTCATGTAGCGGCAAGCCTGTAGATCCCTTTCGTTAAAACCTTTTCGAGGTGATTAACAAACACCATTAATGGGGGAGGGAGATGAGGTTTAGAGAAAGAGTTGACAGTGTTGAGGGGGTTAGTTATATTGGTAAAGCGCTTGAGGGAAGCGGCGCTGAGAAGTGCCGAGACTCTTGAGAGTAATGAACCTCGACA
>JBCCJU010000224.1:0-8007 GCA_039027715.1 Cyanobacteria bacterium P01_C01_bin.120
AACTGATGATCGAGTCATCCTGGAATGGGCAGCACAAAAGGGTAGGATTCTACTAACTCACGATGTAGAAACGATGACCCGATACGCTTATGAGCGTGTACAGGCAGGATTGGAAATGCCAGGAGTGTTTGAGATTAGTCGAAGCGTCCCCATCGGGCTAGCGATCGAAGAAATTATTTTGATCGCGGAGGGAAGTTTTGAGGGTGAATGGGAAGGACAAGTGCAATATCTGCCTCTTCGTTAAAGTCTTAGCTCCGTCTAACAATTCAAATTCAACAGACGGTTGAGAATCCCTAGTATTAAGTTCGAGATTGCCTGCCGCCGCTGATTTGAGTCGTTAGACCGCTTAGCTTGGTTGTCGAACGAAGGGTACTAATCCAGCCTATCGGCTTAACTACGCTAGGTCGTCAGAATTTAGAGCGAGAGGCAGAGCTGGATAGCGGCGACTACATTCACGATCAACTCTGGCTGACAGGGCAGTCTAATGAGGACACACTTTATGATTGAAAGACATTCAACCGCTACACCTTAATGATTACGACAGTCGCTAATAGTCAGACCGTTGATATCCTCAGTGAAGACTATGAGCGCTTTCACCTAAGTTGGATAGCTGGTTTTTGACAAACGGCGCGATCCCTTACCAGGACTAACTCCAGCAGAAGTTGCTGAATTGACCCGCTCACTCCCACTGCAATGGGTCGGTTTATGAGATAGATTCTGATATCAGCAAACGTCATGGAATATGAGCAAGTCAAGTACGTATTAAAGTCTTCCGCTGCTATTAGGCTGCTGCGCAGCTCTAATGCTGCCTTGATCCTAAGCTTTTTGCATCAGCAATTTAAGCGAGATCAGCGCGTTTCCGTGACTCAGGTTGCCTTGGAGGATAAGTTGGGAGACTATCTTGATCGCTTACAAGAGGTTTATCCTGGCGAACACCCGCGATCGCCCAAAGACTATTTGACGGAATGGTGTGAACACCAACTGCTTAGAAAAACCTTTGACGGCAGTGATGATGCCGTGATGACCTTAACACCCGAGGCTGAGAAAGCGATCGCTTGGCTAGAGGATCTGCAAAGCAAAGACGAGTTTGTTGGGACAGAATCTCGCTTTCTGCAAATCTTTGATCTCTTAAAAGAAATTCAAGACCGCAGCACCGCTGATGTTGAAACTCGAATTAAACAACTAGAGCAGGATCGAGATCGCATCCAGCAAGAGATTTCTCATATCCGCCAGACGGGCGATGTTGCGCCCTATAGCCCTACCCAATTGCAAGAGCGATTTCTGCTGGCTAATCAAGTTACCCGGCAGTTGATTGCTGACTTTAGAGACATTGAGCAAAACTTTCGCAATCTCACTCGCAAAGTTCAGGCCGCCCAGTTTGAGAAGGATAGCCGCAAAGGCACGGTCGTTGGTCGGGTCTTGGATGCAGATCAAGAGCTTAAAGACTCTGACCAGGGGCGGAGTTTCTATACATTCTGGAATTTTCTAATGTCAGATCGCAAGCGGCAGGCGCTAAGGTCGATGATCCAGACCGTTTATGAACTCGAAGACCTACAGCCCTTGACGCAAGAGTATCGCCTGCTGCGCCGCATTGAGCGAAGTTTGTTGGATGCGGGTGAATATATTGTGCAGTCCAACCATCGCCTGACCGAAAAATTGCGTCAGATGCTGGATGAACGCAACCTGCAAGAAAATCGCCGCGTTGCCGACCTGATTACGGAAGTGCAGCGATTGGCACTGCAGCAGGCCCAGGCTGCGCCGACCACTCCCGACTTTTGGACCTTGGCCGGGGATGCCAACCTTCATCTGGTGATGGCCCGTCCCCTTCATCCTTTAGAAGCCTCCGCGGCCCCCACCTTTTCCTTGGATTTCAGTGACTTGCCAGAGGTCACCTTAGACGCAGAAATGGCTGAGATTTATCATCAGTTCTATGTGGACGAGGAGGTACTGTCACAGCGCATTGCCCAAACCCTAGAAACCCGTTCGACTATTCCTCTAGCTCACCTGATTCAGCTCTATCCAGTCACCCAGGGTTTGCCAGAAATTGTGGCCTATGTAGCGATCGCCCATCAATCTAATCGCCATGACATCCATCCCCAAGCCACCGACTCCATCGTCATCCCCAGCCTAGACGCCGAGACCCAACTGCAGCTCACCTTGCCCCACATCACCTTTTGTCGCTAATCAACCCATGTCATCCCCTCAGCCACCCCTTCCCTATGCGCCAGTAGTGCTCAAACTGCTGCGCGGCGTGATGTATAGCGATGACCCCCACTGGGAGCGGCTGCAAAGTTATTTAACCCCTATCAAAGATTATTTCGGCAAAATTGGCTTGCAGGTTCAGCACTATGAAACCGAAGGGTTTGCCTATTTAGACCAGCCTGACCCGGACCCCGATGATCCCACCGAGCCCTTACCGCGTCTGATCGTTCGGCGGCAGTTGAGTTTTAAGGTGACGGTGCTCTGTGTACTGCTGCGGGAGCAATTGCGGCTCTTTGATGCCAGTGATGCCACGGGGCGGCTGGTGGTGGATGCTGAAAAACTCAGAGATTTGATTCAACCCTACCTACCCGCCGGAAACAATGAAGAAAAATTCCGGCGAGAGGTCGATGGACTGATCAAGCAGGCGATTGACCTAGGATTTCTGAGACGCCTTTCTGGAAACCATGAGAATTATGAAGTGCGCTCAATTCTGAAAGCTAAAATTGATGCGGACATGCTCGAACGCTTGAAGCAAAAGCTGGAAGAAGCAGATGCCACATCTACCTGAGTCTACTGACCCGACCCCAAAATCAGCGGGCTTTTGCCTGCAACGGTTTGAAGCCTTGAACTGGGGAACGTTTGATCAGCGTCCCTGGGTAATCGATCTGCAAGGCAACATTGCCCTCTTAACTGGATTAAATGGGTCCGGTAAGTCTACGCTGGTGGATGGCCTGCTGACATTGCTGGTGCCAAACCGACGCCGGAGCTACAATCAGGCCTCCAGCAGCTCTCGCAAAAAGGAGCGGGACGAAAAAAGCTATGTGCAGGGAGCCTATGGCCGCACCCGATCGGATGAATCCTATGGTTCGAAGCCCAAATTACTCCGGGAGAAATCGACCCTTTCGGTGTTGCTGGCCTGTTTTAGCGATCGCGCCAGCCAGCAGGACATCACCCTAGCGCAGGTGCTATGGATACAGGACGGCTCAGTCCGGAAGTTCTTCATCATTGCCCGCGAAGCGCTATCCATCGCCGAGCACTTTACCCAATTTCAACAGATTTCTGACCTAAAAAAGCGCCTCAAATCCAGCGGAACTGACGTTTTTGAGGAGTTTACAAAATATAGCCAGAAATTTCGCAAATGTCTGGGTTTGCAGTCTGAAAAAGCCTTAGACCTATTTAATCAAACCGTCAGCATCAAAGAAATTGGTGGCCTCAACGACTTTGTGCGCAACCATATGTTGGAAAAGGCGGATGTACACACTAAGATTCGTGAGCTGCAAGAGAGCTACGAAAATCTGACGGTTTCTCACACCGCCATTCAAAATGCGCGCAAACAGCTAGAAACGCTAGTGCCGTTGGCGGCGGAAGCGGAAAAATTCAAAAAACTGAAAAGCAATGTTGCAACTTTAGAAAGACTTCAAGCGATTGCGCCTGCTTTTTTTGCGGGTCAGAAGCTCGATCTATTAACGCAAACCCTGCAAGAGATTGAGCAGAAGCTGACGCAGGCTCACCACCAACGCGCTGAAATTGAGCGTAGTTTAGGGGAGTTGCGTCAACAGGAAAAAAACTTAGACTTTGCGATCAAGCAAGACACGGTTGGTCAACAGTTACAGGCATTGACCCAGAAAATCGAGCAGTGTCAGCAGACGGTAGCGGGCAAAAGACGCCAGGCTACAACCTACGACGACTTAGCTCACCGCTTAGGACTTGCGGAATATCGCGATCGCGACACCTTTTACTCCGCCAGACGTAGAGGCGACGACCTCAAACAGGAAATTGATGCCGCCTTACAAACCTTAGAAGAGCAGCGAGATGAGCAAAAGCTGTACTATGCTGACTTGCAAAAGCAAGAAAGCCAGCTAAATGACGAGCTAACTTCCCTGCGTAGCCGCAAAAGTCAAATCCCCAAGCGCAATCTGGACATTCGCGATCGCCTAGCCCGTGATTTAGACCTGGATGGCACCGAGCTGCCGTTTATTGGTGAATTGCTGCAAGTGCGGCCCGAAGCTCAAGCCTGGGAAGGGGCGATTGAGCGGCTGCTGCGCGGGTTTGGTCTCTGCATTCTGGTGCCTGAAGCGCATTACCAGGCGGTGAATCGCTATGTCAATCGAACCCATTTGCGGGGGCGACTTGTTTACTATCGCGTCACTGCCCTTGCGCCTAATCCCACCCAACGCGCCCTTGATCCTCAGCAGGTACCCTTTCGGCTAGCCATCAAGCAAGAGAATGCCGAGTTTGCCCAGTGGTTGCGGCAGCAGTTGGCCCGCCAGTTTAACTACGTTTGCTGCGACACTGTCGAGCAGTTCCAGCATGAAACTCGGGCCATTACTGCCACTGGCCTGATTCGGCATGGTGGAGAAAAACATGAGAAGGACGACCGTGCCAAAATTGGCGATCGCAGCCAATATGTTTTGGGTTGGGACAATGCCAGCAAAATCAAAGCCTTAGAAGCCGACTTACGAGAAATCCAGCAGCAGCTCGCGCCAATCGACCAAACAATCCGGCAGATCGAACGTCAGCGTCGCCAGCGATCGCAGCAAGCCTCTTGGCTCCAAGATTTCATGAAGTTCGCCGATTTTGCTGACATTGACTGGCGATCGAGTGAACAACAGCGCCTGGAATTCCACCAACAAAGGCAAGAGCTAGAAGCCAGTTCTGATCAGCTCAAACAACTCAAAACCCAGCTGCAAGAGACTCAGGACAACATCGCTCTGGCAGATCAGCAGCGCGATCGCTTGATTGGTGAGATTAAAACCTTAGAAAATCAACAGCAACAGGCCCGAAGCGACCAGCATCAGTGTGAAAAAACGCTGCAATCAGCAACCACTGCCGATATTGCCGCCTTTAAGAAGGGGATGGCCAGTAAGCTGCGCCGATACGCCATGACCCTGACTAGCATTAGTCAGGATGAAGCTGATTTGCGTGACTACCTACAAGAGCAGCGCCGTAAAACAGAAAAACAGCAGAGTGACTCCCAAAATTCGCTGCAGATGCGAATGTTTCATTTCAAAAGAGATTTTCCTGAAGTCGCTTTGGAACTAGGGCAAACCCTTGACTATTTAGAGGAATACCTCAGCCTCAAGGTCCAAATCGAGCAAGATGATTTACCTCGTCATGAAAAGCGCTTTAAGCAACTCATGAATGAGAAGGTAATTATCGCCATTTCAATGTTTAAAAGCGCATTGGAAAAACAGGAAGAAGACATTCAGCAGGCCCTTGAAGAACTGAATGAATCTCTACAAAAAATCAACTACACCGAATCTACCTATATCAAGCTGTGCTGCGAAACAACGCGCCATCGCGAAATCCGCGACTTTAGGGAAGACCTGAAAACCTGCCTGGGTGATGTCGCTCGGCAGGCGGCGGAAGATCATGAGCAACGATTTCAGACGATTCGCACCCGGCTGATCGAACGTTTCAAGTCCGAAGATCGGTGGACTGGCCTAGTGACCGATGTGCGCAACTGGCTTGATTTTTCCGTCAGCGAGCGCTATCACGCCGATCAAAAAGAAAAAGAGCACCATACTGACTCTTCGGGCAAGTCTGGCGGCCAAAAAGTAAAGTTGGCCTATACGATTTTGGCATCGGCGATCGCCTATCAATTTGGCTTAAACCAGGAAACGGCCAACCATAAGTCCTTTCGGTTTGTAGTCATCGACGAAGCCTTCAGCAAATCTGACGATAGTAATGCTCGCTATGCCATGGAGCTTTTCAAAAATTTGAATCTCCAGCTCCTTGTCGTCACTCCCCAGGACAAAATCAACGTCATAGAACCCTACATTGCCAGCCTACATTTTGTGGCCAACCGACCCGAGGGCAACTACTCTAGCATCGTCTCTATTTCAATCGAAGAATATCGCCGTCAGCGCGAACTAGCGCTCCAACCCCAGCCGTGATTGATCCACCTCAAATCAAGCAAAAAGCAGCAAGGCAGTACTCCCAATTCTTGAGGGCGATCATGACCGGAGAGTCCTTTTTCCCGCTTGAATTTCCGGTGGGTAAAATCCCCTCAGATTACCCAACCCTCCACAAGTCCGTTAATCAGCTGATTGACCGCTCCAAGCAATCCTTAAACTACGGCTATTCCCTCATCCTTGAAAGCCGAAATACGAGAAAACATGGGCCGCAATCCTTACCCACCAGAATTGCCATTGAGACTGAGTTGGACTATCTCAGACTCATCCAAAAGACTACAGAGGTGGCTCAATTTAGATCCAATCTAGAGCTGATTCGCACCCAAGTTCCTGCCCTTGAGCCCTGGCTTTGTCAAAAGCCATTGAAGGTGGTTAAACATAGCGAATCCTGGAATGACTTGATTCAAGTTTGTCTCTATTTTCAACAGACTCCCCAACCTCAGCTTTATATTCGCGAATTGCCGATTCGGGTCCACACTAAATTTATTGAACAGAATAAAGGGATTCTGCGGGAGCTGTTGGAAACAATTCTGCCAGAAGAACAGCTTGTCTCTGTGGAGGGCGAAAAGGACTATACCTTCGAGAAACGCTTTTCCCTCAAATATCGTGAGCCCTTGATTAGGCTGAGGCTTTTAGATCAAGCTTTAACCACCCGCTACGGCTTCCCCGCTACAGATATCAGTGTGCCGCTCTCTGAATTTAGGCGGCTCAATCTAGTGACCCATCGCTGCTTGATCACCGAGAATCTGATGAACTTTCTCACCTTGCCCCCAGTGAAAGATAGCTTTGCTATTTTTGGCAGCGGCTATGGGGTTCGCGCTCTAAAAACCATCCCATGGTTGTCCAACTGCCCAATCTTTTACTGGGGTGATTTAGACGTTGATGGATTCAGGATTTTATCCCAACTGCGAGCTGATTTTCCCCAGGTGATTTCCATGATGATGGATTGGGAAACGTTTGAAACATTTCGCGACTTTGCGGTAACCGTGGCGGTGGCGATCGCTGAGCCCTTGCCCCAACTCACCCCCGATGAAACCCACCTATATGAGCATCTTGCCCAGTGCCAGCAACGCTTAGAGCAAGAACATATCCATCAGGCATTTGCCAATGCAATCTTGTCGAAACTGTAACCGTTTCTCAGACAACCGTAACTGTTTCAGCAACTACGCTGAGACAGTTACGATTTCTTCCTTTGAGATAGACTATGGTAGTTCGCCACCTAACACTGCGTGGCAGCAGACGGTCAGAAGCCGCTGATGCTATACAAAAGGTGATCTGCCGCCGCTGCACTTTACCGTTAGAAGTCACACAGAATGGCAACGAACATTTTGTCAGGGGCTAAACACAATATCTCCTATCGATGAGTCTGAACGCATTTGGTCTTTAAACTTAAAAAATAAGCATTGAGTTCCTTTTGTCTCATCATTAGGGAAAAGGGGAGAAGCCTACTTTCCTTTTATCCTCGTAGCTTCAGCGGCATATTGATCGAGATTCTCTTCAGCGACTTCGGTACCTAGCCCTGCAAACCACTGTTGATATCCCAATAGTTCCTGAGGGTAAGAAAGACGAACTAACTTTCCCTTTATCCTTAAGGCTTCAGCAGCGTGTCGATCTAGATTAGCTACAGCATCAGCTTGAGCCTCGAACTCAACAAACCAGCATCGGAATTCTGCCAGTTCTTCTGGAGAAAGTTGTGCAATGGCACGCTTTATAGACTCAAGAGTACCCATAGCGCTGACTTTCTACGTTATATAGAACCTATTTAAGATCTCAAGAACCGGCTGCAAGCCGTTTGAACATTAGCCTGACAAAGCAAAAGTCCATTTGAGCTTTGGCATCAATCAGTGTCCGCTCAAAGTTCTTTGTCAAACTCTTGCAGCGCTCCATCCAA
>JBCCJU010000225.1:0-7987 GCA_039027715.1 Cyanobacteria bacterium P01_C01_bin.120
AAGTCGTCGCTGTTCATGATGAATCAAAACGGAGACAGTTACTCAGGGAATTGAGTGCGTTGCACCAATTCAAAGGCGACCACATCGTCGCCTTCCATGGCGCCTATACCAAGCCGGACGCGATATGTGCTGTGTTAGAATTCATGGATGGCAAAAGTGTCCATGACGCTATGCAAGCTATGTCATTCAATGAAGAAGCCATTAGTGTCATCGCTCACGGCTGTGTCGCTGCTTTGGCGGCATTGCACGCCGAAAGACAATTACATCGCGATGTCAAACCATCGAACATCTTGCTAGATTGGAGATGGCGAGTGAAATTGTCGGACTTTGGTGTGTCGAGAGCGGTAGACAACACGTTAGGGATAGCACAAACCTACGTCGGTACACTCGCTTTCATGGCACCTGAACGAATAGTCGGTGCCGACTACTCATTTCCGAGCGACTTGTGGTCTTTCGGTTTGTGTCTCGCTACGATGGCGCTAGGTCGCATTCCGCTGCCGCAAACCGACGGTTATTGGGCTGTTGTACGGACGATATGCGACGCCGATCCGCCGCGTCTCGATCCTTCCATGTACGATCCCGACCTCTGCAATCTCCTTAAGCGATGGCGTCTTTGTCCAAATTTTCCCGGCGCAGCTCGTCAAAATCGATCGCATCTTTATCAAGGTTTTCACGACGAAGTTCGTCAAAATTGACGCCGCCCGCAACCTGAGTCAGTTGCTCATCCGCAATAGCGTCTTTGTCCAAGTTTTCACGGCGCAGTTGATCAAAATCAATCGCGTCTTTGTCGAGGTTTTCGCGACGGAGTTGATCGAAGTCAACGCCTCCAGAAACTTGCGTCAGCGCTTGTTCAGAAATGTGCTCGTTGGTTTGCTGATTGATGTTGGTCATGGGTACTAACTCCTTAGTTGGAATGAAGTATTCCGTTTGAATGTCTTCAATGTAGCTAGCCTGACGAAGGGTTACGTTATACCCAGATAAGACTTCCCAGAGCGGGTTTCAGCCATCGTTCAGTCAATATTCAGATGGCTGAGAAGCTTCGGGTAGGCATGGCCCCAGAAGCCTTAGCGGGTAGAAAAAACGAAGACCTCTATGGCGTGAGATGTTCGTTCAGACAATCAATTGCGGTATCAATCCCCGCCGCTGCCGTCTCGACATTGGCATCCTGTAGGCCAGTGGCCAGGCAGTGCTCCAAATAACCCAGCTCAATGACCAGGCGTTTGACGATCGCCCTCAGGCGGCGTTGGTGAGCGGTTGACGGGTTGGTTGAAATAGCGGTGGTGTTCATGGCGGCAATCCTCTGCGGTTCGGCGGTACTGCAGTGATATCGCGCCCCCACTTGTTGCAGCTAGCCCCAAAATCTCAACAAATGGAGCGTTGCGAGCTTTCGATAGTGCAACAGCAACCCATGCTACTGGACGAATCTAGGGATTCAGCAAATAGCAGAGACGCCCCAACCCAAGTTGCTCAAACAACGGAAAGAGCAAATCAAGCCCCCTCAATTGCATAACGTTTGCATAACGTTCTAAGTTGTCGTTTCCCGGATTGAGGCCTCTTTGGGTACCATTAAGCCCGATAGCGCTTGAGCTTCAGCCCCCTATGGCCGTCAAGAAAACTGCTCTGTATAGCTCCCTGTGGGCGAGCTGCGATGAACTGCGCGGCGGCATGGATGCCAGTCAGTACAAGAACTACGTGCTGACCCTGCTGTTCATGAAGTACGTCTCTGACAAATACGCGGGCGATCCCTACGCCCTGCTGGTGGTGCCCGAGGGTGGCTCTTTCGATGACATTGCGGCGTTGAAGGGTGACAAGGAGATCGGTGACAAGATCAACAAAGTGATCAGCAAGTTCGCCCAGGAAAACGGGCTAGAGAACCTGTTCGGCACCGCCGAGAACGACTTCAACAACGAAGACAAGCTGGGCCAGGGCAAGGAGATGGTGGACCGCCTCTCCAACCTGGTGGGCATTTTTGAAGGCATTGACCTGCGGGCCAACCGGGCCGATGGGGATGACCTGCTGGGGGATGCCTACGAGTACCTGATGCGTCACTTTGCCACGGAGTCCGGCAAGAGCAAGGGCCAGTTTTATACCCCAGCGGAGGTATCGCGAATTTTGGCCAAGGTGGTGGGCATCACCACTGACACTCGTCAGGACGAAACCGTGTATGACCCCACCTGCGGCTCGGGTTCCCTGTTGCTGAAGGTAGCGGATGAGGCTCCCCGAGGGCTGTCGATCTTTGGTCAGGAGATGGACTACTCCACCTGGGTGCTGGCCAAGATGAATATGATTCTGCACGACAACATCACCGCCGAACTCTACCGCGACAACACCCTCTCTAACCCCTACTGGAAAGAGAGCGACGGCAGCCTCAAGCGGTTCGACTTCGCCGTGGCCAATCCGCCCTTCTCCTACAAGTCGTGGAGCAATGGGGTGAATGTCACCGACGACGAGTTCAAGCGGTTTGAGTATGGGGCACCGCCGGATAAAAACGGCGACTATGCCTTTTTGCTACACATCCTCAAGTCGTTGAAGAGTACGGGCAAGGCGGCGGTGATTTTGCCCCACGGGGTGCTGTTTCGCGGCAATGCCGAGGCCCGCATTCGCCAGAACCTGGTGCGCCAGGGCTACATCAAAGGCATCATTGGCCTGCCGCCGAACCTGTTCTACGGCACGGGCATTCCCGCCTGCATCATCGTGCTGGATAAGGCGGGGGCGGCTCAGCGCCAAGGGCTGTTCATGGTGGATGCCAGCCGGGGCTTTATGAAAGACGGCAACAAGAACCGCCTGCGCAGCCAGGATATCCACAAAATCGTGGATGTGTTTAACCACCAGACAGCGCTAGATCGCTACAGCCGGATGGTGCCCTTCGCAGAAATCGAGAAGAACGACTACAACCTCAACATCCCCCGCTACATCGACGCCAGCGAGCCGGAAGACATCCACGACCTGGCTGCCCACCTCAGCGGCGGCATTCCCAATGGGGATTTGGATGCCCTGGAAGCCTACTGGCAGGTATTTCCCCAGGTGCGCAATGCCCTGTTTGCCCCTGGAGACCGCCCCGGCTACAGCCAAAGCCTGGTAGATGCCGGCCAGGTCAAGGCGACCATCCTCAAACACCCGGAGTTTGAGGCGTTTGCCGATCGCACCCTGGCCCTCTACACCGATTGGTACAAGGCCCACGCCGCCACCCTCAAGAGCATTGACCCGGGAGTGAAGCCCAAGCAGCTGATCGCCACCCTATCGGAGGATCTGCTGCACCGCTTTACCGAAGCCGACCTGCTAGACCGCTACGACATCTACCAGATTTTGATGGACTACTGGGCGGAGACCTTGCAGGACGATGTCTATGTGCTGGTGCAGGATGGCTGGGCCGCTGGCAAGACCCTGCGGGAGCTGGTGGCCAAGAAGGGCGAAAAGCGGTCGGAAACCCCCGACCTGACCCTGGGCAAGAAAAAGTACAAGGCTGACTTGATTCCGCCAGCGCTGATGGTGGCCCGGTACTTTGCCGATAAGCAGGCCCACATTGATGAACTCCAGGCCGACCTGGATGGCATTAGCCAGGAGCTGGAATCGCTGATTGAGGAGCACAGCGGCGAGGAGGGGCTGCTGGCCGAGGCTCAGACCGACAAGGGCAGCGTCACCAAGGGGTCGGTATCGGCGCGGCTGAAGGAGATCAAGGGCGACCCCGATGCCAAAGAGGAGCGGGCAATTCTGGAGGAATGTCGCAAGCTCTATGACCAGGAAGCGGCGATGAAGAAGGCGGTGAAGAAGGCCACCGAAGCCGTGGATAAGGCCGTGTTTGGCCAGTACCCCCAGCTCAGTGAAGCGGAGGTAAAAACCCTGGTGGTGGAAGACAAGTGGCACGCCACCCTGAAGGGAGAGATCGCGGCGGAGATTGAGCGGGTGACCCAGCAGTTGGCGAACCGGGTGAAGGATCTGGAAGAACGCTATGCAGAACCCCTACCGAAACTGGTGCAGACGGTGGAGGGGCTATCGAGCCGGGTGGCGGAGCACCTGAAAACGATGGGCTTACTATGGAATTAATCCGATGGGGATGGAGGCAAGACGATGAGTCTGGTCATATCTGATGAGTTGTTGAAAGCTAGTGGGCTCAAGGAAGATGAGTTGTTCCTTGAAATTGTTTTGCTGCTGTTTCAGCAGGAAAAGCTCAGCCTGGGAAAAGCTGCGGAGTTATTGGATATGTCGCAGATTCGGTTTCAGCGGTTGATCTCTAAGCGCGGCATCTGCGTTCATTACGATGTGGCTGAATTTCGGGAAGATGTGGCACATCTCACGGCGAAGGGATGGCTGTGATGACGGGGCTTCTGGAATTAAAAATTGACAATTGATAATTAGCAATTAGGGAGAAGCGTGGACGTGTCGAATTATCAATTATCAATTAATAATTATCAATTGCCAGAGGGCTATAAGCAGACTGAGGTTGGGGTGATTCCTGAGGATTGGGATGTCAAAAAGCTAATTGATGTAGTTGATTATGTTGACTACAGAGGCAAAACTCCCCCCAAACAAGAGTCTGGTGTTTTGTTAATCACGGCACGAAATATTAGGGATGGATACATTGACTACAAGTCATCTCAAGAATTCGTTTCTGAAGATGATTATGACAAAATCATGCGTAGAGGAAAGCCCAAGATTGGCGATGTTCTTATCACGACCGAAGCTCCCTTAGGAATGGTTGCAGCGGCAGATATTGAATATGTTGCTTTAGCACAACGGGTCATTAAATATAGAGCAAAAGAATCGAATTTGGATCAGTCTTATCTAAAGTACTATTTGCTCTCTGAGAGATTTCAGAGAATTCTTCAAGAAAATTCTTCTGGCAGTACAGCCCAAGGCATTAAAGGAAGCGTTCTTCATACCTTGCCGATTATCATCGCAAGTCTTGAAGAACAACGAGCGATCGCAACTGCCCTATCCGACATAGATGCTCTGATCGCCGCGCTGGATAAGCTCATCGCCAAGCAGCGCCACCTCAAAACCGCCACCATGCAGCAGCTCCTCACGGGCAAGAAACGTTTGCCGAAGAGAATGGATAATGGAGAATTGATAATTGATAATGATGGCAATCCGGTGATGTTTGGGCCATCGATTGATAATTGTCAATTATCAAAGGGCTACAAGCAAACCGAAGTTGGGGTGATTCCTGAGGATTGGGAGGTTCATACCCTTCACCATGTCTGCAACGCAATAGTTGACGGAACTCACTACACGCCCAACTATTTTCCTGATGGTATCCCCTTCTACAGTGTTGAAAATGTTACCGCAAATGATTTTCAAAATACGCGATTTATATCAGAACAAGAGCACCTGAGTCTTATTAAAAGGTGCAAACCTGAAAAGGGCGACATCCTCTTGACTCGGATTGGCTCTTTAGGCGCAACTAGACTTATTGATTGGGATGTGAATGCCAGCATTTATGTCAGCCTGGCATTATTGAAGCTCAATGAAAGGGTAATTCCAGAGTATGTGTATGTCTATTCAAAGAGTCGGCAGTTTGTTGAAGATGTAGAAAAGCGCTCTTTGGTGAATGCAACTCCTCAGAAAATCAACATGGAAGATATCGGGAAAGTTCCTCTTCCGGTGCCACAAAGTGAAGAAGAACAACGTGCGATCGCTACAGTTCTCTCCGATATGGATGACGCGATCGCTGCCCTGGAAGCCAGCCGCGCCAAGACCCAGGCCATTAAGCAAGGCATGATGCAAGAACTCCTCACCGGGAGAACGCGGCTGGTATGAGTAGTCCCGACCTCGACACCAAAGCCCTGCTAGAGCAGTTCGTCGTCAACAACGCCGACCTCGAACGCCTGGAAAGCCTACTCAACCAGTTCAACATTTTTGAAGCGGTGGGCATGGTGCGCCAAGAAATTCGCCACTCTCGCTTCCTGGCCTTTCTGCTCAATCCCAACGCCAATCATCACCTGAATGATGTCTTCCTCAAGACCTTCCTCAAACGGCTGTTGCTAGAGGCCGACAACGCCACCGTCAGCCCCATCGAAATTGATGTCGCCACCCTCACCGATACCGAAGTCCGCCGCGAGTGGAACAATATCGACATTCTGCTGGTTTCCCCCGGCAGTCAGATTGTCTGCGCCATCGAGAACAAAGTCGATTCTGGCGAACATTCCAACCAGCTCCAGCGGTACCGGCAAATTGTTCAACAGGAATTTTCCGACTATCACCAAATCTTCGTCTTTCTCACTCCCCAGGGCATCCTGCCCTATGGTGAAGCCGATCAAGCGCACTGGTCGGTCTACAGCTACCGCAAAGTCGCCGAGGTGATCGATGCTGTATGCGATCGCCACCGCGCCACCCTCCAGCCCGAAGTCTGCTCCCTCATGCAGCACTACAGCACCCTCATCAACCGACACCTCATGGAAGACTCCGAAATCGCCAAGCTCTGCCGCGACATCTACCTGAAGCACCAGGAGGCCCTCGACCTAATCTACAAACATCGCCCATCCCTAGAAACTGAGGCATATGAACTGGTCAAGCGATTAGTCAAAAATACTCCACCTGACCAGATTATTTTTATCCATAGCTGGTTTCAGAGAAAAATCCTCAGCTTTGCCTCCACCAAATGGCATGATCTCCCATTTCAACAAGCTGGTACAGGCTGGATTCCAAAGCCTATGCGAATTCTGCTGTTACAGTTCAAAGTCGAAACTCCGATTCTTAAACTTGTCCTCATCCTTGGACCTGGGGACTTGACCACTCGCCAAGCGATCTTCGACGCATTAGAGAACCGCAATATTCTCGGCTTCACAGGTGGGCGGCCTACTTCCGACCAGGGCTGGCCTCATCTTGTAGAAAGAATCATCTCTGAGGACATCAGACCAGAAATGTTTCTCAGCGACATCGAAGACGACGTACAACACTTTTGGCAACAATTTCTTACCGATGAACTGCCCCGCATTGATGAGGCGATCGTTCAAGCATTTGGGACAGCCTAGAGATAGGGACATGGGGCGATCGCCACATTTCGCACTTCTACTAGACCGATTTTGTGGACAACAGGATAATCTAAGGACGTTTTGCCCGAGCCTGGATTGCCTTTAACTAACAGAGGTCGCGGCAAGTAGAACACCGCATTGACTACTCATATTGTACTACCCATAAAAAAGCCTCCCTGAGAAGAGAGGCGGTACAGGTGAGATATTCAAGAAACTAGGTGTCCTTGTCCGGTGAAGCTTTCATGGCAACTTGCGCTTTAGTAGGCTGCTCAACACTAGCGTGAGATGAACCGTTTATGTTGATGCTGTGATTGGGATTCCTTAAAAGGAATCCCAAAGCTAGACCACATAGTAAGCTAACTGGTTCTATGTTCATGAAGGTGTTCTCCAAAATAATTGGCAGATTCTAAGCAGATCGGATAGACCGTCTCAGTACTCATTGGCCCGCAAGGGGACGGAAACAAGGAATGTGGTCAGTACTGTTAGATGTCCAATAAACGTCGAGGGTTATCCCACAGCAGTACCAGTCCATAAGTAGATCGGAAACTGAATATAAAGCTGTTAGTTTGCCACCATATAAGACTTTCAAAGAAGCTCATGTGGCAGGCCCGTATCAAAAAGAGAGGGCATCTTATATGACTCAACGCTTTTCACAAAATAGTTTCAGGAGCATAGAATCTCTTAATTAAGAAGCGTTCTCAAGGTGGTGACTTGGCGGTGTCGGCCCGACAGGAATATTCCCGATATGCCTCAGAGGGTAAGCTTCGGTGGAAAATCGCGCAGTACGTTACTGGTCATTATGAGGGCGGTTTTGGCGTCCCCGTAGTGATACTCAGCAAGTCATTGAAGGGATTTATATTGCTCTTATCAATTTCGTCAATCAGCAATACTTCGCTCAATGGCCATAAACAAGATGTACTGACATCTTGCACCAGTCTCATCTAAATCTCATGCTGAGACGGGGACCCGGTTGACGGTGACGGCAACTCCAAGATTGGCTAAGAGTGGGCGAATCT
>JBCCJU010000226.1:0-7979 GCA_039027715.1 Cyanobacteria bacterium P01_C01_bin.120
CGGCTGTCACGACCACATTGTGTTCTTTAGCGATCGCGGCGTGGCTTATTCGCTACGGGCCTATCAGCTACCGGAAGGGTCGCGCACGTCCCAGGGCATTCCTATCGTGCAGATGCTGCCCATTCCCAAGGAAGAAAAAATCACCTCGGTTATCTCTGTTGAAGCATTCACCGACGATGAATATTTGGTGATGCTCACCCAAAATGGCTACATCAAAAAAACCGCCCTGTCCGCCTTCAGCAATATTCGGGCCAACGGCTTGATTGCCATCTCGCTGGAAGAAGGTGACCAACTGCGCTGGGTGCGATTGGCCCGCACCAGTGACAGCGTGCTCATCGGGTCGCACCAGGGCATGACCATTCACTTCAGAGCCGATGACGATCAGCTACGGCCGTTGGGCCGCCCCACCCGTGGCGTCAAAGCGATGAACCTGCGGGACGGTGACGACCTGATCAGCATGGACATTTTGCCAGCGCAGGTGACCCATGCGGTGGAAGCAGCCGAAGCCGCTGGCGTGGACGAAGATTCAGACGAAGCGGCGGCCAACAGTCTGGGGCCTTGGGTGCTGTTAATTACGGCGGGTGGCATGGGCAAGCGGGTGCCAGTCTCGCTCTTCCGCCTGCAAAATCGGGCGGGCATGGGCCTGCGAGCGCTGAAATTCCGCCTCGACGACGATTCTTTGGTCGCGGTATTAGTGGCTAACGAAGATGAAGAGCTGATGCTGGTGACCAATCGCGGCATCATTATTCGGCAGCGTGTTAACGATATTTCGATCCAATCACGGTCGGCCCAGGGGGTACGGCTACAGCGACTGGACGACGAAGACGCGATCGCCGCAGTGGCGCTCGTGCCCTCTGAACTGTCGGAGGACGAAGACGACGAAGACGCGGACTCAGAGGTGGAAATTGTTGACGAAGTGGTGGTTCCCGATGCGGATGTGACCACGGTTGACGCGCAAACGGTCGAGACCGACACCGCCGAAGACGAATAGAGCAGACTGTGAGCATCTAAAATCTCTGCCGGGCACCTTGAGTAAGAAGTCACTCCAGGTGCTCGCTCATGTTTAACCCAACGAGATTCGGGTTGGGTGCATCTTGCTTAGGATTGTCAGCCCTGTTGGCGGGTGCAACGACTGCCTCGGCCAATCCGGCGGTCACCTACGAAATGCGCGATCGCGCCCTTATCGCTTCCCTCGATAATGTGGAATACGTCCTTTTTGATGTAGCCACGGGTACTCCGGACCACCTGTTTAGCTCTGAGATTGATCCCTCAGCCCCCTTGATTGAAAATGGGCTGTCGTGGATTGAAGCTACGGAGGATCTTGATCAGGATGGACTGCTCGATGCCGTGATCGGCATCAGCGCTGGGGGCAACTGCTGTGCGCCCGCCTACGCCATTGTCAGTCTGTTGGCCGACGGCTCGTTTCGCTTTTCTCCCATCCTTGATTGGGCCTGGACGCCACCACAAATTCGGCTGCAGGATGATACTTTTGTCCTCGAAACGCATACTGACAATCACCTATATCGTCATCGCTACACCAACGGGCAAGTGATTTTGCTTGAAAAACGCGCGATTGCCGAACGGGTCGCGATCGCCGAACTGCGAACCACCTTGATTGAGGACGGCGCCACTACTGCCCGTCTTGATATTGACCTGAATGCTGATGGCGCAATCGACACGGTGCAGTGTGAAATCTGGGAGCGTTGGGGAGCACTGCTTTGTCAACTCGCCCTGGCGGACGGCACCGCTCTCCCTATGTTCATCAAGGAGACAGAAGCAGAGCCAATTCAGGTGGACAGTCATAGCTGCCTTCGACTCGGAGTACTGTCCTCAATGACCAACGGCATGCATGATTTGGTTTGTAATGAAAATACTCTTGCTACCTGGAATGGCTCAGGATATGTATGGCAATTTCCTAAGTTTTAAGGTGCTGCCGGACCGAATTTAGCGGTCTTCAGAGCATTCTCAGGCAGCACTCAGTTTGCCTGTTTATGGTGTGACTATCTAGAAGTTTACGGTTGATGTGAGGTATTCAATATGCGTCCTTTATATGTATTGCCCTTATTGCTATCTGCCGTTGTGACGGTGGGCTGTGGAGCGGCAACCACCACCTCAGCGCCCTCAGAATCAGCGGAAACTTCAACAGCGGCAGCTGAATCGACGGCCTCTACAGCCACCGAAGCCACAGACGAAAATGCGCTAGCAGCGGTCTTTGTGGAAGATGAGGTAGCGATCGCCGGTGCCGATCCAGTCGCTTATTTCACAGAAGAAGCCTATGTTCCCGGCAGCGCCGAGTTTACCCATGAGTGGAGCGGCGCTACTTGGCAATTTGCCAGTGCTGAAAACCGAGATGAATTTGCCAGCAATCCTGAGCAGTATGCGCCTCAGTACGGCGGTTTTTGTGCTTGGGCAGTTAGTCAGGGCAACACCGCACCGATTGATCCCGAAGCTTGGAAGATTGTAGACGGCAAACTTTATCTCAACTACGACGCGCGGATTCAGGAGCGATGGTCTCAAGATATTCCGGGTAATATCGCGAAAGCAGACGACAATTGGCCCGGAGTTGTGCAATAACACCACGGCGCCTGATGTCGTAATTTCAGGATTGATTGTCGGTGCAGTGTTAGGCATTACCCATTGCAGCGGCAAATTATTTTGGCAATTTCTTAACCCTGTTCGCTTTTTATAAGGATCACTAACAGAGTGGCGATGAGTGACGCGATCGCAAACGTCATGCGGTACGCTTGGTAAGCATTGATTTCTATACAGAGCCCGTTGAGTTGGGTGACGTCAGAATCAACGCATTTGGGTGTTAAACACAGCGTTTCAGCAATATTTGCGATTTTCTTCAGCGGTCTATGGCGCTTATCGTTCAAAAATTTGGCGGTACCTCGGTCGGCTCAGTAGAACGTATTCAATCGGTGGCTCAGCGGGTGTATGCAACCGTGCTGGCCGGCAATCAGGTTGCCGTTGTCGTGTCGGCTATGGGCAAGACTACCGATAGCTTAGTTCAGCTAGCGAATGAAATTTCTGATAATCCGAGCCGCCGCGAAATGGACATGCTGCTGTCCACTGGTGAGCAGGTGTCCATCGCCCTGCTGACCATGGCGCTTCAGAGCTTGGGGCAAGATGCGGTTTCTCTGACCGGGGCCCAGGTGGGAATCGTGACCGAGGCCGACCACAGTCGTGCCCGCATTCTCAATATTCGTACTGAGCGGCTCCGGCGCTGCTTAAATGCCGGAAAAGTGGTGGTGGTCGCTGGCTTTCAGGGCATCAGTCCCAGCACTGACTTTGAAATTACCACGCTAGGTCGGGGCGGTTCTGATACCTCAGCAGTCGCCCTGGCAGCCGCCTTAGGAGCAGCCAAGTGTGAGATTTATACCGATGTTCCCGGTATTTTGACCACTGATCCCCGTTTGGTGTCTGCCGCGCAGTTAATGCCTAGCATCACCTGCGACGAAATGTTGGAATTAGCCAGTTTGGGGGCCAAGGTTCTACATCCCCGTGCGGTCGAAATTGCTCGCAACTACGGCGTGCCATTAGTGGTGCGATCAAGCTGGACTGAAGAACCTGGCACCCACGTCATCGCTCCCATTCGTCAACCGAAGTCAATGGAAGGCCTGGAGCTAGTGCATCCAGTCGATTCAATTGAATTTGATTTGAATCAGGCTAAAGTTGCCCTGCTGCGAGTTCCCGATCAGCCGGGCATCGCGGCGCGTCTATTTGGTGAAATCGCCAGCCAAGATTTGAATGTGGACTTGATTATTCAATCAATTCACGATGGCAACACCAACGACATTGCCTTTACCGTGATGCGTCCCAATTTGGCCAAGGCGGAAGCTGTAGCTGCCGCTATTGCACCCGTACTGCGGGGCAATCCGGCCGACTTGACTCAGGCGGAAATCCTGGTTGATCAACAGGTGGCCAAGGTCAGCATCGTCGGTGCGGGCATGATTGGGCGTCCTGGGGTGGCGGCGCAAATGTTTTCTACGCTGGCTGAGGCCGGAGTCAATATTCAAATGATTTCGACTTCGGAGGTGAAAGTTAGCTGCACGGTGAATATTGATGAGTGCGATCGCGCCATCAATGCTCTGTGTAAAGTCTTTCAGGTGACGCGATCGCCCCTCAATCCCCCGCTGTTGGATCCGATCGTCTCGGAGGCAGCTCCCGAGGTGTGCGGCGCCGTTCTGGATATCAAGCAGGCTCAAGTAGCCATCCGTCATGTACCCGACCAGCCGGGTATGGCCGCTCGCATTTTCGCTTTACTCGCCGATGCCGGAGTCAGCGTTGACATGATTATCCAGTCACAACGGTGTCGTCTGGTCAATGACCAAACGACTCGCGACATTGCGTTTACGGTGGCTCAGGCCGAGGCAGCGCAAGCGCGATTAGTCGTCGAAAACGCGGCGGCGGAATTGGGCTGTGGGGCTGTGGTGGTGAATCAGGCGATCGCTAAAGTCAGCGTCGTTGGGCTGGGCATGATCAATACTCCCGGCGTAGCCGCTCGTATGTTCGCTGCCTTGGCCGACCGCCAAATCAATATCCACATGATTGCCACCTCAGAGATCAAAATCAGCTGTCTAGTAGCGGAAGTGAACGGTTTGAATGCTCTCAAGGCGGTGCATGAGGCCTTCCACTTAGATGGTGGTGCATGAGGCCTTCCACTTAGATGGTTTGGAAAAGGTTGTTGTACCAGCCTGATGCGATCGCGGCTTTTTGACTGCGGGTTGGAGATTGGCAGAGTAATGACCCGAGAATACTCTTTAGCGGATTGCTCAAACCGCGCGCCCAGGAAAATCCGAACTTTTCTATAGGCGTCACCCAACCTGATAAGAGTGTGATATCTTAAATAACCGTGTTTGAGAAACACCTCAGCCTTAACAAGGGTCGCTAGCTCAGCGGTAGAGCACTCGGCTTTTAACCGATTGGTCCTGGGTTCGAATCCCAGGCGACCCATTTTTTCTGAAATTTAGCAGCTATTGCCTTTGAAATCCAGAAGTCAGAGGCTGTCATCATAATGATTCAGTTCTTATGTTGAGAACGATTTAGCTCCTTTGATAGGCTCACGTATTGGGCGCGTCAGGGATCGGCCCAAAAGCACTCTGGCTTTGATTGATGACGTGCCCAAATTACTTAGCAATTTTGCGGCCTAATCGACTTGCTCAACTTCGGCAATTTCTGGAATGAATTCCCGCAGGCGACGCTCAATGCCCATCCGCAGTGTCATCGTTGAACTGGGACAAGAGCCACACGCCCCCTGCAGCCGCAGTCGCACTGTCGGCCCATCAATTTCTACAAGTTCGACGTTACCGCCGTCAGCCATCAGATAGGGGCGCAGTTCGTCCAGAACAGTCTCAACGTTATCGTTCGTCAGTGCTAAAGTTTGCATCGTTACCATCCATGAATTTTGTCGGTCATTGCTCTCTATTCTAGAGATTAAAGTGGCTTCCAGGGTCGCCCTCAACTCATCGAAAGTGACTCTAGCGTCGCTAGCACTTCCTGACTATGAATGGCCGGTCGCACGCCTAAAAAGCGCTCTCGCAAGATGCCCTCCGGATCAATTAAATAGGTGTGGCGCAGCGATCGCCCCGTCAACCACGAGCCATAGGCCTTACTCACGCGACCATCCACGTCTGATAAGAGAGGAAACTCCAGCCCCTCCGCGGCACAAAAACTCTCATGCGAGGCGACATCATCCGCGCTGACGCCCACAATTTCTGCATTTAACGCCCGAAATTGGGGACGGCTCTCTTGAAAGCGACGAGCCTCCAAAGTGCAGCCTGATGTCCCATCTTGCGGATAAAAATACAGCACCAGCCACTGACCGTGATAGTCGGCCAAAGCAATTTCACCGTCGCCAGAGTTGGTGGGCAGGGTAAAAGTTGGTGCCGGTTCGTCGATCGCGGGCTGTGGTCCACCCAGGGCGATCGCAGCAGGACTCATCCATACCCAGCTCAAACCCATCAAAATTACCATCAACAGCGCCATTAAGCATCGACGACGTAAAAATTCCATCAGTTACAGACTCCAAGCTTTAACAAAAGTTTATGCTCTAAAGAGAGAGTCTTGGTGATTTACGACAATGTTTTTTCAAACCAGCCACTTGAGAAGATGAGGGGTTGGCTATTTTTCACACTTAAGAAATTGAAGACGCGCTTAGTCGCGCTTTGGCACGGTTCTGGAGTCATTGGGGTCAGTCAGCGTCCCAAATGAAGTCACGATAAGCCCGAAAAAGATTGTGGCGCAGATTCAACGTAGAAGATGGCTATGACGTGGTTTTATTAAAGGGCAAACTTGATGACAGAAAAGGCTCAGCTAGCCTGACTCTTCCAGCCTTCCCGATTTAGCCCTGCCAAACCTCCGATAAATTGCTGAACGCAGGAACAATTTTGCCTATGTCTTTGGTCAATTTTCGAACTACCGCTGATTGGCTGGCTCATTTGCCCAATACCTTGAAGGGACTGCAGCTCGCTGATGAGCGGTGGCAGCAGTATCGGCAGGACCAAATTGCTACGCCACAAGTGGTACAAACTGGTAACAAACCGCTAGCCACAGTGGATTGGGATGTTGTCATCAGCGGTGGAACTCTAGGAATTTTGCTGGGCGCGACCTTGGCCCAGCAAGGATGGCGAGTCGCTGTTTTAGAAAAAGGGCGCCTGCGGGGACGCGATCAAGAATGGAATATTTCACGTCAGGAACTGCAGGAATTAGTGGAATTAGAGCTGCTGTCAACAGCAGAATTGGAGCAGGCGATCGCCACAGAGTACAACCCGGCCCGCATTCAGTTTGACGGTAGCGAGCCAGTTTGGGTCCGCGATGTTCTCAATGTTGGAGTTGATCCGGTTTATCTATTAGACGTTCTCAAGCAAAAATTTTTAGCTATGGGCGGTGTCCTAATGGAGCAGACGCCTTTTCACAGTGCTGTGGTGCAGGCCGATGGCATTGCCGTCAAGGCTGGAGAACAGACGCTGAATGCGCGGCTGCTGATTGACGCCATGGGTCATTTTTCACCCTTAGCCCAGCAGGTGCGTCAGGGACAGCGACCCGACAGCGTTTGCTTGGTAGTCGGCACCTGTGCCACAGGTTTTCCCAAAAATGAGACTGGCGACCTCATGGTTTCCTTCACGCCCCTGCAGCGCCAATGTCAATACTTTTGGGAAGCGTTTCCGGCTCGCGATGGTCGCACCACTTATTTATTTACTTATGTGGATGCTCATCCTGCGCGACCGAGCCTAACGGAGCTGTTCGATGATTATTGGCAGCTCCTGCCGGATTATCAACAAGTGGCAGTGGCAGATCTCAACATTAAACGAGCCCTATTTGGTTTTTTTCCCTGCTACCGCGATAGTCCGCTGCAGTATCCCTGGGGCCGGGTGCTGCCAATTGGCGACAGCAGTGGCAGCCAATCGCCCCTCAGTTTTGGCGGTTTTGGCGCCATGATTCGGCATCTCAGCCGCTTGAACACAGGCATCAATGAGGCCCTGCGTCAGAATTGTCTAAGTGCGGGTGACCTGGGCTGGCTGCAGCCCTATCAGCCCAATTTGTCCGTAACCTGGCTGTTTCAGGAGGCGATGCGGGTGGGGGTTAATCAATCGCTCGAAGGTAATCAGATCAACCGCATCCTAGGCACGATATTTAGCGATATGTCAGCTTTGGGCGATAAAACGCTCAAACCTTTTTTGCAGGACGTCGTGCAGTTTTCGGCATTGGCAAAGACGCTATTGCGAACGTCGATTCAGCATCCGGCTCTAGTGGCGCAGATTGTACCGCAGGTGGGAATTGGAGCGATCGCTCGCTGGCTGCCTCATTACAGTGCCTTGGCGGTTTATTCCCTGATGCGTCCTTTATGTGAACAGCTCAGTCCGCTGGCGCAAAACCTTTCTGAAAAGCAGCAATACCAGTACCATCGTTGGTTAGATGCCTTGCGATATGGCACCGGTAGCGACTACAGGGGAAGCCCATGAGCTCATCTTTGGCCC
>JBCCJU010000227.1:0-7927 GCA_039027715.1 Cyanobacteria bacterium P01_C01_bin.120
CAACGGCATTCTCTATTTTCCCAAGCTGAAGCCAGATATTGACGTGACCAAAAGCAGCATCAAGCTGTTCTGTAACCAGGTATTTGTCAGCGACAATTGTGAAGAGGTCATTCCCCGCTTCCTGATGCCGCTGCGTGGCGTCATCGACAGTCCGGATATTCCCCTGAACGTCTCGCGGAGCTTTTTGCAGAACGATCGCACCGTGCGCAAAATCTCTGAATACATCGCTCGCAAGGTAGGCGATAGCTTGAAGGGGCTCTATCGCACCGACCTAGCGAAGTACATTGCGTCTTGGCAGGACTTGGGCACGTTCATTAAGTTTGGGACGATGAACGATGACAAGTTCAAGCAGCAGGTGGAAGATTTCGTCATTTTCCGCACCACGGCCAAGCTGGGCGAAGATAAGTCTGAGGATACCGCCAAGGTGGAAGTGCAGTCTGACGAGGGTGACGCCTGGGCCGAGGTGAACGATGATGCCGTGCCCACCGATGCTAACGGCTACTACTACACAAACCTCAAGGATTATCTGGAGCGGAATAAAGAGCGCCACGAAAATCGCATTTTTTATGCGACGGATGAAGCTTCTCAGGCCACCTACATTGCCCTGCACCAGTCTCAGGGGCTCGAAGTGCTGTTCTTCGACACCTTTATCGACCAGCATTTCGTCTCCTTCCTGGAGCAGCAGTATAGCGATGTCAAGTTCGCCCGCGTAGATGCCGATCTGGATGAAGCGCTGTTGGACAAGGAAAAAGAGAGCGAGATTGTTGACCCGACGACCAACAAAACCCGCGACGAGGAAGTCAAAGGTTTGTTTGAGGGGGCGCTCAATCTGCCCAAGGTCACTGTGCGTACGGAAGCGTTGAAGGCTGAAAATCCAGACACGCCCCCCGCCATGGTGCTGCTGCCCGAGCAGGCCCGCCGCATGCAGGAAATGATGGCGATGATGCAGCAAACCAACGCCGAGTTTCCAGAAGAGCATGTGCTGTTGGTCAACACGGCCCATCCGCTCATCAAAAACCTGTCGAAACTGAAGCAGGGGACAATCGTGCAGCCGGATGGCTCCAACTCCCCCGCTGGTGATATGGCCAATCTGATTTGCCAGCACGTTTACGACCTGGCGCTCATGGCGCAAAAGGGCTTCGACGCCACCGGCATGAAGTCTTTTGTAGAGCGCTCTAGCAAGTTGCTAACGCAATTGACGGAGAACTAGAAGAGAGAGGGCGATCGCGCTCATCACTCCCCAAATCTTCAACCGCTGTCACTTACTCAGGGGCAGCGGTTTTTGTTGAAGTATCCCAATTTCTAAATTTGGGTGAAAAGTTGCCCCATTGCCCGACTGTGCGGGGATATCATACGGCCAACATGCTTTGTTGATTGACGAGTAAAATTCGCATGGCCTCCCAATATCCCGCCTGGTTGCCGCTGACCCGCTACACCGCTCTTCCCCTCGCCTGTCTGCTGGGTATTACCAATATCTCAGCCACTTTTGGCTCGAAGATTGACGGCTTGCCACAGTCTGCGCTCCTGCTAGGGCAAGCCGCTGAAGGCGAGATCATCCCGATCATCATCGATTCTCCTGCAGCGAACGACCCTCCTGACGAAGAGGTCGATGGCGCGTCAGCAGAGGCAGAAGAGGAAGTGCCGGTGCTGATTGCTGAAGTAGAAATCATCAGCGAAACTGGCGAACTCAGCGAAGAACTGCGCTCCATTGCCTACGACGCTATCCGTACCCGCCCTGGGGAAACCACGACTCGCAGCACGCTTCAAGAAGATATCAACGCAATTTTTGCCACGGGGTATTTCAGTAATGTTAAAGCCGTGCCGGAAGATGTTGAAGCGGGGGTCAGAGTCACCTTTATCACAGAGCCTAATCCGGTCTTGACCTGGGTCATTGTTGAAAATAGTGAAGTGCTTCCAGAGCAGGTTGTTGATGAGATTTTTGGGGCTCAGTACGGAAAGATTATCAATCTAGTTGAATTTCAAAGTAGCATAGCTGAATTGAACAACTGGTATTTGGGCAATGGCTACTCGTTAGCACAAGTTACTGACGTTGCCCCAGAAATCTCTGACAGTGGCGAAGTTGTTCTTCAGGTTGCCGAAGGTGTAATCGAAGCGATTAAGATCCAATTCCTTGACAGTAATGGTTCTGGTTTTGATGAAAACGGAAATCCCGTCCAGGGCGAAACGAAAGAATCCGTAATTTTGCGCGAAATAGATACTCAACCGGGTGACGTATTTCAGCAAGAGAAAATTCAAGATGATCTTGAGGAAATATTTGCACTTGGGATTTTCAATGACGTGAGCCTCACGCTTTCCCCTAGTGAAATAGATCCTAGAAAGACAATTGCGAATATTCAGATTGTTGAATCAAATTCTCTTTCAATAGCAGCGGGTGCTGGTTTCAACTTTGATGGCATACCATTTTTATCTTCTAGCCTTGACGAGATCAACTTTAGAGGACTTGATCAAGAATTATCTTTTGAAGCGCAATTGAGTAGTTCCGAAGTTGCGATCAGCTCATCGATCACAAGTTCCGGCTGGTTCATACAACACTACCAAGATGAACTTACTATTCCGTTTCTAGAGTCAAATTCGAGTCTGTTCCGTCAAGCTTTTATTGATTTATCCGGAAGACCGCTGTCAGGTGACTTCTATGCATCCATTAACACAACAGAGAAGCATATCGCTTTTGTTAAAGAAATTTTAGAAAACTCAGCAGAAAGACATCCCGCTTCCTTCACGCTGCTCTGTCTTATTAATTTAGGGAATTTATATACGCTCAATGATGAAAGAGAAAACGCATTATTAACTTATCAGGAAGCGCTCAAGCAAGCTAACAAAGTAGATAGCCCGGCTGCAGAGTTTTTTATTTGGTTGAAGATTGCTGGCAATCATCGCAGTACTGGAGCAGCTAACGATGCCCTGATAAGCTATCAAAAAGCTTGGAATCTTTTGCCGCTGCTCCAGTCAGCAAATAGCTATCGACAACTGCTCGGTACGCCAATGTTTCAAACGCTCTCTGCCGAATGGGATTTGGAAAACCGACACAGCTTCGCTGTTGTCAAAGATTTATTGGAATTATTTGAGACAACGATATTGTTGGACATTGCAGCGATTCGTAGTTCGCTGGGTGACTATCAGCAGGCGAGCTATACGGTCACCTCTCCTTTACTAGACCAGGAGATTAGAAAGCTTGATCAAATTGCCGAAATAAGACTAGAAGAATTCTTTAACTTTGTGGCAAATGAAACTTCGAATAATATTGATTCGGAAGATAAAGAATTCAATGAAATTGCGAATGGTGTAGCCCAAGAAGTCGAGACATTTTTGGGAGATTTGACAGAGATCTCAAGAGAATCAGTGGAAGAGTTCATTGACTATGATTTGAGTGAGCAAGCATTTGCCGATGATGATTCTAAATCAAAGAACAATATTGCGAACTACATTCCTGAACTAGTCCCTAATATTACAGAACCGCTAATAACTTACGCCAAAGAAAAATATCCTGCATACAACGATTCTATCCAGTCGGCTGCAGACTTCACACTCTCTTTGTTTGACCGTGATGCTGAGCTATCAGATCAAGAAATCGTTATGCTGATTGGCGAAGCATTTGCTGGTCTAGTAGCTTTTGAGAACGCTGCTGATTTTCAGCTACCGGTTGGAAGACTGGAAGACTACGAACCCCTGGCCAAATCCTTTTATCCTATTTTTCAAAAGCTATCTGAGCAACCGACTTCAATTAGTTTGAACGAGCTGATTCTGGAAGAATGGTCAGAAAGCGAGCAATCGTTGGAAGATTGGCAGTGGGTGAGGGGGACTCTGCTAAAATTCATTGCTGACAGCTTATATGATGAGGGCAATTATCAGCAGGCTATTGAGAAATATCAGTCGTCTGAAGGGTTGCTTGCAACAGCACCAGATTCTCTAAAAAAGGTCACTGATGCGTTTATTGGATTTAACGAAAATGATAGCGATGGGGCTAAAAATCCAGCAGAAAGCGAATCGGTTGCTCGCTATTTCGAGGATGGAGCAAAATTTTGGGTACGAACTCTGCTTTTAGATTCGATTGTTAAGCAGGCCGATGCGCAATTTGCGATAGGACGTATCGAAATGGCTCAGAACTTATATTCTCAAGCCATAAAAGAATCGGCGAAAATCAATGAGGAATACGAGGCGGCGAGTGGACAATATGCAGCTTATATTCAAGGATTCAGGTTAAGCAAAGCTCAAGTCGCAGAACTTCATTACAAACAGGCATTGTCTGAGCAAGCATTGGGGCAATATTCAAAGTCTCAGGAGTCTTTTGAAACGGCGATCGCAACCATTGAGAGCGCTTCTGATAGCTTTAAAAATTCCACCGTATCGAGCTTTACGAATATTAGTTATGGCTACGGTTATGGCATTCCCAATCTTGGCAAGTTGACGATTGATTTCAAACTGTCATCTAATAATCCCTGGTCAGAATCGCAGCCAGTTGCTATCAATAGCTCTATCTGTGAAACGTTGGTAGAGTACTTCGCTTGTCGGCAGCAGTATTTTGAGTCTTACATCAGCATGCTGTACGAGCAGCATCGTGATGATCCGAACGCAGGATTTGATGTTGAAGCGTTTGAGCAAAATGAACGGGCGCGTACTCAGGTTGCTGATATCTTTCAAACGAATGAACAAGACGCGTCAGCGCGGAAGCAGTTGTTGAATGAGACTGCGACTTTAGCCAAAATTCAGCAGGAACTCGATGATAAAACACTGCTGCTGGAATTTTTTCTAGGTGAAGAAGAGAGTTATCTGTGGGTCGTTTCTAACGATGAACCGTTGCAGATGATTGAGCTGCCGCCCCGCGATGAGATTGAGACCACAGCGCGAGTATTCTATGACTTGTTGACGGAGCCGAGTGGCCGAGTACGACCCGAGACCACTGCACAGGCAGGGGACGCGCTGAGTCGGTTGCTGTTTGCTGAAGTGAAGGATGAAATCAACGCGCACGAACGACTAGTGATTGTCGGGGACGGCTTTTTGCAGTATCTGCCATTTGCTGCACTGCCCAATCCGGCTCCAGAGTCGTCGCCAAGTTCTGCTGCGATGCAGGGAGAGTTTGGGTCACATTTGAATCCGCTGCTGCTGGAGCATGAGGTGATTTTGCTGCCATCGGCGTCGGCGCTAGTGGCGATTCGCCAGGATCAGCCGAATCGCACGGAACCGGAACATGAGTTGGCGATGTTTGCCAATCCGGTGTTTAGCCACAAGAACTCCGAAGCGCCGGGAATTGCGCTAGCAGAAGGATTTGAGCTAACGCCGAATACTGAGTTGGACGATGTGGAGGTGTTGTACAGCGAGTTGCCGACGACAGCGGAGCAGTTAGCGGATATTGAGCCGCTGATTCCAGCGAGCGATCGCATTCAATATCTCAAGCACGATGCTGATCTCGAAGCCGCCCTCAGTCCCGAACTGGGTGACTACCGCATTGTGCATTTTGCCACCCACGGCATTTTCAACAGTCGAGCACCCGAGCGATCGGGTATTGTGCTGTCGGCCATTAGCGAAGAGGGAATTTTGCAGCCAGGTTTGCTCTCGCCCACCTATGCTTTTAACGAAATGAATCTGGATTCGACTGAATTGGTGGTGCTAAGCGGGTGTCGCACCGGGTTGAGCAATAGCGATGTGACGCGCGAGGGACTGACCGGACTGACCGGCGGCCTGTTTGCGGCGGGGGCCGATCGCGTGGTCGCCAGCCTGTGGAGTGTGCAAGATACGGCAACTCAAGAACTGATGGGTCGGTTTTATGAACGCATGCTCGATCCAGAAATCAACATGACGCCAGCTGAAGCGCTGCGCGATGCCCAGATCTCTATGTGGAATGAACCGCAGTGGCAGACACCGTATTATTGGGCGGCCTTTACTCTGCAGGGGGAGTGGCAGGGCTGGAACTAGGAGCGATCGGCATTGTGCTCTGTTCGATCGCGGTGTCCTCTAGACCGATGGTTTCCAGCAGGGCGCGCCAGTTGGCGGCCAACTCTGCATCATCTGGATTGGCAAGGCGTTGGCGCGCTAGGGAATCCACAGTGTCATACCAAAGTTCATTTTCGGCATAGAACAATGGTCGGGCCGTCGCGGGAAGGGTGGCGATCGCCGCTTCGATGTCTGACTGCGGTTGAACGCGCTCAATCCAGCCATTCACCGTCAGATCTGCTGAGCGATTGGCCGGATTGCAGATGATGGAAAACACCCAGCGATAGCGCTGGCCCGCTTCCAGAGCCGCTTCATCGGGCAGGGACACTGGCATCACACCCGGATTTTCGGGTAGGGTCAATGGCTGACGGGTCAGAATCGTTTCTTCTGCGTCAATCAGCACAAACTCTACCGGACGACTGGCGGCGGCGCCATAGGGCACGTAGAACCATAGCGTGGGCTGCGGCTGAATTGTGGCCCCAACTGTCGGCATCAGCACCGACTCCAACGCCGGCGGTTCAGCATTCTCGGCCAGCGAGTCAACTGGCGCAAACGCCCACAAAGCATCTTCGACGTAGGGACACAAATCGAGCGTGCCGCCGCCGCGTCCGCGTCCAGAACCACCGCCGCCACCGCCGCCAAACAATCGCCTGATCCGTTCACCCAGGCTCTGGGCCGGCGCGGGCGTTTGTCCCCCAATGACTAGGCACAAGGCGATCGCAACGGCAACTCTCATTTTTGTTGATTTAATCATGACTCAACAGCCTGTTGCACACGTAAAGGCTGAGATTTCGATACTTTAAGACGCTGGCGGCTACGGGCCAATGCCACCGCCATGATAAGTGACAAGCCGGCGGGCACTAACGGAATCCAGCCTTGCAAACCATAAAACATGATAATGCAGAGAGCGATGAGAATTGCTGTGGCGATCGCCCCAACAATAAGCACCCGCCGCCACTGCCCAATATGCCAACCGATTGCCGCGCCAAAAGTGCCCCACACCCCAATCCACACCCAGTCGATAGACCAATGCCACACCCAAATCAGCCGCTGCTCACCCGTCAACACCCGCAATAAATGGCTCACCATTTGAGCATGAATGATCAAGCCAGGGACTTCGCGATCGCTTATCGGCGTTCGCCACAAATCGCGCTTTGTCTCATCCACCACGCCGATCAGCACAATGCGATTCTGCAAGGCTGCCATATCTTCCTGCAAAAGCGCTCCTTCTAAAACTTCGGTGAGGCTGACACGACGGGCAATTTCTCTAACATCCCCCTGCGGTGCACGGTAGTCCAGCAAGACTTGATGCTCAGGAGCGTAGATAGACCCCTGATAGCCCCCGGCAAAATAAGGCAAAGGGTCTAAAGTCACGTCATCGATTTGAATCTCACTATCAATAGGTGATGCCGGGGTCTCTAGAAAATGAGTCGCTAATCGGAAGCTCAGCGAAAAGGGCGTCTTGCAAGACGACTCATCAGGCATGACATCTTCGGGAATATGGAATAGCTGACGTCTCACAGTAGCGCGAGCATCATCACTGACAAAGTCGCTGAAGCCTTGTCGGACATAGGTCTCGACTTCCGGCGGTGGCGGATAATCGGGCGCAGCGAGGTTATTGGAATCGGTAACCTTGCAAATGACAAATAAATTTTCATCGTTCGCTAATCGAGTTTTGAGACCAGAAAAAGCGGGATCTGCGGCGATCGGACGATAAATGTCCAGCCCAATCGCCGCCGGGGTATACTGCGTCTGCAAGGTATCTAGTAGTTCAGCGATCGCCGGTTCTGGCAATGATGAATCCCCACGCACCAGGCGTTCAGGACTATCGGCCCATTTGGCGCGATCGTCCTCATCAATTTCCACAATGAGCAATCGGTCATCGGGCTCTGCACTCAATCGCAACCGCATCATCTGGTCATAGGCAGCCAACTCTGCAGGCTGCAACAGGCCCAAAAAACGAATCAAAATTATGGGC
>JBCCJU010000228.1:0-7920 GCA_039027715.1 Cyanobacteria bacterium P01_C01_bin.120
GGCGTCGAGAAATTCCGGGAACAGCTGGAAGGCTACTTGGGCAAACCCTTGCAACCCTACAAGCAGATGCCAGAGTGGAAGTTTGAAGACTATCTTGGCTGGTACGAGCAGGGCGATGGCAAGTGGTTTGTTGGTGTTGATATCAATAACGGTCGAATTTATGACCACGGGGCGCTGAGTCTGCGCAGTGCGCTGCGCATGATTATTGAGCGCTATCGGCTGCCGATGCTCTTTACCGCCAACCAAAATGTCGTGCTGTATGAAATCGAGCCCCAGGATAAGGAAGCCATTCAAGCCATCTTGGATGAGCACGGCGTTACTCGTCCCGAAAATATCGATATGATTCAGCGACACGCCATGGCCTGCCCGGCTTTGCCCATGTGCGGTCTAGCAGTGGCAGAATCAGAGCGTGCCATTCCCGATATTCTGAGCCGCCTGCGATCGCTGCTGATTAAAGTGGGCCTGCCGGATGAACATTTCGTTGTGCGTATGACAGGCTGCCCCAACGGCTGTGCCCGCCCTTACATGGCCGAACTGGGCTTTGTCGGCAATGCTCCCGAATGCTATCAGATTTGGCTAGGCGGCTCTCCCAATCAGACGCGATTAGCGCGAACCTATGCCGAACAAGTGCATGCCAACGACTTAGGAAGCTTCCTAGAGCCGCTGTTTGTATTCTTCCGCGATTATCGTCAAGCGGGCGAGAGCTTCGGAGACTTTTGCGATCGCATTACCTTCGACGCCCTGCAGGAATTCGCTGCGGCCTACGATCCGGCCACTTATAAGGCACGTAAAAAAGACCAGCGCCATCGCATTGGCGTCTACAGCGACACCTATGAGCTGCTGAAAATTGCGGTGGAACAGGAAGGACGTCCGATGTCGCAAATCACAGCCGATGCGATCGCGGCTTACGTTGCCCAATACCAAATTAACGAAGCGAAGTAGCATTTGCTAAGTGCTAAGTGCTAAGTGCTCTGAGAAGCCCAGTTGCGATGAATGACTGCTGTTGTGCTGTTGCTTTTACCCCAGAAAGGCGAATTTTTGTACGCTAGGCTCAATGTGTCGATATTGCGATCGTGGAGTTGCCCATGAGCTACAGTAGCTTTTCCCTCAGCCAGGTGAAAGCCGATTTCGGCATTGTTACCAATGAAACGCAAGATCTGTATGCCGAGACACTAGCCGTTCAAGCAAGCGATTTGCTGACTTTGACCTTGAGCGAGCAGGTCTCGCTTGCCAATGCCATCAACACGGAAAAAGCTCGCTCTGAACTAATTGTTATGCCCATCTTTATGGAGGTGCGGCGGCAGTTAAAGAATCAAATTGCAGTTTTTTCTGGCAGCACCTTTGAGGTTGATCCCTCAAAAGGGCTGGAGGGACGATGCGACTTTATCTTGAGTCGATCGCCCGAGCAATACTACATTGCCGCTCCCATTATGACGATTGTGGAAGCCAAAAACGAAAGCATTCCCAGCGGTCTGGGTCAGTGCATCGCCACTATGCTGGCGGCTCGATTGTTTAACGAAAGGGAAGGACAGCCTGTAAATACTGTCTACGGCGCAGTAACCACGGGCAATGACTGGAAATTTCTCCAGCTTATGGGCAATACGGCTTTTATTGACACCAAAGCTTACTTTATTAATGAAGTGGACAAGTTAATTGGCATCTTGGTGTCATCGCTAGAGCCAATAGCTGAAGGTCGCCCCATTGGTGCGTTATCGGGTTGACGAAACTTTCGGGCCGGCTGCCAGAGAAACTTAAATCTAAAACATATGGCAATGGGCCGTGGCAAAAATTCACCGATTTGCGAAAATTTAAGAAACGTTACTCTCACTTATTTGCGATCGCCATGAACGCCCTACTCGAATCTCACCAGCGCACCAAGCTTGACCCTAACAGCGACACGCTATTTTATGACGTGCCTCGGTTTGTCACCCACGTTGATGACGGCTTTATTCAGCAATTGACGGATCTGTATCGCGATCGCCTTCAGCCGGGAATGCGCATTTTCGACATGATGAGCAGTTGGGTCTCTCATCTGCCTGGCGATATGGGTTTTGACTGGGTAGAGGGGCACGGCTTGAATGGCGAAGAATTGGCTAAAAATCCCCAGTTGAATCATTACTTTGTGCAAAATCTCAACGAAAACGATCTCCTACCGCTGGAAGATCAGTCTTTTGATGCCGTGCTCAACACGGTCTCCGTGCAGTATTTGCAGTATCCCGAGGCGATGTTTAAGGAAATTTATCGCGTCTTGAAGCCCGGCGGCATTGCTATCATTAGTTTCTCAAATCGCATGTTTTATCAAAAAGCGATCGCGGCCTGGCGTGATGGTTCCGAGGCGCAACGGGTGCATTTAGTAAAGCAATATTTCCAGTCGGTTCCTGGCTTTGGCACCCCCGAAATAATTTCTCGTCCGGCAACCGTACCCATAATGATGCAGATGCTCGGACTCGGCGGGGGCGATCCTTTCTATGCCGTAATTGCCGAGCGGATGGAGCCACTCGTAGCCCAGGCAACATCAGCTTGAAACCAGCCAAAATCCCACTAATTTCGCATCAGAAGCTACGAGGAGCGTAACCCAACAGGATAGAATAAGTAGCTGTCGCCGGATGCCGTTGAGCGCATTTCGGCTGTTGTTTTGGACGTAACTCCTCCATGATTCGCGAAGTTTTTATGCCCGCCCTCAGTTCAACCATGACGGAAGGCAAGATTGTCTCTTGGGTCAAGGCTCCGGGCGATAAGGTTGAAAAGGGCGAAACCGTCGTGGTTGTTGAATCCGACAAAGCGGATATGGACGTAGAGTCTTTCTACGAGGGATACCTGGCCGTTATTGTCGTCGAAGCCGGTGAAGAAGCGCCGGTAGGCAATGCGATCGCGCTGCTGGCTGAAACAGAAGCGGAAATTGCCGAAGCGCAGGCTAAAGCGTCAGGCGACAGTGGAGGAGCCAGTAAACCTCCAGCTCCGGCTCCCAGCGATCCAGCCCCCACCCCGGCGGCAAGTACACCAGCAGCAACTTCGTCATCGCCTCAAAATGGCGCCAAGGCAGCGCCCAGTGGCCGCACAGTGGTTTCGCCGCGAGCTCGCAAACTGGCAAAAGAACTTAAGGTAGACCTGGCAACGGTCACCGGTAGCGGGCCTCACGGTCGCATTGTGGCTCAAGACGTTGAGCTGGCGGCGGGCAAGACACCGACCCCCACTGCTCCACCGGCAGCGCCAGCAGCCGTTTCTGCAGCGCCAGCGGCCGCTCCGCCTCCCAGTGCTGCTCCAACGCCAATGCCGGCAGTCGCTACGCCAGCACCGGCCGCTCCCGGGCAACTGGTCCCGTTCAATACCCTGCAGCAGGCTGTGGTGCGTAACATGAACGCGAGCCTAGCCGTGCCGACATTTCGGGTTGGCTACACTATTACAACCGATGCGCTTGACCAGCTTTATAAACAAATCAAGTCGAAGGGTGTGACGATGACTGGGCTGCTGGCCAAGGCAGTCGCGGTGACACTGCAAAAACATCCGCTCCTTAATGCCGCCTACACAGACCAAGGTATTCAATACAGCAGCAGCATTAATATTGCCGTTGCTGTCGCCATGGAAGGCGGGGGACTCATTACTCCCGTACTACAGGGCGCTGACCAAATGGATATTTATTCGCTGTCGCGCACTTGGAAAGATTTGGTAGCGCGATCGCGCTCCAAGCAGCTACAGCCGGATGAATACTCTACTGGTACCTTCACATTGTCCAATTTAGGCATGTTTGGAGTGGATAAGTTCGATGCTATTTTGCCACCGGGGCAGGGCTCAATTCTGGCGATTGGAGGCGCTAAACCTGCAGTCGTAGCGACATCGGAGGGCCTAATGGGCATCAAGCGGCAGATGCAGGTCAACATCACCTGCGATCACCGAATCATCTATGGCGCCGATGCTGCAGCTTTCCTCAAAGATTTAGCAGCGCTGATTGAAAACGAGCCTCAATCGCTGACGCTTTAGAACTGAGTAGGGACTCACAACTATTCATTGTCCTGGGCTTCGATTCCACTCAGCTCTCATAACCTTAAACCAAGAGGTTCAGATGGTTGAGCGGAATCGAAGCCAGCTGTGTTAAAGTCACCAAAAAGTTTTAGTCAAGAAGGGATAATCCCTTGAACCTTTGGTGTAGTCGACTATTTTAAGTGCAACCTTATCAGAGAGGGGTTTTGGCGATCGCCTGATGTACAACTTCAAATATTTGGTAGCAGTGATTATCTCGTCGTAGTGGCAGCTCCTCATTCTGCACAATCAGATCGACCCGGGTAGAGGGTTCTGATACAGTTGGTGGATTAATCAAAACCTCCACAGTCGCCAGTAAATCAGGCTTGACGCCTCCTGGCTTCTCTTTCGCTACAAGATATTCATCGTTTTCATAGACCAGATTCAAATCACAAGCTGCCAGCGTATTGGCAACCGTTTGACGAATTTGAGCTAAGGAGCTCATCGCTCGAAATAAAGTGGTGTACCGTGCCATAGGTAACTTCAGAAAAGGGAACAAACAGTCAAAACACGAATTGCTGATACTCTACTTGACCTGCACCATACTTGTCATCATAAATGCCAAAAGCTTGGATATAGCCGATGGTACTTTTGATATTTCTATCTACCAGAAATAAAGCATAAAGTCAGCTTTAGACAAAATCTGCAGTACCGAATACGGTTCTTACTTTCGTTTAATACATTTAGACAATACATTCGACCTGACAATAACTGCCGTATCTAGGCTTATATTTTGGACTTCCAGTTCAGGCTGAATTACGTCTATTTTTGTTGCTTATTCCTGTGAAGCTACTATAAATTGACTACTCAACCTAAAGAAACTTAAAACATATTCAGCTAATTAGCGCTCTAGAAAACCTTTAAACAGATTCGTTTTCACTTAATTTGAACCGCTAGAGGGCATTTTCAATTATTGCCATCAATGGCGCTAATAGATGCAGAAGTAGGGAAATTTCAGTTTTGTGATTGATGAATGCATTCGTTTTTAGCGATGTCTGGCATTGTGTCCCACTGGCAGGCAAGATGTCTGCACTAAATAACGTTGATAAATTTACACATGCGGGAGGTTCTTTATTGGCTTCCGGCAAACTGAGTTGAATAGCCCCATATGAAATTGCAATGTCTTTCGCAGAAACCGGCCGTAACTGCTCTATTTCGCTGGGCGATCGCCAACAAAGCAGCTTCCAGGCAGAATCGGACAAATTCATGCCTGGAGTTCAGAATTGCTCGCTACCATATGTGGCAGACTTGCATAACCATTGCTGCCGCGTCAAAGCGATGACTTTGTGCTCGAGCCGCTTATTCAACGGAGCCCTATGAACGTACTTACTCCAGGCATTATTATCGCGCTGCTAATTATGTTCCTGCTTGGCATTCTGGCGGGCTATTCTTTGGTGCAGGGTCGCATCCGGAAGCAGGCGGAAGAGCTCAAAATTGCCCAGCGGCGCCTAACGGAAATGGAACAATCCCATGAGTTGCGATTGCGAGAGGCAACGACGAGGCTGCGGCAGGATTATGAAACCGAGCTGGCGGCAACAATTGAGCACTATCAAGATCAGCTCTCCCAAAAAACGGTTGAAATGGAGCAGATCTATCAGACTCGACTGCGAGTGCTGCAGCAAGGGGCAGCTTCTGTGCCGCCGCGCTCAATCACGTCGGCGGAAACTACCGTTGACACAGTTCCTGCTCACCCGAGTCAATCCGAACCATCACTGCAGCTAGCGGAGACAGCGATCGCTAATGAATCGATGGCGGCTTTTCCGCAACCCGATCCAACGCGCTTCGAACGCGAATTAGAGCAAGCATATGAAGCGCGGCTGCAAGCTGCAACTCAAGAGCTACAGCAATCCCATGCTCAGCAGTTGGCCGAGGCCCTCCAAGCTGCTAGAACTGATGTCGCAGCCGAATACCAGGAACAACTGACCGCCAAACAACAGGAATTTGAGCGTGTTGCGGCCGAACGACAGGCTGAGTTAGAACAAGAATTGACTGACCTGCAAGCTGAATTGGCAACTGCGCAAGCCCTGCCCCTTGATGACCCAGAAACTTCTACGCCTAGCCAAATTATGGGCATTGGCAACGACGACACCACAGTAACGCTATCGGCTCCTCAGCCTCCAGGAGGCATGGGGCTGTCATCGGATGAGCCGCTGTCTAAAACTCAATTAGAAGAGCGGACCTCAGCCGCTCAACCAACCGCAGGCACTTTTGAAGACCAGCTTGCAACTCAATTAGCAGCTCAGCAAAATCAGTTTGAGCGCCAGCTTGCAGAACAGCTTGAAGCTCAGCAAATTGAATTCGATCACCGCTTTCGAGAACTGGAGACGGATTACAAACGACAGCTCGCAGAACAGGCAGCGGCGGCTCCAGAATCGGTATTGTCACCAGTTGACGAGTTGTTTTCCAACCAAGACTTCGAAGAGCTTATATCTAATCGACCTGAGATTCCGATAGAAGACGACCTGTTTTCTGATGAGATGTTTGCTGACACCAGGAGTGATGCTGATATCAGGACTAATAAAGTTTCTCCTGAACCGCCGCGATACCCAACGGCAATGGAAGACGACCTCTTTGCTGATGATCTCTTCGACAATTACTCAAAGGCTGACGCCGCTCGCGATACTGATGCTGTACCTGATCAAGACGACGATGATGATGATGATGATGATTTTGGTCCGTTTGACTTGAGCGACTTGACTTAAGGGCGAGTCATCAAGTTCTTTGGTCAAAGGTTGACTAATCCACAGCAATATCCAGCATCACTAGCTCGATAAACCTTCTATCAGATAGCAATATCGACTGCAGAGCAGACGCCTAGTACCAATGCTCTGTAACGCTGCGCTTAATAATAGCCGTCCAGAGATGAGCGCATCCTACTCTGAGAATAGGTGCCTTGGAGGAAAGCGGATATGGCCCGCCCATTGACAATCACGATCGCCGAAAGCCGCACGGATGCCCGTCAGCAGGAACGGCTGCAAATGCTGTATTGGTTGATGCGTGGCTTGGTCAGCAGTCGCCAACAAATCGCGCAATTGCTCCATCGCGATGACTCAACGGTGACTCGTTGGCTCAACGATTATCGAGCTGGTGGCCTGAGCCAGTTGCTAGAGATTAAGACTGCCCCGGGGCCGCTCGCATCATTCCTCCCGAGGTGATGGAACGGCTGCAAGTCCGCTTAGCCGAACCGAGCGAATTTTCCAGCTATCAGGGGATTTGGCAATGGTTGCGGCAGGCGTGCGCAGTGGAAGTGGACTACAAAATGGTGTACCAGATTGTGCGCTACGAGTTGAACGCGAAATTGAAAGTGCCCCGTCCCTGTCCCCACAAGCAGGCCCCTGAGCGATCTAGCAGTTTACACGACTTGGCAAAGTTCGATTCGAGGTATCCTCTCAGGGAAAGTCTAGATAGGTAAAGTCTGATGTTTCCATTAGTGGGAATAGCCGCCACCATTAGCCAGGGTATGTCAGCTTACCGAGACCTGTTTTCGCGGTGATCGGCCTTTGAGCATGTAGAGCGTTACGTCAATGGCTTGCTGTTGAGTGTCAATAAAACCCTGCAAGGCATCCACAGTCAGTATGTATGGGCCGATGAGTCGGACCGGGTGAAGCGTCGAGCGATGCATGCTGGGGTCTTCGAAGCCCCATGGGTCAAAGAGGCCTTGATGGCCCGGCATCGAGTTGAAGTAGCCCACCACTATCGGCCGCAACAGCGCCAGGTGATTAGCTTGGACTGGACTCACGGTCACCATGAACGCGGCCCTAAGATATTTGGTGTCAAGCGCCAATACGACTATGTCAATGGCCGGATGAGTCAGTATCACACCTTGGTCACTGCCGTATTGGCCAGCCGCGAGCGTCTTGATGGGATCTCGGTCGAAGTCCAAGGAGCCAAATGGGAAGCTGA